>JBKQSL010000064.1:0-30536 GCA_052143655.1 Streptosporangiaceae bacterium | reverse complement strand
TCCGGTGTCCGGGAAGATCGTGAAGGATTGACCCCGATCTACCAGAGGTCCCGTCTTCCTGCCACCCCATGCCATCAGGCGATACACCCTTGACAACCGCGCCAGACCCTTAACTTCGCGGCTTTGGACCGCGTAGCGGCTTGGCCTTGACTCGGAGGGTTCGGCCGAGAACATCGAGCGGCGAGGAAGACGGGATCGACCCGTCGCCAGGTGACAGGTTGAACATTACGCTTCCGCTTCAAGCTCGATTTCCGCAATCGCCTGAAGTCTCGCACGAAGCTCAGCGTATACGGGCACATGGTCGTGGTCCCGCTCAAGTACGACCGCAAGAGCATACCCTTGCCTAGCCTCTGATGTGTCCCACCGGTTCGTGTTCTTGACCGCTATAACGAGTTGCGAACCTCTAGCATCGTTAAAGCGCTGAAGAAACGTTTTGGTGCCAAGCTGGTTCGCACCCTTACCTCTACCTCTAGCCGATGGCTGAAGGTCAATATGGAAACGCCTAAGCTCGGCAGGATCCTCATCTTCTGTTCTTTGCGGACGCGTATACGCATCCCGCACTTCTTCCAGCGACGCGCCGTGATAGGCGTGGAACTCCATGTGATTAGCAAGGTATTCAAGCCTGGTTGCTCGGACGGGCGGATCGTAGGCAAGAGCCACAGTTACCCGTCGAGATCCGCCTGAAGTGAAGAAGCTTGAAGGGATCGGAACTGCATAAAGGTGAACGTCATCAATTGTTATTTCACCCTCGGCCACCAAAACAGCGCGGTGATCTTCGCTCACTTCGGCCCGCTCTGCTGATACGCGGCCATATCCCGTCAAGCGCATCTGCTGCCCACGCAGCTTGGCGTCAGTAAGTCCATCCACTACACGCTCGGTCTCGTCGGCCGAGCATAGCAACAATGCCCTAACTGCGTTACCTGAGATCTGCGGATACCGGCCAATCACCCGGAGTGCGGCATTGCTGACTAGCGGGGTGGCGTAACTCGTACCCGAATCTCTTGCCAAGAGATTTGACGTGCCACCAATCCCAGCGCCAACAACCTGGGTAGAGGGGTCTTGCCAACTCACACGTGACGTTAGAAGATCAACCGAAAGGCTGCCAGCAGGTGCGACCAGCTCTGGTTTCACCATCTTCATTGGCCCCGGGCCTATCCGCGACAAAGGACTAGGCTTACCAGGTCCACCTACAGGAATTACGTCTACGCTGTCGGTGACAGGCTTGGCACCCTGTCCTCGATCAGCACACAGTGCACCGACCGTTAGCGCAAGAGCTGCGGGTGCGGGATCGAGGAGTCCACTATCACTTGCCTCAAGCATGACCTTTGGGTAATTCTCAGTCGTCAATTCATCGATTTGGTCATTCCACGGGACGTAGTTGCCGCTACTTATAGTTACAACAACCTTGTTCTGTCGAATAAACTGGTCGATGACGGCGCCGAGAGCCGTCGGGCGAGGTCCTTGATATGGAAACCGTGGATCACCAATAGACAGATTGATGACCTGGGCACCGGACTGTACAGCGACCTCCATGGCCTCAATCAGCTGCACTTCCCACAAGTGATCGTCCACAAAGCGTCCTTGGTCGTCCAAGACTCGAACGCTTACTAGGCGCCCACACGGACGGATTGAACTAGCTGAAGTGGCCAAGTGGTCTTCGAGTGAACCATACAGACCCAGGCTGGCAACCAATGTCCCGTGCCCAACCCGGTCACCCCCATCTCCTAGGCTACCCACCGATTCAGCCCCAAGCACAGCGGGTGCAAGCAAAGGATGGGAACTTGCGACACCCGAGTCAACGACTCCAAGGACTGGGCCGTCGGATTCTGGGCTCAACACATGTGGCAGATCGCTTGGTGTAGCCCGCATCACCTGGGGGAGTGTGAGTCTTGGTTCAGGTAGGGCCACAATACGACGAACACGGTCAAGTTGTCCTAGCTCGCGTACCGCTGGCGACGGCAGCTCAGCCCGGATGAGAGAAAGGCCAGCTTCCCAACGAAGAACGCTGTCCAAGACTCGTCCCCCGGCGGTTGCTACGGCGGCCTTAAGCTCATCGAAACGGCGCTGAGCAGCGTCGGCTTCATCAGGGCACCAGCAAGAAACATCGAGCCTCAAGACACTCGGAGCCTCGGTAAGGAGTCGAGTTACTGACTCATCGATGATGTCCTCTTCTGTGAGCGGACGCGCTGTCTCGACGGCATCAAACAGGCTCTCGTACTCAGCAGGTCGTTCGTTCCCTCTGGCAGTGATTCCCCTTGGCCCGAGACCGTACCGGTCGCATCTGCTAAGGAACCCCTCCATCTCTGGATCACTTGCGAAGGCGACGAGGACCTTGTCGCTACGCATCTCAAGGATTTGAAGCCCAGCTTGCGCAACGTCATCCGGGGCGATTTGACGATTCGATTCGAGTACAAGAACGAGTTCCGGCTTCACACCGAGGACTTTCACTCGCCTTTGCTGGGTAGCGATGACGCGGAGCGTCTGCTGACGTATGTCCCTGGCATGACTACTGCGGTCCTTGAAGGCAGGCGCGCCACCGAAGCCCCGTCGCCGCCTGTGTCGCGGTCCCGGAGTGATCGCCTCCGAGAGCCGAAGGTGGGCGTGACGAGGTCTCAGGCCAGGCAGCTCTCCTGTGGAAGTCACGCACGGAGCGTAAACCCCCGACGACTTTTAGTCAAATACGTTGTCAGATAGTCTCGCAAGGGATGCTTGGCGCCTCTCCCATGACGTGAAGGAGTCAGCAAACAATTCGTCGGTCAGCCAGCGTTCATTTCTCAGCGCCCGCCGTCTCAAAGCATCAATGCATACCGCTTCGATCTCGGCGGGCGGAAGTTCCTTCAATCGAGCGGCCCAGTCTGAGATGGAAAGGTTCCGCGGAGTTGCCCTGGTTCTCAGATCGAGCAATTCCCGAACACCCTCTTCATCCAAGGTGGACAGAGCAATAACCTCGTCGAAACGCCTCCACAGCGCATGATCAATCAGCGACGGATGATTAGAAGTTGCAATCAGTAGCGATTCGCCGTGGACATCATCGAATAGTTGAAGCACAGTTGCCACGACGCGCCGCATCTCAGCATGGTCCTGTTGATGAGATCGCTCACCGACAAGCGCATCTACTTCATCAAAAACCAAAACGCAAGGCATGGACTCTGCGAATCTCACAACCGCCTCTATATTTCGGGCAGTTTCCCCAAGGTATGAGGAGGTAAGCGCAGCGATTGAAGCAACAGCAACCGGCAGACTGAGTTCAGCGGCTATCGCATGGGCGGCAGCCGATTTCCCCGTTCCCGGGGGACCGATTAGCGCAATTCGCTGCCTGGGACGCAAGCTCTGGCCAGCCAGAATACTACGGGCATGATTCTCGACAACAATCTCTGAAATTACTTCGCTAACCAGAGAAGTGAAGACAAGATCTCGCAATTCTCGCTCAGGTTTGGTTACCCTGAGAAGGGGCCGATCATCCCTGGTCTTAGGTATTGGTCGTAGAGTTAGCGGGTCAGAAGCACCTGGTCGCAAGTCGCGCACAAGAGCGTGTTCCAGCTCATTCGCAAGCAAACCATGTTGTTTACGGCGCTCATCGGCAATGATATCCATGGCTGCGGCACGAAACTCACGGTCATCCGCACGGGAGTATGCAGCAAACAGTCTTCGGAGAAGATCACTGCGTGCCATCACATCTCCCTTCCCGTCTCAAAACATGAGACTTAACGACCACAACATTCACCGCTCCCATGCGCCGGTATGCGCACTGGAATTGTGTCAGGCGGCAGCATTGATTGGTAGCGCTTCTCAGCTTTCGTCCGGTTCTTCTCACCTCCACATGTCGGGCTGGGGCCATGGATGTGCTGGGTAACCCGTGTTCGTGTCTTGGTTGCGCCAAGCTGCCCGGCATCTACCCATTGGGGGCACGGTATCCAACAAGCCCAGCGCCTCTGCACGACCGTCTGACTTGGGACACGGTTGCGGGGCATCAACCGCGTGAGCGATCTGCCTGGACGTTGCGGGAACGCATATGCGCATCGCACTGGCATCGTCACTTCGCCCCATCCAGCCAACTGCACGCTTACCCAACCGATTAGAACACACATACGAACTGACGTCACGTCACTAAGCGCCTTCGATGGTGACAGCCTGTGTTTCTCACCTGATCTGAGCGTGCTCGAACAGCGTGCATAACCGTACTGAACAGCCGCGTGGTGGCAGTTCTCTGCCTCCCCACGTGGCAGAGCAGGACTCATACCTGTGTCGGCGAGTTGGTCAGGCCGAGAAGGCATGGCGCGCGCCGGGCGGGCCGACAAGGCCGAGCCCGGCGCAGGTGTCGGGCTCAGCGGCGCCGCCTTGATCCAGTACGGCCTTATTCGGCAACGCAGTGGGGCAAGCAGTGGGGCACGCTGTCGATGGGCATCAGTGGAAGGTCGCAGCGGCAACGAGGCGTTCGGCTTCGGCGAGTGCCGAGTGCCAGGGGTAAGTGGCGATGAGTTCACCGCCGGTGTGCGGTTCGTGGGGTTCAACGCCATCAGAGCCCAGCAGGATACGGACGCCCTCACGCTGTAGGTCCTCGACGCTGCGGCGGAACGGGGCGCGGGCGGCTAGGGCTGAGTTGACGAAGGGGAGGACGACGATGGGGATGCCCAGGGCCGTGGTCTCGGCGAGGATGCCTAGGGCGTAGGTGTCGCTGATGCCGTTGGCCCACTTGTTGATCGTGTTGTAGGTGGCCGGGGCGACGATGATGGCGTCGGCCGGGCGGGACCTGGGTTCGCCGGGCTTGCGGTATTGGCTGCGGACCGGGCTGCCGGTCAGGGCCTCGATGGCCGGGACATCGATGAAGTCGAGCGCGGCGAGAGTGGCCACGACCTGAACGGTCCAGCCGTTTTCCTGGGCGAGCTTGATGAGCTGGCCGATCTCAGAAGCTGGGCCTGCGCCGCAGACGATGACGGTCAGGACGCGGCCGTCCTGGGTCATTCGGTGACCCCGATCCGGCGGGCGAAGTCCTCGGCCTGGCGCTGGACGCTGAGCGGGGCCGTGGTCATCAGGTCGCGGACCAGGCGGCGGGCCGCAGGGCGGCCGGTGATCTCCTCGGGGGCGATCTCCTCGGCCGCCCGGAGCGCGAGGTAGGCCCGCTCGTGCCTGCCGCATTGCAGGAACGCGCGGGCGGTGTCCATGAGAAAGGTCGCCTTCCGCTCGGTGACGTCGATCTTGCCTAGATCCACGGTACGGGCGACGTCGATTGCCGTGCCCGCGTCCCCCAGGGTGACGGCGATGTTGACCCGGTGCAGGCTGGCGTTGGTCGGACCGAACGCCGTCCAGCGCAGATTCAGATCGTCGCCCAGGCGGGCGGCGGCTCCCTCGGCCTCGGTCAGCAACTCGTCGGCCCCTCCGCGGTTCTCATGCTGGGCGGCAGCGATCGCGCCCCGCAGCAGAAGCGAGCCGTAGACCGACAGAGACTCGGAATCGTGAGCGGACACGTCGTGGTCGAACTTGGCGGCCAGGGTGCTCGCCGTGTTGGTCGCTGCCTTGTAATGCTTGCTGCCCATCAGGGCGTGGGTGACGATCCGGGCGCTGGACGCGACCGTCACCGGATCCTCACTGGCCCGGGCGGCCTGCATGCTGCGGTCCGCGGCCAGCCAGCCCAGGCCCTGATCGCCGACCTTGAACAGGATGCTGGCCGCGACGTGGTGCGCCTCGGCAGACAGAGTGTAGGCCTGCGAACGGGCCCCGCCGTCGAGCACGGCGCAGGCAGACTGCAACCGGCCGAGGAGAGCCGGGAGGTTCTCGGTCACCTCGGAGTACCGGCACGCCTGGTAATCGCGCTTGGCGCGGGCGACGGCGGCGGCCAGCGGCGGCAGATCCGGGGGCTCGTCCAGAGTCGAGCCGACCGTGTCAGGGGCATAGGCGGCCAGCACGGCCGCGAAGGACTCGATGGCGTCGGCCTGGCCGCTGCGGATGGGGTCGGCCAGGACCGCACCGAAGAGGGCGGCGCCGGTCAGGCCGACAAAGGTTCGCCGTCTCACGGAGGGATCATCCTCCTCGCTGTCTCCTGCATCTGCGCTGAGCAGACCGGATACAGCGGGAGCAGGCAAGGCCGGGCGGGTATCCCGTGGCGGGATAACCGGCGCGGCGGCCGGGCTCATGGGATCGGCCTGCGGGGCCAGGCCAAGGGCGATGCGGGCCGGGTCGGGCATGTTCAGCCCGTCCGCGATCCGCTCGAAAACGTCCAGCTCCTCGACCTTCGCGACGCCTCGCATGTAGCCGCTGATCTTGGGCTGAGTAGTGTCACACGCGATGGCCAGGCGTGTCTGGCTGACGCCCGTGGCGTCGTTTAACAGGACGAAGAGGCGCCCGATGTCCCGGCGGCGCAGAGCGTCGAGCACGTTGGGATGCTGCCAGAACTCGTCCGGGATCTCGATGAGATCAAAGACGCCGCGGCCTGGCATGCCGTGATCCCTCTCGGTCAGGCGATTGTTCCTGAGAGTCCATGCGGCGTTACTGACTGCGAGCTTATATCCCGTCGGGTGATATCGCGCGGTTATGGGAGCGGCCCGGCAATTGCGCGATCTTTGGCGGCATGAAGGCCGCAGAGGTTGCTGAGCACGAGGTTTGCCCGTCGTGCCGCGGACGGGGATGGAAGTACAGCGGGCCCCGGCGCTGGGTCGCGAGCCAGCTCGTCCGGGGTATGTCGGATAGCGCCATCCGGATCGTCTGCCTGGACTGCGCCGGGACCGGATTGGCGGGGCCGGAGTGATGCCAACACCGGCGCCTCGGGCTCTCGCCCTGCGCACGACCGGGGTCACCTACCCGGGCACCGCCGACCAGATCAGGGTCGTCCGGGCCGACCTGCGGGCATTACTGGGCGGCTGCCCGATGGCCGACGACGTACTCGTGTGCGCCTCGGAGCTGGCCACCAACGCCGTCCTGCACAGCCATTCCCGGCTGGCGGGCGGGACGTTTACCGTCCGCGGCAAGGTCAGTCCCGGTGACTACTTCTGGCTCGAAGTCGAAGACGAAGGCGGCCCGTGGACTCCATCGGTCGCCGATCACGAGCGCGGCCACGGTCTCGACATCATGCGCACCCTGGCCGACGACTGTGGTATCGAAGGCGATCACGACGGCCGGACCGTCTGGGCCCGCTTCGACTGGCCCAGCCCGTGACGGCTACCATGCCCAGCAACCGGGCCCAGCGGTGGACCACCATCGCGAACGGTCAGCGCATCCGCGAACTGCGGCGCCAGTGCGGGCTGGCCCAGGCCGAGCTGGCCGGTCTGGCCGGTATCAGCCCAGATACCGTGGCCAGGCTCGAACGGAAGCACCGGACGGCCTGCCGGACGCGGACTCTGGCCCGGATCGCCGCCGCGCTCGGCGAGCCGCCTGCAACGATCGCCGCCGTCATTCTGGAGGACCCCGTGACACGGAGTGATATCAAGAGATAAGCTTCTCGACAAGTCGAGTCGATGAGTTGTTAGGCGGTCGTCATGACTGACCTGGAATTCTCCCCTCCGAAGTATGCGCAGATCGTGAACGCGATCCAACGGCGTATCGGTGACGGGACCTACCCTCCGGGGGCACTGCTGCCTTCGGAAACGCAGCTTGTGCGCGAGTTTGCCGTGTCCCGGCCGACCGTGGTGCGCGCGCTCGAAGTGCTGCGAAGCCAGGGGTGGATCGACCGCGAGCATGGCCGGGGCTCCTTCGTCCGGAACCGGGCCGTGCTGGCCGACCGCACGCGACCGGGCAAGCTGATCATTGACGAGGCCGGGTCGGCCGGGCAGGGCACAATCCTGGACGTCGGGCGGGCCGCCGCACCCTCTGCGGTCGCCATGCTGCTCCGCACCCCGCCGGACACTCCGGCCCTGCTGCGCCGCCAGCTCATCGAACGCGACGGCGAGCCGTCCGAGCTGGTGTCATCCTGGTTCCCGCTCGATGTGGCCGAGGGCACCGACCTGGCCAAGGCTGAGCCGATCCCCGGCGGCGTCCACGCGCACTTGCACGCGGTCAAGCGGGTCCGCTTCGATCACGTCGCCGAGCGCATCCGCGCCCGCCTGGCGACGGCCGAGGAATCCCGGCTGCTCAACATGGCCAAGCGCGGAGCGGTGCTGAACCTGCTCCTGGCCGTCTACGACGCCGACGACCGGCCACTCGAAGTGGTGGATGCCGTGCTCCCAGGTGATGTGCACGAGCTAGAGGATCTTTACCCGTTCTCCTCCTGACTGGTCCTCGATAACTCGTCTTGTCAAGTTGCAGTCATCACGTTATGCTCCACTTGATAAGTCGAGTTGTCGTCAGTACGACTGGCGGCAGAAGAGGAGATTAGATGGCGCTACAGGGCCCGATCCCGGTGGAGTTCGCACACGTGTTTCCGCACGGCGCATTCGCGGCCGGGGGCTTCGAGCCGATGCGGGACTTCGACGCATCGAGCAGTGACCGCTTCGTCCAGGCGAAGGACAAGGCCACCGGCCAGCCGGTGTGGGTCGTGGAAGTGATCGACGCTGACCCGGCCGCCCGGGACAAGACGGTCAAGATCAAGGTGGCGGCGGGTGCCCAGCCCAGCCTGCCCACTCCCCCGGCTGGGATGCCGTTCGTGCCGGTGGAGTTCGCCGGGCTCACGGTAACGCCCTATGTCAACCAGGCCGGGCGGCTGGCCTACTCGCTCAAGGCCGCGGGGGTCAGGGGCCCGGGTCGCTCCGGGCGGGCTGCGCCGGACGGGCGGGAGACCGCAGCATGACCGGCGCCAAGGGTGACTCGTTCGGTGGCGCGAGCGTGCATGTGGGGCCGGACGGCTGGGCGCTTTGCAGCACGTACAGCGTTGCCAGCCTGCCAAGCTTGTACGTGCATGCCGGACGGCTTGGCATCTCGGTGTACCTGTCCGGCGAAATGATCACCGCCGATCACGTCCGCTTCGCCGAGGAGCTGGCCAAGGTCGCCGTGGAGTTCGCCGCCGAGTGCGCGCGGATGCACGAGGCACGGCAGGCCAGCGACGCCGGGACGAGCGCGGCGTGATCACAGCAGATCGGGGCCGGGGTCGGCTTCGTCCGGCCCGAAACAGCGCCCGATCCCGTGCGCGTCCGGGCCGCCTTCGTCTCCGATGACGACATCCAGGCCATGACGACCGCGTTTGCCACTCCGGTCCCGGCTCCCCGGGAGGCCGGTGATGCCCGGTGACGGAAGAGACGGCGTGGCGGACCGATGAGCCCTGCCCGATCTGCGGCGCGGGCCTGTTCCTGCTCGATGACGGCTCGGGGATCTTGCGCTGGGAGTGCCGCATGTGCGGTGACCGCCCGTACGGGCCCGCCGAGGGAGACGGAGGTGATTGGTGACCCAGCCGGGGACAGTGGATCAACCCAGGACGGGGACACGCGCTCAGCGGATGGCGATGCCGCTCGCGCGGTCCGTGGTCCGGCAGATCGCGGCCGAGCACGGGGCCTGCGTGCGGCCGGTGCAGCTTCGCCGCACCGATGTCAGCACGGGACAGGTGGAACAGATCCTCGTGCCGTGCGGGCACACCCTGGCTTCGGTGTGCGCCCCCATGCGCTGAACGGGCCAGGGTGCTCCGGGCGGCCCAGTGCCGGGAGGGCTGGCACCTCGATCATGAGCCAGTCATTGACCCGGACGACCCGGACGACTGGCAGCGCTGGCTGGTCGAGAAGCGAGCCGAGACCCAGGCCGAACGTGACCGGGCCGGGGACCAGGACGAGGACGCAGCCGAGCTGGACGCGCTGAACGGCGAACTGGACGAGGAGATCACCCGTTCGGGCGTCCGTGGGAAGGTGTTGCCTACTCGCCCGGCCCGGCGTCACCGGTCCACCCGGCGGCGGCAAGACGCGCCAGACCTGCCCCGGCGCAAGGTAGCGGCCCGCACGGTAGGCAAGACGTACACGGCCCCGGACGGCACCGCGTTCCGCCCGTCGATGTTCGTCACGCTGACCTGCCCAAGCTACGGGCGCGTGGGCAGCGACGGCACGCCAGCCGACCCCGACCGCTACGACTACGGCCGGGCCGCCCGGGACGCGCTGCACTTCGCGGCGCTGTTCGACCGGTTCGTCCAGAACCTTCGCCGGTTCCTCGGCTACGACGTGCAGTACTTCGCCGCCATAGAACCGCAGCGACGGCTGGCCCCGCACATCCATATCGCGATGCGCGGCACCGTGTCCCGGACCGAGCTGCGCCAGGTGCTCGCCGCCACCTACCACCAGGTGTGGTGGCCGGGCACCTCGGCCGTCCGCTACCACGACGGCGAGCTGCCGGTGTGGCACGAGACCAGCGGCAACTACCTCGACCGCGCGACTGGGGAAGTCCTGCCCACCTGGGACGAGGCGCTGGATGCGATCGGCCCGGAGGACGAGCCGCAGCACGTGGCCCGGTTCGGTGAGCGGTTCGACGCCCAGGGCGTGCTGGGCGGGTCCCGGGACGCGAACCGGTGCATCGGCTACCTCACCAAGTACCTGACCAAGCACGTCGCCGACTGCCACCAAGCACAGACACCTGCCCAGCACGAGCACGCCGAACGGCTCGCCGCCGCACTCCGGTATGAGCCCTGCTCCCCCACCTGTGCGAACTGGCTGCGCTACGGCGTCCAGCGCATCCCGTCGGCCGCCACGTCCGCATCCCCGAATCCGCCCTGGCCGAGTTCATCGCGGCCGGGACCGTCGAGCCGGTCACCTTCCGGGTATGTCCCCGGGCGGTGGCGTGATGGCAGGCAAGCGCCGCTTCGGCCGGGTCCGCCGGTTGCCGTCTGGTCGCTGGCAGGCGAGGTACAGGGGGCCTGATGGCATCGACCGGGCGGCTGACCGGACCTTCGCGACGAAGACTGATGCGGAGCGGTGGCTGACGCTTGCTGAGGCTGAGATCGTCCGGGGCGACTGGATCGATCCCGCTGCGGGCCGGGTGCCGTTCGGCCCCTACGCCCGGTCCTGGGTGGCCGAGCGGCCGAACCTGCGTCCCAAGACGATGCAGCTCTATGAGGGCCTGGTGCGGCTGCACCTGGTCCTGACGTTCGGCGCGCTGAACGTGCAGGACATCACCGAGCCGCAGATCCGCCGCTGGCGCAAGGGCTTGCTCGATGCCGGGATCGGTGAGGTCACCGTGGCCAAGGCGTACCGGCTGCTCAAGGCCATCATGAACACGGCCGTTGATGACGGGCTGATCCGCCGCAACCCCTGCCGGATCAAGGGCGCGGGGCAGGAGAAGTCACCCGAGCGGCCCGTGGCGACCATCCGGCAGGTGTTCGTCCTGGCCGACGTCATCGAGCCGCGCTACCGGGCGCTGGTCCTGCTCGCGGTCTTCGGCAGCCTGCGCTGGGGCGAGCTGGCCGCGCTGCGCCGCCGCCATCTCGACCTGACATCGGGCACGCTCCGCGTGGAGGCGTCCGTGGTCGAGCTGGTGGACGGCTCGCTGATCACGGGACCGCCCAAGTCCGAGGCAGGCAAGCGCACCGTGACCGTGCCTGCCTTCGTACTGCCGGACATCGCCGCGCACCTGGACCGCTACACCGCTCCGGGCGATGACAGCCTGATCTTCACCGGCCCGAAGGGCGCCCCGCTGCGGCGGCCGAACTTCTCCGCGACCTGGCGGCGGGCCACCGAGGCAGCCGGGCTGCCCGGGTTCCACTTCCACGATCTGCGCCACACCGGCAACCACATCGCGGCGGCCACGGGCGCGAGCCTGCGCGAGCTGATGGGCCGGATGGGCCACAGCACCACCCGCGCCGCGCTGATCTACCAGCACCGCACCACTGAGCGGGACCGCCTGATCGCCGCCGCCATGAGCCAGCTCGTCATCTCCGAGCTGGACACCGACGAGGGCCCATCGGGCACGGGACGGGCACGCGAAGCCCAGCCGGATGACGGCCTTAACGGAACTACTGGATGATCATGCGCCTGAGCTGGCGTTTCGTGGTGGAGCGGGTGACGAGAATCGAACTCGCACTATCAGCTTGGGAAGCTGACGTTCTGCCATTGAACTACACCCGCACGGCGCCCGGCCGCGCGCAGCGGATGTGCGCGGCGGAGCATTGCCTGCCCGGACATACTACTGGACCGGGCTGCCCCGATACCTCCTGAACACCGGACCGCTCCGGGCCTAGCGGCTCAGGGAGCCGGGAGCGACCTTCGTGCTGGACATGGGCAAGCCGGTGCGCATCGTCGACCTGGTGGCCGGTACGCCGAGCAGCTGCACGTCCGGGACGTACAGATCCGCTCGCGGCGGTCGGCAACGCCCGGCCGCGCGCACCCGGAGCCGGTAAGTTTGCCAGGGTGCTGCTCTCCGACCGAGACATCAAGGCGGAACTGGAGTCGGGCCGGGTCCGGCTCGACCCGTACGCGCCCGAGCTGATCCAGCCGTCGAGCATCGATGTCCGGCTCGACCGCTACTTCCGGGTGTTCGAGAACCACCGGTACCCGCACATCGATCCTGCGGTGGAGCAGCCGGAGCTGACCCGGCTGGTGGAAACCACGGGCGATGAGCCGTTCGTGCTGCACCCCGGGGAGTTCGTGCTGGCGTCCACGTTCGAGGTCGTGACGCTGCCCGCCGACCTCGCCGGCCGGCTGGAAGGCAAGAGCTCGCTGGGCCGGCTCGGCCTGCTGACGCATTCCACGGCCGGCTGGATCGACCCGGGATTCACCGGTCACGTGACGCTCGAGCTGTCCAATGTGGCCACACTGCCCATCAAGCTGTGGCCGGGCATGAAGATCGGCCAGCTGTGCCTGTTCCGGTGCAGCTCGCCCGCCCAGAACCCGTATGGCTCGCCAGTGTACGGCTCGCGCTACCAGGATCAGCGCGGGCCGACCCCGTCCCGCTCCTACCTGAACTTCTACCGGGCCGACGTGCGGGCACCGGCTCCCGGTCCGGGTTCCGGCCCGGTCCCGGGCCCGCCATCGGCACCGCCCCCGGCGCCGGACAGGCGGTTACCGGCACCCTCGGCAGCGAGGATCCCAGGACCCGTCCAGGGCCGGCCGGGCACTTAGCCGTTCACGCCATCGTTACTTAGATCACACACCGCGGCAACGGGGCCGCCGCATTGTCAAGAGTGCAACCGAGAAGAATGCGAGGCAGGCATGTCCTTGTGGCGAATCCGGATCACTCTCTGCGATGACCCTCGCACGCTTGCGCTGTTCAACGAGGCCCTGGCCGGCGAGCCAGTCTCGCTGGTACGGCTGGCGCCGCGCGGCCGCAAGATAGCCGAGATGACCGGCGAGGTCTTCGTAGAGCTAGAGCACGACGAGCGTCTCGGCGTCCTGCTCGGCGACCTGCACGAGATCAGCCCGCAGGTGTACGTCAGCCGGGCCAACCCGGCCGATGTGGCGGACGCGCTGCCGGCCGGGGCCCGGCAGGCCGAGCCGATGGCCGAGCTAGCCGCGCAGCCCTAACCGCCGCGCCGCGCCACCGCACAGGGCCGGTCAGCTCCCCAAGACCCCCCGGGGCCCGCACGGCGGCCACCGCGCGGGCCCCGGGGACGGGCGAGGCTGGGCTCAGCCGATCTGCGGCTTGTACTGCCCGGTCAGGTGAGCCGCTCGATGATCGTGGCGTTGGCCTGGCCGCCGCCCTCGCACATGGCCTGCAGGCCGAAGCGGCCGCCGCCCCGCTCGAGCTCGTGCAGCAGCTTGGTCATCAGGATCGCGCCGGTGGCACCCAGCGGATGGCCGAGTGCGATCGCACCCCCGTTGGGGTTGGTCTTGTCCAGCGGCGCGCCGGTCTCGGCGGACCAGGCCAGCACGACCGGCGCGAACGCCTCGTTGACCTCGAAGATGTCGATGTCGCCGATGCTCAGGTGACCGCAGTCCAGGACCATCTCGGTGGCCGGGATGGGACCGGTCAGCATGTACACCGGGTCGGCCCCGGCGACCGCCAGGGCATGTACCCGGGCCCGCGGCGTGAAGCCGTGCCGCCGCACCGCCGTCGGCGACGCGATCAGCAGCGCGGCGGCCCCGTCAGAGATCTGCGAGGCCGTAGCCGCGGTCAGCTCCCAGCCCTCGCGCAGCGGCTTGAGCTCCGCCATCCGGGCCAGCGTGCTGTCCCGCCGCGGCCCCTCGTCGACCGCCGTCTCGCCGACCGCGGCGATCTCCCGGTCGAACCGGCCCTCGTCGACGGCGCACACCGCCCGCTGGTGGCTGGCCAGCGCATACTCCTCCAGCTGCGCCCGCTTGAGCCCCCACTTCTCGCACATCATCTGGGCCCCGCGGAACTGGGAGATCTCCTGGTCGCCGTACCGGTCCCGCCAGCCGTGACCGAACGGCGGGGCCATCTCGTGCTCCATCGCCAGCAGCACGGTCGAGCCCATCGGCACCATGCTCATGCTCTCCACGCCAGCGGCCACGACCAGGTCCTGGGTCCCCGACAGCACGGCCTGCGCGGCGAAGTGCACTGCCTGCTGGGAGGATCCGCACTGCCGGTCGATGGTGACGCCGGGCACCCGCTCGGGCAGGCCCGCCGACAGCCACGCCGTCCTGGCGATGCCCATGGTCTGCGGCCCGATCTGGGAGACGCATCCCATGATCACGTCATCGACCGCGGCGGGATCCGCGCCAGTACGGGCGATCAGCTCGGTCAGCACCTGCGCGGCAAGGTCGGCAGGGTGGACGGCGGACAGCCCGCCGCCGCGCCGGCCGACCGGGGTGCGCACCGCGCCCACAATGTACGCCTCAGACACGCGACCTCCCACCACTGCGCGGCGACGGTCCGGCCGCCCGCCGCATCCGGGCGGCCCTGCCCGATCTGCCGGTTACCTGGAGATTACCCCGCAGGCGGCAGGTCACCACAGGGCCGCGGGGACAGACCGCGAACGAGGAGAAAGCACGACGCCCGTGATGCGGATGCGACTACTATCCGTAATTGCCGTGGCGGTCACTCAGGGTCAATGGCTGATGGTTTACCGCGAATGGATACCGTCTGACCTGCAAATGGCCGGATGCCCGCGGCAGCTGATAGCGGACGGGAATATCACGGGGGGTAGCCGGAACTATGACAAAGCGTACCGAGGATGCGGCGTCCCTGGTCAGCATCGGGGAACTGGCCCAAGACGCCGGGGTGAGCAGCCGCACGATCCGCTATTACGAGGAGCTGGGCATCCTCCCCGAGCCGCGGCGCTCACCCGGCGGCACCCGCAGGTACCCGCGCGAGTACCGCGGCTACCTGGCCACGGCGCTCGCGCTCAAGGACCTCGGGTTCCGGCTGGAGGAAGTCAGGCCGCTGACACGGCTCGCTCAGGGACGCCCGGCGAGTCCGGGCCAGCGCGACAGCGCAGCGCGGCTGGTGGCCGACCGGATCGACGCGCTGAGCCGGCAGCTGACCGTGCTGCGCCGCCTGCACGACTGTGTTCAGAGCCCGGACGCGGCCACGGCCGTGCCCGCCATCCTGGGCGCGTCCGCGCTGTCAGTGGTCACGCCGCTGTCCCGCGACGGGGCCGCGTGAGGCCAGGCCGGACGGCCTGGGCGCCACCCGCGACCCCGGGGACGTGAGCCGCCGCGAGCCTGCCGGGCCGGACGGCCGCAGCCGCCGTCAGCGCGCCCCGGCAGCCTCGGTCCGGCACGACTGCGGGCGCCCGGACTGCCGCTGGGGCAGCGCCGCAGCCGCTATGCTCGGAGTAGACGAGTGCGCGGAGGCTGACGTGAGCCAGGGCCTGATCCTGCTGGCATTCCTGGCGATCGTCGTGGCTCTGTTGACCGGCCGGCTGCGCCGCCGGATCGGCCTGCCGGTCACCACCCGGACGATCATCGTCGTCGCCGTCGGCTTCGCCATAGTCGTGCTAGCTCTCTGGGCCGCCCAGCACTAGCCGCCCGCGACGGCCCCCTTCGGGGCCCGAGCGGGGGGCTGCCACGATTCAGCGAGCCGAGGCGAGGACCCGCCGGGCCCGAGCCCATGGCTGCAGAGCCCGGCATGTCAGTCAAGGGCCAGTGCCGCGCAGCCGGTTACCGGTGTTCGGGGGGCTCCGGGGGCTCGGCCCCCGGGCCAGCAGAGAATTAGCCGCGCATGGGGAGCTCGAACCAGACGGCTTTGCCGTCCTTGGTCGGCCGGGATCCCCACCGGGTGGCCAGCTGGTCCACCAGGTACAGCCCGCGGCCGCCCTCGTCGGTCTCCCCGGCGCTGCGGATCCGCGGCAGGCGCAGGTCGGCGTCGAAGACCTCGACCCAGACCGCGTCGTGGCCGCGGCGCAGCCGGAGGGTGAACTCGCCGCCGCCCGCCCCGTCCAGCCCGTCCGCGAACGGCGAGTCGTCCCAGTCATCACTCACCGCCGGCCAGCCGGAGCCCTCGCCCGCGAGCGCGAACTCGGGCCGCGGGCTCGGCGTGGGCGCGGCGTGCAGCACCACGTTGGTCACGACCTCGGAGACCAGCAGGCACGCCAGCTCGGCCTGCCCCAGCTGCATGCCCCAGGACAGGAAGGTCTCCAGGGCCATCCGCCGGGCCTGCGACACCATGATCGGCTCGGACCCGAAGCGCCCCTCCCAGGACGCGAGGTCGGCCGTCGACGTGCGCACGACCACGACCGCCATGTCGTCATCGATGTCGCCCGGCACCGCGCGCTCGACCGCGCGGGCCACCTCGGCCACGCTGGCCTGGGCGGCCCCGGTCACCGCCTGCTGGAGCAGCTCGGTCACCTCGGCGTCGGAATACGGTCCGGTGCCGTCAGCGCGCTGCCGCCGGTCGGTCAGCCCGTCGGTGTAGAAGACGAGCATGCTGCCGGGCTCCAGCTGGCGTGACTCCTCGCGGTAGGACGGCAGCCCGGCCATGCCCTTGCCGCGCGCGCCGAGCAGCACCCCCTGGTGCTGGATGTCCAGCTGGGTGACGCCGGCGGCGGTGACGAGCATGGGCGGGGCGTGGCCGGCGTTGGCGAAGGACAGCACCCGCGACCAGGCGTCGTAGATCAGGTACAGGCAGCTCACGGTGGGCGAGTCGGCCGAGTCCGGTCCCTCGGCCCGGGATGGCCCGAGGCTGCGGCACCAGTCGTCGAGCCGGCGCAGTATCTCGGCAGGGGACTTGTCGTCCTGCGCGAAGGCGCGCAGCGCCGCCCGGAGCTGGCCCATGACCGCGGCCGCCTTCGCCCCGCGGCCTTCCACGTCGCCGATGACGATGCCGACCCGGCCGGCCGACAGCAGGATGATGTCGTACCAGTCCCCGCCCACCTGAGTCTGGATGCCCTGGCCGTGCGTCTCCAGCGGCTTGGCGGGCACGTATGAGTACGCCACTTCGAGGCCGTCCAGCGGCGGCGGGTCATGCGGCAGCAGGCTGGTCTGGAACGCCAGCGCGGTCCGCCGTTCCTCCTCGAACAGCATTGCGTTGTCGATCGCGACCGCCACCCGGCCGGCGATCGCGCCGACGAAGTCCCGGTCGTCGGCCGAGTAGCGCGGGTTCGGGCGCCGGGACAGCCGGGACAGGAACAGGCTCATGACCCCGAGCAGCTGGCCGCGCGCGATCAGCGGCGCCGCGACCGCCGAGGTGAGGCCGATGCCCTCGCGCACCGGCAGCGCGGCGGGGGTCGGCACGACCAGCAGGTCCTCGCTGACGTCGGCCACGACCACCGGCTCCATCCGGTCCATCGCCAGCTGGCAGATGCTGCCCGGCGGGAGGCGGACCTGCTCGCCGGTGACCGCCCAGGTACCCGGGGCCGGAGTCCAGCCGCGGGCGTGCAGCTGCGCGCGGCGCACCAGCTTGTTGCCGTGGAACAGGTCGATGAAGCAGTGATCGGCGAACTGCGGCACCAGCGTCTCGGCCACTTCCCGCAGCGTCACGCTCAGCTCCAGCGAGCTGGCCAGCCGCTCGCCGACCCGCTCCAGCAGGCCGATCCGCCCGCCGGACCGCTGCGCGCCGAGGCTCGCGGCGCCCTGCGCGACGAGCACCACGCCGCTGATCTCGCCGCCAGCACGGCGCAGCGGGGCGGCATGCGCCCGGACGAAGACCCGCACCCCGTCGGACCGCTGGCTGGCCAGCGTGCCCTCCCATTCACGGCCGCGCAGTACCTGGTCGAGCAGGTGCTGGGTGCGGTACGGGGCGCCTTCCTCGAACCCGAGCGAGGACAGCGGACGGCCCGCCGGGAACGGCGCGTCGTCGGGCAGCCCGAATAGCGCGACCGCGAACGGGTTGGCGTACGTCAGGTTGCCGGACCGGTCGACGGCGATCACGCCAGTCTCGGCCTGGCTCAGCACGCTGTCGGCGTCCAGCAGGCCAGACGCCGACAGCTCAGCAGGCGGCTGCACCTGACCGCCCGGGATGAGCGCAGGGCCGCGCGCGCTCACGCCTTAGTGACGAAAAGGTGCGCCGCGACATAACTGGGCAGTTCTGCTGCGACACCGCCGACCCTATCCTCACTGGTTACCTGCACACCGCTGTCACTGGCTGCGAGCATAACCTCACGGCCGGGTTGAATCCCGGCGTCCTTGAGTTTAAGCATGAGAACGGGATCACTCTGGATCTGCTCGCTGATGCGGCGGATGATCACCAGCTCGGGCACCCGGGAGGCGATTATCGTCATCGCGGCGTCCGGCTCGAGGTCCGCCTCGGCCGCCCGGCTGACGGCCGCCGGCGGCACGCCGAGCTCGTCGAGACCGGGGATCACGTTCCCGTGCGGGCACCGCACCGGGTAGTCCAGCAGCGTCACCAGCCGGCGCTCCACGTTCTCGGACATCACGTGCTCCCACCGGCAGGCCTCGGCGTGCACTTCCTCCCAGGGCAGGCCGATCACGCCAACCAGCAGGCACTCGGCCAGCCGGTGCTTGCGCATCACCCGGACGGCGAGCGTGCGCCCCTGCGGCGTCAGCGACAGCTGCCGGTCCCCCTCAACCCGCAGCAGCCCGTCCCGTTCCATCCGGGCCACCGTCTGGCTCACCGTGGGACCGGTCTGCGACAGCCGCTCGGCGATGCGCGCGCGCAGCGGGACGACTCCCTCTTCCTCGAGCTCGAAGACCGTGCGAAGGTACATCTCAGTCGTATCGATGAGCCCGTGCGCCGTCACGTGTCCTCCCGCCGTCCCCCTCACGATGCTAAGGCACCCTGCGGCCGGCCCGGCGGGTCCCGCAGCCGTCAGGGCGCGAGGCGCTCGATCACCCAGCCGCCGCCGCCGCGGACGTACCGGAACCGGTCGTGCATCCGCCCGGCCGTGCCGTCGTGCCAGAACTCATAGGCCTCCGGCACCACCCGGTAGCCGCCCCAGAAGTCCGGCATCGGGACCGTGGTGCCCTCCGGCCAGCGCTCCGCCAGCCGGTCGAAGCGGTCATCCAGCTCCGCCCTGGCGGCCACCACCGTGGATTGCCGGCTGGCCCAGGCGCCGAGCTGGGAGGCCCGGGGCCGGGAATGGAAGTACGGCTCGCTGTCCGCAGTGGACAGCGTTTCCACCGCGCCCTCGATGATCACCTGGCGGCCGATCGGGTACCAGCTGAACAGCAGGCAGGCGCGCGGCACCTGCGCCAGGTCCATGCCCTTGCGCGAGGTGCGGTTGGTGTAGAAGACGAAGCCGGCCTCGTCCCGGTTCTTGAGCAGCACGATGCGGGCCCGCGGACGGCCGTCGGCCGACACGGTGGCCAGCGCCATCGCGGTCGGCTCGGGCAGCCCCGCGGCCTGCACGTCGGCCATCCACAGGTCGAACTGCGCCAGCGGGTCGGCCGCGAGCTGCGCCCGGCTCAGCCCGCCGGCCAGCGGATCAGTGTTCGCGCGCCGCAGCGCGTGCGTGTCAGCCTCCACGGTCTCCGATCTTCACATACTCGCCAGCAGGGCGCACGACCTCCCTGGTTACCCGTCCGGCCCGCGCGCGCGGTTGAATGAGTTCCAGCAGGTTCTGCCGGGGAAGCGCCGGACGACCGCGGCGCCAGTGCCCGGCGCGTCCCGGTGGCGGGCCGGACCGCCGCAGGCGCCACCACGAAAGACGGAGGATCACGAGATGTCCGATTTTGTACCCGGCCTGGAAGGCGTAATCGCGTTCGAGACCGAGATCGCCGAGCCCGACAAGGAAGGCGGCTCGCTCCGGTACCGCGGCGTGGACATCGAGGAGCTCGCCGGGCACGTCTCGTACGGGCATGTCTGGGGCCTGCTGGTGGACAACGAGTTCGCCCCGGGGCTGCCCCCGGCCGAGCCGTACCCCATCCCGGTGCACTCCGGCGACATCCGGGTCGACGTGCAGAGCGCGCTGGCCATGCTGGCGCCCGCCTGGGGCATGCAGCAGCTGCTGGACATCAGCGATGAGCAGGCCCGCGCCGACCTGGCCCGGGCCTCGGTAATGGCGCTGTCGTTCGTCGCCCAGGCGGCCCGCGGGCTGGGCCTGCCGATGGTGCCGCAGCGGCAGGTGGACGCGGCCAGGACCATCACTGAGCGGTTCATGATCCGCTGGCGCGGCGAGCCGGACCCCCGGCACGTCAAGGCGATCGACGCGTACTGGGTATCGGCGGCCGAGCACGGCATGAACGCCTCCACGTTCACCGCCCGGGTGATCGCCTCCACCGGGGCGGACGTGGCCGCGGCCCTGTCGGGCGCCGTCGGCGCGATGTCCGGCCCGCTGCACGGCGGCGCGCCCGCCAGGGTGCTCGGCATGATCGAGGACGTCGAGCGGATGGGCGACGCGGAGGCCTATGTCAAGCAGGTGCTCGACCTCGGCGAGCGGCTGATGGGCTTCGGCCACCGGGTCTACCGGGCCGAGGACCCGCGGGCGCGGGTCCTGCGCCGGACCGCCCGCGAGCTCGGCGCGCCCCGTTACGAGGTGGCCGCGGCACTGGAGAAGGCGGCCCTGGACGAGCTGCACGCCCGGCGGCCCGACCGGATCCTCGCCACGAACGTGGAGTTCTGGGCGGCGATCATCCTGGACTTCGCCGAGGTGCCCTCGCACATGTTCACCTCGATGTTCACCTGCGCCCGGACGGCGGGCTGGGCCGCGCACATCCTGGAGCAGAAGCGCACCGGGCGGCTGGTGCGCCCGAGCGCCCGGTACGTGGGGCCCAAGGCCCGCTCGGTCCGGGAGGTGCCCGGGGCGGCCGAGGTGCTGGACCTCGATGTCTGAGCCCCGCCGGGTGCAGATCCCGGCCGGCCTGCTGCCCGCGGACGGCAGGTTCGGCTGCGGGCCGTCGAAGGTCCGGCCCGAGCAGGTCGCCGCGCTGGCCGGGCCGGGCGCGGCGGTGCTGGGCACCTCGCACCGGCAGGCCCCGGTCCGGGCGCTGGTACAGCGGATCCGCGCGGGGCTGGCCGGGCTATTCGCGCTGCCCGACGGGTACACGGTGGTGCTCGGCAACGGCGGGACCACCGCGTTCTGGGAGGTCGCGGCGTTCGGGCTGGTGGACCGCAAGGCACAGCACCTGTCGTTCGGCGAGTTCTCGGCCAAGTTCGCCAAGGCGACCGCGGCCGCGCCGTGGCTGGACGCCCCGACGGTCATCCAGGCGCCGCCGGGCACGCATCCGCTGCCGCGCGCCGAGGCCGGCGCCGACGTGTACGCCCTCACCCACAACGAGACCTCGACCGGCGTGGCCATGCCCGTCCGGCGGGTCGCCGGCGCTGACGACGGCGCGCTGGTGCTGGTGGACGCGACCAGCGGGGCCGGCGGGCTGCCGGTCGAGGCGGCCGAGTTCGACGTGTACTACTTCGCGCCGCAGAAGTGCTTCGCCGCCGACGGCGGCCTGTGGCTGGCGCTGATGTCACCGGCGGCGGCCGAGCGGGCCGAGCGGATCGCGGCCTCCGGCCGGTACGTCCCCGAGTTCCTGTCCCTGCAGACGGCGCTGGCCAACTCGCGGCAGCAGCAGACCTACAACACCCCGGCGGTCGCGACGCTGATCCTGCTGGCCGAGCAGCTGGACTGGATGCTGGGCCAGGGCGGCCTGGAGTGGACCACGGCCCGGACCGCGGCATCGGCCCGGGCGCTGTACGGCTGGGCGGAGAAGGCGCCGTACGCCACCCCGTTCGTCGCCGACCCGGCGCAACGCTCGGCCGTGGTCGGCACGATCGACTTCGACGCAGGCGTCGACGCCCGGGCACTGTCGGCGGTGCTGCGGGAGAACGGCATCGTGGACACCGACTCCTACCGCAAGCTGGGCCGCAACCAGCTGCGGATAGGCATGTTCCCGGCGGTCGAGCCGTCGGACGTGGAGGCGCTGACCGCGTGCATCGACTACGCGGTCGAGCGGCTGTAAGGCGGTGACCGGCCCGCGACGGCGGTCCGCGGGCGGGTCTGGCTGCCCGGTGCGCCGTCGGCCGTCCCGGCTCAGCGCAGCGGCCAGCTGCCGAGCGTGACGTAGCGGGGCTGCCCGCCGGGCTGGCTGCCGGGCTGGCTGGCGATCAGGTGGATCTGCCGCGCCGTCCAGGCCTGTCCGGCGAATCCGGCCAGCGCCTCGACCGCCGCGGCCACATTGGCGGGCTGGCGGCAGCGGGCCAGGGTCAGGTGCGGCCGGTACTTGCGGTCCTCGTCCGGCGGGGGTGCCCCGGCCCGCCGGGCGCCTGCCGCAACCGACTCGGCCAGTTCCGCGAGCGGCGCGGCCAGTTCCGCGAGCGGGTGCCGCCGGGCCCCGGCCGGTGCCGACGGCGCTGGAGGAGCCGGCGGCGCGGGCAGACCTGGCCCGCCGGGCCGCTCAGCCCGCTGCGCGCGGATACCTGCCCACAGCACCCGGGCCCGGCTTGCGCTGGGAAACGCCCCGGCGCCGGCGGCCTGCAGCACCAGGGCGGGATGCCGGCCCGCGGCCCGTTCCAGCCGCTCGCGCAACCGCGGCAGCACGGCCGGATCCACCCCGCCGAGGAAGGCCAGGGTGACATGCCACGCCTCGGTCGACGTCCAGCGCAGCTGCGGCCAGGCGGGCCGCAGCGGGGCGAGCGCCGCCGCCAGCCCGGCCAGGGCCTCCCCAGGCGGCACGATGGCGACGAACAGCCGCACGGGCCCTGGCTCGCCGTCGGCACCGCGGGCCGGTCCGGCGGCGGGTGCCGGAGCGTCCAGCCCGCGGTCGGCCGTCATGTGCTGCATGCTGCCACAACGGCTGCCGGGAGCGCTCGTCAGGCGACGGCGCGCGCGAGCACGCTGGGGCGCAGGTAGCCGCGCACCCGCTCACCCCGCACGCGGGCCAGCGCGAACGTCACCGCCACGGTGGCAATCAGCGAGATCAGGCCGCCAGCGATCACGGTCAGCTGCGGGCCGTACCGCTGCGCCACCCACCCGGCCAGCGGCGAGCCGAGCGGCGTGCCGCCGAGGAACACCAGCATGTACAGGCCCATGACCCGGCCGCGCATCTCGGCGCTGGCGGAAAGCTGGGTGACGGAGTTTGCGGCCGTGGTGAACGTCAGCATGGCCAGTCCCACCGGCACGAGCGCCAGCACGAACAGCCAGAACGATGCCATCAGCCCGCTGGCGATCTCCAGCACGCTGAAGGCCAGCGCGGTGACCAGCACGAGCCGGAGGGTGGGCCGGCTGCGCCGGGCGGCGAGCAGGGCGCCGCCGAGCGCGCCGACCGCGAAGACGGCCGAGGCGATGCCGTACAGGCCGGCCCCGGCGTGGAACACGGTCCGGCTCATCAGCGCGATCGTGACCTGGAAGTTCATCCCGAAGGTGGAGACGAAGAACAGCAGGATCAGCAGCATCCACAGCCGCGGCTGCTCGCGCACGTAACGAAGGCCCGCGCGCAGCTGGCCGCGGGCCCGTGGCAGCGGAGGTACCGGGTGCAGCTCAGCGGGCCGCATCAGCTTCAGGCCGATCAGCACGGCCCCGTAGGACGCCGCGTTGACCAAGAAGGCCGCCGGGGTGCCGATGGCCGCGATGACCAGCCCGGCGACGGCGGGACCGGCAATCCTGGCCAGGTTGAACACGGCGCTGTTCAGCGCGATCGCGTTCGCCATGCCGTCCCGGCCGACCATCTCTACCGCGAACGCCTGCCGGGTCGGGTTGTCCACCACCGTGACCATGCCGAGCGCGAACGCGAGCGCGTAGACGTGCCAGATCTGCACCGTCCCGGTCAGCGCCAGAACGCCGAGGATCAGCGCCAGGCCGCCCATCAGCGCCTGCGTGATCATCAGGATGGCCCGCTTCGGGTACCGGTCGGCGATGACCCCGCCCCACAGGCTGAACAGCAGCATGGGCAGGAACTGCAATCCCGTGGTGACGCCGAGCGCCCAGCCGCTGTCATGGGTGAGATCGAGCACCAGCCAGTCCTGGGCCACCCGCTGCATCCAGCTGCCGGTGTTCGAGACCACCTGGCCGACGGCGAACAGCCCGTAGTTGCGAGTGCTCAGCGAGCTGAAGGTGCGCCAGCGCCCCATGGCCGGGCCGGCGGGCGCAGCGGGCGCGCGGGCCGCGCCGGTCAGGACTGGCTGAGCTTCTCCAGTATCGGCGCCGCGGCCCGCAGTGCCGCCCGCTCGGCCGGGCTCAGCTCCCGCAGCCGCCGGGCCAGCCACGCTTCCCGCAGCCGGCGTGACTGGTACACCAGCTCCCGGCCCTGATCGGTGACTGTCAGCATGACCTGACGCCGGTCGGTCGGATGCGGCGCCCGCATCACCAGGCCGCGCTCCTCGAGCACTGCCATGACGCGGGTCATGGACGGCGGCTGCACCTTCTCGTGCTCGGCGAGCTCGCCCGGTGTCATCGCGCCGTGCCGCTCCAGCGCGGCCAGCGCGGCCAGCTGCGTGTCGGAGAGCTCCCGGCCGACGCTGCCCGCCAGCCGCTCCGCGCGCAGCCTGCGCGCGAGGCGGGTCACCGAGATGCGGAGCGCGGTCGCCAGGCCCGCGTCGGACCTGGTCTGCCGTACTGTCATTTTCATTAGCCTGAGTCATTACCTTGGCTAACCTTAAACGGAAGCTGGGCATTCCGCCACGGTCAGCTGTGCCGCCAGCGCCCGGCCGGGCGCGCACCCAAGTACATCACGGCGGCCATGCCCCGGACAGGCATGCGCACTGAGCTAACCTGGCGTTCATGGCCCGCCCCACGCGGCCGGTCCCGCCGCCCTTCGAGGGCCGGGACCAGCTGATCACCGGCAGCATCACCGCGGGCTGGGCGATAGCGCTGATCGTGCTGGTCATCGTCCGGGCCAGCCTGCCCCCGGCGGACCACTGGTGGCTGTGGACCTGCGTCTTCGGCACCGGCCTGGGCCTGTTCGGGCTCGTCTACGTACCCCGGCTCAAGCGCTCGCGGGAACGCGCCGCACAGCGCCATGCCGCGGAGCGCGCCGCGGGCGGCTAGTCCAGGGATTCGAAGACGGTGTCGCCCATTGAGACGCCCGGCATGTCCATCAGGTCATAGCCCAGCTCGTCGATTACCGGGACCGGGCCGACCTGGCTGGCGACCGGGCGGACCGCCTCGGAATGCGCGCCGCAGCCGTGGTCAAGCGCCACCACCCGGCCGTCGTCGGGGGCGTACTCGTTGGCGCAGACCCCGAACACGCGCCCGAGCGGGCCGCTCAGCGGAACCAGGAACCCGCAGGTCGCGCACGGGCCCGGGGCGGCATTCGCCAGCGGCGTACCCGGGCCGTGCTCGCTGGCGTGCCACCGCTCGGCCGCCTCGTCCCGGCCGATCGCGGACAGCACCCGGTCGCGGCGCAGCCCGGGGCCGGCGTAGGCGCCCGCCGTGGCCAGCACCGACAGCTCTGACAGCTTGCCGTCACTCGGCGGGACGCCTGCCTGCTCCCACGGCGACCCGGCATCCCAGTCCATGATCCCGTCCTCGCCCTCCAGGATGGCGACGGGGATGAGGCGCTCGTCGTCGGAGCTGACCGGCAGCAGGTCACCCGGGCCGAGATCGCCCGGCCGGATGCGGTCGCTCCACGGCACCCAGTCCGGGGCGAGCAGCGAATCGGGCCCCGGCAGCAGCACGCACTCGCTGACCGTGACCGTCTTGGCCCGGGATGCCCGGGCGACCGTCACCGCCCAGCGCCAGCCCGCGTAGGCGGGATCCAGGCAGCCGAACAGGTGCGTGACGACCCGGTCCCCCTCTGGCTCGAGACCGGCGGGCTCGCCGACCTGGCCGGCACCCGCCAGTTCCCGGGCTGCGGCGCGCGCCAGTTCCACGGCCTGCGCGCAGGCTTCGTCCACGTCCCTGGTGCGTACGCGATTGGGGCTCACGTTTTGTAATTGAACCTCATCCGCGGGGGTGCCCGCACCCGGACCTGGCACGAAGGCCGGGCCGGACCGGCGATCTGGCGCCAGGACGCGGCGTCTGCTCGTGTCCGGTCCGCGGAGGAAGAATACTTAGGGGCATGGGATCAGCGAGGCGGGCGAGCCGGTCGTTCGTCTCCGCGTCCCAGTCGGCGGCCCGGGCCGGCGCCGCGGCGGCCGGCGGCGCCACCCGGACAGTGCACCGGATGACCGGCGCGTCCGGCGCGAGCACGACCGGGCTGTCCCACCTCATCGAGCTGACGGCGGCCGGCAGCGTCGGCGACGCGTTCGTGGCCGTCGCGCTGGCCGGCACGCTGTTCTTCAACACCTCGCTCGACCAGGCCCGCAGCCAGGTGGCGCTGTACCTGCTGGTCACCATGGCCCCGTTCGCGGTGCTGGCGCCGTTCATCGGGCCGCTGCTGGACCGGGTGCAGCAGGGCCGCCGGTTCATCCTGGCCGGCACGCTGCTCGCGCGAGGGCTGCTGTGCTGGGGGATGTCCGCGGCGCTGCACCAGGACCCGGTGACGCTGTTCCCGGCCGCATTCGGCGTGCTGATCCTGCAGAAGGTCTACACGGTCACCCGGGCGTCGGTGACCCCGCGGCTGCTGCCCGAGCAATTGACCCTCGTATCGGCGAACGCGCGGACCACGCTGGCGTCGCTGGTTGCCTCCACCCTCGGCGTCCTGCTCGCCGCCGGGCTGGCGTGGACGTCGAGTGCCGCCTGGGTGCTGCGGGTCGGCGCGCTGGTTTACATCGCCGGGACGGTCATCGGCGTCCGGCTGCCCGGCAGCGTCGACGCCGCCGAGGCCGGGGCGGCTGCCCGGGCGGGCGCGGCCGCGGACCCGCAGTGGGAAAACGGCGCGCCCGGCGGCCCGGCCTACCCGGGCCCGGTGCCTCGCCAGCCCGGCCCGGACGGCTACGCCAGGCCGGACGGTTATCCCGGGCCGGACGGTTATCCCCGGCCGGACGGTTATCCCGGGCCGAACGGGCGTCCCGAGACGGCTCCCGGCGGTGCCCGCAACGGGACCACCCGGCCGCTGCGCCAGCGCAGCCAGGGCGGCCTGCGGGCGCTGCGCATGGTCGGCCCGGTGGTCGGCGAGGCGATGCGCGGCAACGCGGCGCTGCGCGCGTTCTCCGGTTTCATGCTGCTGTTCCTGGCGTTCCTGCTGCGCGCGGACCACTTCCGCGGCATGCCGCAGAACGCCGCGCTCGGCGCGCTGGCCGCGGCGGTCGCCGCGGGCGGATTCCTGGGCACGGCGGTCGGCTCGCGGCTGCGCGCCCGCCGCCCGCACCTGATCATCTTCGGCATGCTGGCCATCGCGATCGCCGTCACCGCGGTGTCCGCCTGGTTCTTCGGCCTGTGGACGGCGCTGGCTGTCGCGTTCGTCGCGGCGACGTCGCAGGCGCTGGTGAAGCTGGCCCTGGACTCGACCGTGCAGCGGGAGATCAAAGAGGACATCCGGTCCTCGACGTTCGCCGTCTCCGAGACCCTGAACCAGCTGTCCTGGGTGCTCGGCGGGATGGCCGGACTGGCGCTGTCACTGACCTCCAGCGGCGTCGCGGGCCTGTCCGTGGCCGCGGCCGGCCTTGCGGTCGCGCTCGGGCTGCTGGTGGCCGGGCGGCGCAGCCGCCAGCTGAGAGCCCGCCGCCGGGTGGCTGCTCAGGTTTCCTGAACCACAGTCCAGGCCGCGAGCGACGGACGCCGGCAGCAACGGGCCGGGCCGAGGGCTGGCAGCCGGGCGCGGCCGCCGGGGGTTCAGGCGTCGACGTCGTCCGCCACCGCCCGCAGCACCGCGGCGATCTTCTTCGCCTCCCGGCCCTCCGGGTGCTTGCCCCGGCGGTACGTGTTGGACACGCTGTCCAGCAGCTTGATCAGGTCCTCGACGAGGATCGTCATCTGCTCGGGCTTCTTCCGGCTGGCCTTGGACACCGTCGGCGGCGGCTCGATGGCCCGGACCTGGAGCGCCTGGGTCCCGCGGCGGCCCTCGGCCACCCCGAACTCCACCCGCTGGCCCGGCCGCAGCGCGCTGCCCGGCGGCTCCAGCGCCTTGGAGTGCACGAAGACCTCGCCTCCGTCGTCGCTGGTGAGGAAGCCGAAGCCCTTGTCGGCGTCATACCACTTGACCTTGCCAGTTGGCACGAGCGGGACCCTTTACGCGAAGAGGAAACTACGTTGCGACCTTACTGCGCTGAATAAGGCTATCGGGCCGCCGGGCCGCGCGGACCCTGCAAGCTGCGGCTTCTGCGACTGCCGATGCGCATCGAGCCGTCTCGGCGCCCGCGCCCTGCTACCGCACCCGGGACCGGCTCCAGGGCGGGGCAGGCTCGCGGCGGCCGGCCCCCAGCCGCCAGGCCAGGTAGGCGGCGCCGAGCAGCGCCGCGATCCGGCACAGGCGGCCGCCGACCAGCCAGGCGTCCATGGCGTAGGCGCCGACCGTGGCGTGGTGACTGCCGACCGTGACCAGCACCCAGGTGCCGATGATGACCATGACCACCGGGCCGGCCAGCCCGGCCCACTTGTCCCGCAGGTCCCAGGCCTTTGAGCCCAGCGCGAGCATGACGCCGAACAGCCAGACCGGCGGGAAGATGAGGCCGCCGAGGCCGAGCAGCACGACCGCCCCGGCCTCCAGCGGATGCTCGCGAGCCGTAGCCGCTGCCGCCGAAGCTACCCGGCTCAGGCCGGAACCCCGGGCAGCCACGGTGAAGTACGCCGTCCGCCGCTCCGGCCCGCGGCCCGCCGCACTGAGCTGCGCCGTGCCGGAGCCAGCAGCCCCGGCCGGAGCTGCCGTCCCGGCCCCGCCCTGGGCCGGCGGCAGAGCCTGACCGGACGGCGAACCCTGGGCCGGCGGCGGAGCCTGACCGGACGGCGAACCCTGGGCCGGCGCCGGAACCTGAGCTGGACGCGGAGCCGGAACCCCGTTCGGCGCCCTCGTCGGAGCCGCCGCCGGATTCGCCTGGTAACGGGCTACCAGGGCGGCCGGATCGCCGAGCGCGGCGAGCACCCGGCTGACCTTCTCGGGTGCGGCCACGGCGGACATGCCGATCGCCCGGTCGATGGACTCCCGGGTGCCGAGCAGCAGCGCGCGCCGCTCCGCGGGGCCGAGGGTCATGCGGGCCGCGACTGCGACATCGTTGAGGTAATCGCGGACGAGCTGCTCGCTGGGCGGGTTCATGTAGCGACAGTCTTTCGTGGCCAGCGGGCCGGAAGGGTGGCCCGTGATGGTCAGATTAGCCGCCCCGCGGTCCGCGGCGGCGAAACGGGCACAAAGCAGGACGAGGGGCCCCGGCCGCCTGGCCGGAGCCCCTCGCTTCATGCTCTCCCGGGAGGCCCGCTGGCCGCCGCCCGGCAGGACTCTGCCCTGAGGCTAGAAGTCCATGTCACCGCCGCCGGGAGCGGCCGGTGCCTTGTCCTTCTCCGGCTTCTCCGCGATCACTGCCTCAGTGGTGAGGAACAGGGCCGCGATCGAGGCAGCGTTCTGCAGGGCCGACCGGGTGACCTTGGCGGGGTCGATGATCCCGGACTTGAACATGTCAACGTACTCGCCGTCAGCCGCGTTCAGGCCGTGCCCGGCCTCCAGGGACCGGACTCGCTCGGCCACGACGCCGCCCTCAAGGCCGGCGTTGATCGCGATCTGCTTGAGCGGCTCGTCCAGGGCGCGGCGCACGATCTGCGCGCCGGTCGCCTCGTCGCCGGCCAGCTCGAGCTTCTCGAACGCGTTCTTGCCGGCCTGGATCAGGGCCACGCCGCCGCCGGCGACGATGCCCTCCTCCACGGCCGCCTTCGCGTTGCGCACCGCATCCTCGATGCGGTGCTTGCGCTCCTTCAGCTCGACCTCGGTCGCCGCGCCCGCCTTGATGACGGCCACGCCGCCGGCCAGCTTGGCCAGCCGCTCCTGCAGCTTCTCGCGGTCGTAGTCGGAGTCGGTGTTCTCGATCTCCGCCCGGATCTGGTTGACCCGGCCCGCGATCTGCTCGGCATCGCCGGCGCCGTCGACGATCGTGGTCTCGTCCTTGGTCACGACGACCTTGCGGGCGCTGCCCAGCAGGTCGACGTCGGCGTTCTCCAGCTTCAGGCCGACCTCCTCGCTGATGACCTGGCCACCGGTCAGGATGGCGATGTCACCGAGCATGGCCTTGCGACGGTCGCCGAACCCGGGGGCCTTGACGGCCACCGACTTGAACAGGCCGCGGATCTTGTTGACCACCAGGGTGGCCAGGGCCTCGCCCTCCACGTCCTCGGCGATGACGACCAGCGACTTGCCCGACTGCACGACCTTGTCGAGCAGCGGCAGCAGGTCCTTGTTCGCCGACACCTTGGAGTTGACGATCAGGATGTAGGGGTCGTCGAGGACCGCTTCCATCCGCTCTGGGTCGGTGGCGAAGTAGTGCGAGATGTAGCCCTTGTCGAAGCGCATGCCCTCGGTGAGCTCAAGCTCCAGGCCGAAGGTGTTGCTCTCCTCGACGGTGATGACGCCTTCCTTGCCGACCTTGTCCATCGCCTCGGCGATCATCTCGCCGAT
>JBKQSL010000063.1:0-7865 GCA_052143655.1 Streptosporangiaceae bacterium | reverse complement strand
CATCCTCGACAAGAACGTCATGGTCCCCGAGGGCGTCAGCGTCGGCGTCGACAAGGACCACGACCGCGCCCGCGGCTTCGCCGTCTCCGACGGCGGCATCACCGTCGTCGGCAAGGGCCAGGTCGTGACGCCGTGAGCCAGCCAGGGGCGCCGGACCGGCTCCGGGTGGCATTGCTGACCCGGGAGTACCCGCCCGAGGTCTACGGCGGGGCCGGGGTGCACGTGGAGTACCTGGCCCGCGAGCTCAGCCGGCTCGTGGACCTGACCGTGCACTGCCAGGGCGCTGACCGCGGCGATGCCGTGGCGCACCGGCCGTGGCCGGCGCTGGCGGCGGCGAACCCGGCGCTGCAGACGGTGTCGGCCGACCTGTCCATGGCCGCCGCGGCCGCCGGGGCGCAGCTGGTGCACTCGCACACCTGGTACGCCAACCTGGCCGGGCACCTGGCGTCGATGCTGTACGGGATACCGCACGTGATGACGGCGCACTCGCTGGAGCCGCTGCGGCCGTGGAAGGCCGAGCAGCTCGGCGGCGGCTACGCCCTGTCGTCGTGGTGCGAGCGGGTCTCGATCGAGTCAGCGGCTGCTGTCGTGGCGGTTTCAGCGGGCATGCGATCGGACATCCTGGCCTGCTATCCGGCCGTCGCGCCGGACCGGGTGCGGGTGATCCGCAACGGCATCGACACCGTGCAGTACCAGCCCGACCCGGGCACCGACGTACTGGAGCGCTTCGGCATCGACCCGGCGCGGCCGTCGGTGGTGTTCGTGGGCCGGGTCACCCGGCAGAAGGGCCTGCCGGTGCTGCTGCGGGCGGCCCAGCAGCTGCATCCCGCGGCCCAGCTGGTGCTGTGCGCGGGCCAGGCGGACACGCCCGAGCTGGCGGCCGAGGTCGATGACCTGGTCGCGCGGCTGCGCGCGACCAGGTCCGGGGTGATCTGGATTCCCGGCATGCTGATCAAGCCGGAAGTGATCCAGATCCTCAGCCATGCGACCGTATTCGTCTGCCCGTCCACCTATGAGCCGCTCGGCATCGTGAACCTGGAGGCGATGGCCTGCGGCACCGCGGTGGTGGCATCCCGGGTGGGCGGCATCCCGGAGGTCGTCGACGACGGCGAGACCGGGCTGCTCGTGCCGAGCGAGGATCCGGCCGCGCTCGCTGAGGCGATCAACGTCGTGGTGCGCGATCCGGCTCTCGCCGACACGATGGGCCAGCGGGGCCGCAAGCGGGCCACCGCCGAGTTCAGCTGGACGGCCATCGCCGAGCAGACCGCCCACCTGTACGCCGAGCTAGTCGCGGCCCAGACCTCCTGATCACCCCGCCGGGCCGGCGCGTCCTGTCCCGCGGTCAAATTCCCGCCAGTGCCGGCCAGCCGCCGCGTGCGGCAGCCGCCGCGCGAGGCAGCCGCGGAGCCGGGCCGCGGTGGCCCGGTCAGCCAGCCGCGCCGGCGGTCGCGCCCACGGCCAGCGGGAGCCCGGCCTGGGCCGCCCTGTCAAAGTCGTCGTCGATCTGAACGACCTTCCTGCCCGCGGCGGCCAGCAGGGACGCCGCGGTGGACGACCGGTAGCCGGACTGGCAGTGCACCCACACCTCGCCGCCGGGGATCTCGGCGATCCGGTCGGAAAGCTCGTGCAGCGGGATGTGCAGGGCCCCGTCGATGTGCCCGGCCTCCCACTCGCTCCGGTGCCGGACGTCCAGCAGCACGGCCGGCTGCCCTTGCTGCCAGGCCCGGGCCAGGTCCGCGAAGCCGGCGACCGGGTAGGACTCCAGCCGCTCCCCGTCGGCCCAGTCGGCCGGCAGCCCGGCCGCCGCGGCGGCGAGGCGGTCGATGCCGATGCGCGCCAGCTCGCGCTGCGCGTCGGCGACATCCTGCGGCCGCGCCCCGATCAGCGTCAGCGGCGTGCCCCACGGGATCAGCCAGCCCAGGTAGGTGGCCAAGCTGGTGCCGAGCTCGAAGTGCAGCGCGCCGCGCAGGTGCCCGGCCGCGAACGCGGTCCGGGAACGCAGGTCGACCACCCACTCCCCCGCGTCGATCCGGCGCCGCAGCTCGGCGGGGTCGGCCCGGCGCGGCGGGGACAGGTCCGGCGCGGCAGGCCCGGCCGCGTTCGCCGGTCCCATCTGCGCGTAGTAGGCGGGGTAGGCGTCCAAGCCCGCCAGCAAGCCCTGCACGTAAATATCTTCGTCGCTGGTCAGCGCGGGATTGCGCCGCTTCTCCGCGCCGATCGTGGTGGCCTCGCCGACCATCGCGCTGGCCGCGCAGAAACTGCCGAAGCCGTGCGTGGCGCAGACGGCCGCGTCGTCGGGCAGCTCGCTGGCCAGCCGCCGGACCGAGGCGTACTGGGCCCGGGCGAGCCGCTCGGCGCGCTGCACGCCGAGCAGGTCGGTGCGCCCGGTCGAGCCGCCGAGCAGGCAGCCGCCGGTGAACGCGGCCAGCACCCGGTCGCCTTCGGCCAGTGCGTACGACAGGTGCGTGAACGTGTGGCCGGGGGTGGCCAGCACCCGCACGGTCATCGCGCCGGCCTCGATGACGTCGCCGTCCGCGACCGGCACCCGGTCGAAGGACACCCGGTCGGCCGCGTTCACGTAGTAGGCCGCGCCCGCGCTGCGGGCCAGGGCCAGCCCGCCGGTCACGTAGTCGTTGTGGATGTGGGTCTCGAAGACGCCCGCGATGGTCACGCCGCGGTCGGCGGCGGCCGCCAGCACCCGGTCAAAGTCCCGTTGCGCGTCGATGACCAGGGCAACGCTGCCGTCGGTCGCCAGATAGCCGCGGTCACCGAGCGACGGGGTGTCGATGGTCACAATTTCGATCATCGCGACCCGTTCCCTTCCCGATCGACTGGTGGCTGGACCTTACACCCGGGCGGCGGGGCAGAACAGGACGCACCCGGCCAGGTCAGCCCGGTACGGCAGGCGGCCCGGTGTAGATTCCCCGCGGCCGGATCGGGGCGTCGGCGGCGTACTCCTCCATCGCGTGCGCCAGCCACCCCGCCGTCCTGGCCACCGCGAACACGGCCTCGGACGCGCCGGGGATCATGCCGGCCACGCCGGCCAGCACGGCGAGGGCGAAGTCGATGTTCGGCTCGGGCAGGGCCCGGCGACGCGCCTCGGCGGCGACGGCCTGGGCGATGGCCAGCCGGGGCGACCGGGGGGCGGCGCGGGCGAGGAGGGTCAGCAGCAGGACCGCGCGGGGATCCCCGGACCGGTACACGAAGTGGCCGAAGCCGGGGATCTTCTCGCCGCGGCGCAGCAGGTCGCCGACGACCCGCGGCGCGTCGCCGGGACCGGCGGCGGATGCCAGCATCATCTCCGCGCCGAGCGACGCGCCGCCGTGCAGCGCGCCGCTCACGGCGCCCAGGCCGGTAGCCACGACCGCGTACGGGTCGGCCCGCACCGATGCCGCCACCCGGGCGGCCAGGGTGGAGGCGGCCAGCTCGTGGTCGACCAGCAGGACCAGGGCGCTGCGCAGCGCGCTGGTCAGCGCGGAGCTCAGCGGCCGCGGGCTGAGCCGGGTCGCCAGCCGCTCGGCGATCGTGCCCCGGCAGCCCCCGGCCGCCGCCGGCCGCGCGGGCCCGCGCGAGGCAGACGGCAGGCTGCCGACCATGCCGGCGATCATGGCGCGGGCGGCGGCCATCACCGCCGGCCGGTCCAGGTGCAGCCGCAGCGGGTCGGTGGCCGCCATCGCGGGCACGATGACCTGCAGCCGCTCCAGCGCGAAGGTGGCGGTCGGCAGCGCCGCCTGAGCCGCCCGGGCCGCGGCCAGCGCCTGCGCGGTGGCCTGCCAGCCCTCGGCCGGCGGGGACTGGCCGAGCGTGCCGGTCCACAGCAGCTCAGCCACCTCCTCCAGGGAGCGGTCGGCCGCCAGCGCGATCGCATCCTCGCCGCGGTAGCGCAGCCGGTCGTCGCTGATCTCGGTGAGCGCCGACTCGATCACGATCTCGGCACTGCCCGGCGCCCGGCGCGGGCGTCCCCGCCGGGCCAGGCCCTCGATCTCGGTGGCGTCGAACAGGCTGCCCCGCCCGTCACGGTCGCGGCGCCGGATCAGCACGCCGCGGCTGACATAGGAGTAGAGACTGGCCTGCTTGATGCCGAGGCGCTGGGCCGCCTCCGCAGCCCCGATCCAGGTCGTCATGCGGCCTCGCCTCCCTCCGGCAGATTCCTCAGTCCGGCGGCCCTCAGTCCGGCGGCCCTCAGCCGCGGTGGCGTACTGCTGTAAAGCGGCGACACTGCGTTCTGCAATATTGATCTTAATCAACATTGACTATTGTGCACCTGGCCGACTGATAATGGAACCGGCTGGGTATCGCCTGGCCGCACCCGCGAGGAGGCCGACATGACGGACACCGGCTCCGACGGCACCGCCCAGCTGCGCACCGCGGCGGGGACGGCCGTCTCTCTGCCCTCGGTACATGCGACCGCGGGCTCGCCGGGCGTGGACATCAGCAAGCTGCTCTCCACGGCGGGCGTGATCACTTACGATCCGGGCTTCCGCAACACCGGCGCCTGCAGGTCTGAGATCACCTACATCGACGGCGACGTGGGCGTGCTGCGGTACCGCGGTTACCCGATCGAGCAGCTCGCCGAGCACTCGACCTTCCTGGAGGTGTCGTACCTGCTCATCCACGGCGGGCTGCCGACCGCCGATCAGCTCGGGCACTTCGAGCACCAGATGCGCAGCCACGCCGCGCTGCCGGCCGGGTACCTCCGGCTGTTCGACGGCTTCCGGGCGGACGCGCATCCGATGACCGTGCTGTCCGCCGCGGTCACCGCCCTGTCGGCCTACTACCAGGACTCGCTCGACCCGCTGGACCCCGGCCAGGTCGAGGAGGTCACGGTCGCGCTGCTGGCGCAGATGCCGACGATGGCGGCGTACTTCTACAACAAGTCGCTGAACCGGCCCTGCCCGGACCCGGACCCGGCACTGGGGATGGTGGAGAACTTCCTGCAGACGATGTTCAGCCAGCCGGGCCGGGCCTACCAGGTCGACCCGGCCATCGCCCAGGCGCTGGACATGCTGTTCGTGCTGCACGGCGACCATGAGCAGAACTGCTCGGCGTCCACCGTGCGGCTGGTGGGATCGGCCCGGGCGGACCTGTTCGTCTCCGTGGCCGCGGGAATCAACGCGCTGATCGGCCCGCTGCACGGCGGCGCCAACTCGGCGGTGATGCACATGCTCGAGGACATCAGGGCCGACGGCGGGAACGTCCGCAGGTTCGTCGACCGGGTCAAGGCGAAGGAAAAGGGCGCCCGGCTGATGGGGTTCGGCCACGCCGTGTATCACAACTACGACCCGCGGGCCGCGATCATCAAGAAGACCGCCGACCAGGTCATCTCCGCGACGAGCGGGCACGACGACCTGCTCGACATCGCCATGGAACTCGAGGCGTGCGCACTGTCGGACGACTACTTCGTCAGCCGCAACCTGTACCCGAACGTGGACTTCTACACCGGGCTGCTGTACCGGGCCATGGGCTTCCCCACCAACATGTTCACGGTCCTGTTCGCCCTGGGCCGGCTGCCCGGCTGGATCGCCCAGTGGCGCGAGATGATCGGCGATCCGGACACCAAGATCGGCCGGCCCCGGCAGATCTACACCGGCCCCGCCGAGCGCCAGTACGTGCCCATCGCGTTCCGCTGACCGCCGGCCGGGCCGGAGGCTCAGCCGTCCGGCCCGGTTCTACGGCGGGAATGCGGTAACGCCGGCGCAGCCCGGCCTCAGCTGCCGATGCCCTTGCGGCTGCGGATGCCCTTGAGCCGCCTGCGCTGGGATGGGTCGAGCATCCGCCAGGCGATCACCGGGATCGCGATGGCCAGGGCGATGACGGCCAGGCCCAGCCACGGGCTGATCCAGAGCAGGACGAGGCCGAGGATGACACCAGCGATGCCGTACTTGACGTGAGGCGCCATTTCGGACTCCCTTCGGGGGGGCATGCGCTCCCCGCTGTCGCGGCGGGGGTCAGGAGACCGCCCGGCCGCCCGTTACTGTAACGCCGGAGCACCCGCAGACGTTCCGCCGGCCGGGCCGGAGCACGGCATGCGCAGGTCCGGCGCCCCCCGCCGGGGCGCAGGCGCCGATACGCGATGATGGGCCGTGCGACACCGGAGGAGCCCATGACGCTGTCCCTGCCGATCGAGGCCGAGGCCAACGACCTGCTGTCCCGTAACCCGCTGGCGCTGCTGCTGGCGCTGCTGCTGGACCAGCAGGTCCCGCTGGAGAAGGCGTTCAGCTCGCCGTACCAGCTCGTGCTGCGGCTCGGGCACGAGCCGACGGCGGATGAGCTGGCCTGCTACGACCCCGAGGCGCTGGCCGCCGTGTTCGCGCAGCGGCCGGCGCTGCACCGGTTCCCGCGCGCGATGGCTGCCCGGGCTCAGGAGCTGGCCAGGGTGATCGCCGACCGGTACGACGGCGACGCGGCCGCGGTCTGGACCGGCGCGGCCGACGGAGCGCAGCTGCGCGGCCGGCTCGCCGAGCTGCCGGGCTTCGGCGCCTACAAGGCCCAGATCACCATGGCCCTGCTCGGCAAGCAGCTGGGCATCCGGCCGCCGGGATGGCGCGAGGCCGCTGGGCACTTCGGCGACCAGGGTGCGCACTACTCCGTTGCCGACATCACCGACGACGCCTCGCTCGCCGCGGTCCGCGCCCACAAGAAGCAGCAGAAAGCAGCCGTCAGGGCCGGCTGAGGCCGGCCGTCGTCACGCTGCCGCCCCGGTCACACCGCATCGCCCTTGAGCGAGAACGACGCGAGTCGGCGGCTGCCGACGGCCAGTGCGGCGACCGTCACGACGGCGCCCAGGCCGGCCGCGGTGCCCAGGGTGAGGTGGGCGTGCAGGTCCGGGTTGCGCGCGATCGCGTTGGCGATGCCCAGCGCGTACTGCCCCACCGACAGCAGCCGGACGCCGCCGACCAGGTTGCCGAGCAGCCCCTCCCAGACCAGCAGGTACAGCAGCCCGACGGCGATCGCCCGGGTGGTCACGACCGAGAGCATGACGAACGGCCCCGAGCACGCTGGTGCCGATGATCAGCGCGGTCAGCGGCAGCACGACGGCCAGGCCGAAGGTGCCGAGGAATTCCGGCGGCCACACCGGGCTGCGGGCGGTCAGCTTCAGCAGGACGCTGACCCCGATCAGGATCAGTGGCGCGATCATGAACAGCAGGGCCCGCCTGCGCCCCATCGTGGCGCGGGCGGTCAGCCCGGCGACGACCCGGCCGACCGCCAGCTGCTGTCTCCTTCGCTGGTTCATCGGGCCCTCCGCGTTATCCGGTCCGCCAGTGTCATCGGGCTGCGGCCGGTCATGAGGCGATCAGGTAGGCGAACACGCTTTCCAGGGACTCATCGGCCGGCAGGTCCTCCCGCAGCCGGATGCCCTGCTGCCGGGTCAGCCCGGCGAGTTCCCGGCTGAAGGTGCCGTAGTCGGACGCCCGCACCTGCAGGCCGCGCGGGGTCAGCTCCACCCCGGTCACCGCCGGGCGGCCGATCAGCGCGGCACCGAGCATGCGGTCGTCGGATGACCGCACCAGGAAGACATGCGGGCGGCTGGTCATCAGCCGCCGGATCGCCCGGAAGTCCCCGGAGGCGGCCAGCCGGCCGCCGACGATGACCTGGATGATGCCTGACATCCGCTCGACTTCCTCCAGGATGTGCGAGCTGAACACGATCACCCGGCCCTGCCCGGCCATCTGCTCCAGCAGGTCCATCATCTGCAGCCGCTGCCGCGGGTCCATCCCGTTGAACGGCTCGTCCAGCACGATCACCTCGGGGTCGTGGACCAGGGCGGCCGCCACCTTGATCCGCTGCCGCATCCCCTTGGAGTAGGTCGAGATCCGGCGGTCCTGCGCGCTCGCCATCGCCACCATGGCGATCGCGCGGCTCGC
>JBKQSL010000062.1:0-3663 GCA_052143655.1 Streptosporangiaceae bacterium | reverse complement strand
TCGAAGTCGCCGCTGAGGTCTCGGATTGAGAGCACAGGAACACCGTCGGCTACGAACTGGCCAGACTGCACGATGCCGTAACAGATGTCAGCCGTACAGAGATCGGCTAGAGACTCTTGTTGTCCTCCTGGGATAGCCGCGACAAGGTCATCGAGTACGCCAGTCGCTTGCAGGCGAAGCTTGGCTAGCGCGTCTCGCGCAAATCGAACCTGATCATCTATGGCATCGAGTATCTCCGCGATTCGCCGCTGCTCCTCTGGCGGCGGAACCGGGAAGGCAAGGCTGGAAGTAAGTATTCGGTGATGCCGTAGGGCTAGCGGGGTTGCTGGCAGGGCGTGACACGCCGGCTGGAGTGCTGGACACAGGGTCCGTGATCATGTTGTCTTGCGGTGATGATTTCCCGCGAGCAGCAGCGAGATCCGGCCGATGCGGTCTGGTGGCGTGGTGAGGCTGACCAGCTGCGGGCGGAGAACGCGGTGCTGCGGGCGGAGAGCGCCGGGCAGCGGGAGCGGATCGCGGATCTGGAGGGCCAGGTCGCGGCGCTGGCGGCGAAGGTCGCGGTGCTGGCCAGGCTGGCGTTCGGCAAGTCTACGGAGAAGAAGAGCGCGAAAGGCCCGGCGGCCGGGGACGATGGCGGCGGGGACGGCGCCGGGCCGGGCGGGGGCAGGGCGGGGCGGCCGCGGGGCCAGCGGCCCGGGTCGCGGGGGCATGGCCGGCGTGATTACTCGCACCTGCCGGGCCGGGAGGAGGTCCATGATGTCCCGGAGGACCAGCGGGCCTGCCCGCGCTGCGGCGCGGCCTATGCCCCGTTTGGTGAGGAGAGCTGCGAGCAGATCGGCTGGGAGGTCCGCCTGATCCGGATCGTGCACCGCCGCCCCGCGTACCGGCGGACCTGCCGCTGCCCGGTCGCCGGGGTGATCGCCGCCCCGCCGCCGCCCAGGGCGATCACCGGGGGCCGGTTCACGACAGGTTTCCTCGCGAGGCTGCTGGTGGAGAAGTTCGTGCTGGCCCGCCCGGCGCACCGGATCGCTGCCGCGCTGTCCTTCGACGGCCTGGAGGTCGCCGAGGGGACCCTGGCCGGGGTGTTCGCCGCGCTGGGCGGCCTGCTGGCTCCGCTGGCGGCGGCGATCACCGAGCGCAACGCGGCGGCGGCGCACCTGCACGCCGATGAGAGCCGCTGGAACGTCTTCGCCGCGGTGGAGGGCAAGGACAGCCACCGGTGGTGGCTGTGGGTGTTCGCCGGGCCGGACACCACCGTGTTCCGGATCGCCCCGTCCCGGTCCCTGGCGGTCCTGACCGGGCACCTCGGCATCGGCGCCTCCGCCGGGGAACTGCCCGAGGGCCGGGCGCTGCTGCTCAGCTCCGACTTCTACTCCGTCTACCAGTCCTTCGGCACCCTGGACGGGGTGGACAACCTGTGGTGCTGGGCGCACATCAGGAGGTACTTCGTCCGGGCCGGCGACGCGCACCCGAAACTGCGGCCCTGGGCCGATGAGTGGTGCGAGCGGATCGGCGCGCTGTATGCCGCGCACGCCGCGATGGGCGCAGCCGAGCCGGGCAGCGGCGAGCGGCGCTGGGCCGCCGCGCAGTTCTCCGCCGCCCTGAACGGCATCAACGCCGACCGCCAGGCCCAGGCCCGCAAGCCGGGCCTGCACCGCGCGGCGGCGAAAGTGCTCGCTACCCTGGACCGCGAATGGGAGGGCCTGGCCCGGCACAAGGAATTCCCTGAGCTGCCGCTCGATAACAACACCGCGGAGCGGGCCGTGCGCGGCCCGGTCGTGGGCAGGAAAAACTACTACGGATCGGGGTCGGTGGCCTCCGCCGATCTGGCCAGCGCTGCCTGGACCATCACCGCCACTGCCGCCATGGCCCAGATCAGCCCGCTGGCCTACCTGCGTGACTACCTAGGCGCCTGCGCCCAGGCCGGCGGCAGGGCACCCGGGGGCGCGGCGCTCGCCCGGTTCTTCCCCTGGGCGGCAGCCGGCACCGACCTCGCCGCCTGGCGCCCCGGCCACCCGGACATGACGGGCACCGCCGGCGGCGGCCTGCTGGCCGGCACCGGGCCGGCACCGTGACCGGGCCGCCGGGTCCCGGCGGCCCGGTCCGTTACTGCGGGCGGGACTTCGGCCCCGCCGACATCGAGGTCATCACCGGCCTCGCCGCCACGCTGCCGACCCGGGCCGCGATCGCCGAGGCCACCTGCCAGGCACTGGACTGGCGGCGGCCCGACGGGGCAGCCAGGGCGATGAGCGCCCGGGTCGCGCTGAGCAAGATGGCCGCCGACGGCCTTATCACCTTGCCGCCGCCGCGTAACGGCAACGGCAACGGCCGCATCCCCCGCCACCGCGCACAAGGACAGGGCGAGCTGTTCCCCGCTGCCCCTGTCACCGGCACCCTGGCCGGCCTCGGCCCGCTGCGCATCCAGCCGGTCACCACCCGCGCGGACTCCCGGTCCTATAACGACCTCATCGCCGCCCACCACTACCTCGGCTACACTCCGCTCGCCGGAGCCCAGCTCCGCTACCTGGTCCAGGCCGGCCAGGCCGGGACCATCGCCGCGCTCGGGTTCGGCGCCTCAGCCTGGAAATGCGCCGCCCGCGACACCCGCATCGGCTGGGACACCCCCGCCCGCGAAGCCCGGCTGCACCTGATCGTGGGCAACGCCCGCTTCCTCATCCTGCCCCACGTCCAGATCCCCTGCCTCGCCTCCGCGATCCTCGGCCGGGTCACCCGCCGGCTGCCCGCCGACTGGCAGGCCGCCTACGGCTACGCCCCCGTCCTCGCCGAGACCTTCGTCGAGACATACCGGTTCAACGGCACCAGCTACCGGGCCGCGAACTGGATCCACGCAGGACGCACCCAGGGACGCGGCAAACTCGACCGCAACCACCAGCAGGCCCTGCCCGTCAAGGACATCTACCTCTACCCCCTGCACCGGGCCTGGCAGCGCATCCTCACCCAGGAACGGTAAGAAGCCGGCCCCGCCAGCAAAAACTCCGCTCACAAGCCCACGACCGTACGGGTGGACCGAATACTTACGATGGACCAGCTTATCGGCGCCACCGAGATCGGGCACGTCATCCCACGGACAGCGTAAACATGATCAATTCTTCCTACACTAGTATGGCAGCCGCACTTCGGGCCGTGACCTGTGGCAGGGTGTGAGGGCGCGAGTTCGACACAGCGCAGCCGCCTCGCGATCATGCGCTTGTGAGAACAACAAAACCGGAGGCGGCTGCTGCCGTCAGGATATGTGCGGGCTTGGCCAGCGGAAACGTGCCGAGCCACCAACACCTTTCGACGACGCATGCCTGATCCATCACCAAGCAAACCGGGAAAGGGTGACCGTCATTGACGCTCTTCTATATCGCGGCTCACGGTCTCATCTGTAGGAGCGGAACGTATCTCGCAACACGCCGTTCCGCACTAAATGACTACGTGCCACTTAAATGGAGCGGCCTGTCCATGATCAAGATGGCTGGGGCAGGGGTTGGGGTGGCTGCGGCGGGCCGGTCGTCGGGGGGTGACCGGGGTTTGGGCGGGTCAGGCCGTGCCGGGGGCGGGGCAGGGCCGCGGGCGCGGGGCCGGGTCGCGGCGTGCAGGGCGAGGCAAGCCTGGCCGGCGTGCCAGCCGGCGATGCCGCGCGGGGTGAGGTCACCGCGG
>JBKQSL010000061.1:0-12989 GCA_052143655.1 Streptosporangiaceae bacterium | reverse complement strand
GTGGCGACGCTCCAGAGCCAGACGATCTGGGCATGGCGACCAACGCGCCGCTAGTCCTTCTCGTGGCGGTCGAGGAACTCGAAGACGTCGGTCTCGTCGACGCCCGGGAAGCTGCCGGTGGGCAGGGCCAGCAGGATATGCGAGTGCGCCCGCGCGGATGGCCAGGCCATGCCCTCCCAGCGCGCGGCCAGGGCAGCGGGCGGGCGTCGGCAGCACTCCCCGTCCGGGCAGGCCGAGGTCGTCCGGTTGCGGGTATCCCGGCCGCGGAACCAGCGGGAGTGCTCGTACGGCACGCCGAGGGTGATCGCGAAGTTGGGCTCACGGCCCGCGTCAACCTGGGCCACGCACCAGTACGTGCCTGACGGGGTGTCGGAGTACTGGAAATGCGGGCTGTAGCGGTCGGCGGCCGCGAACACCTGGCGGCCCGACCACAGCCGGCACATCCGCTGGCCCTCGATCGCGCCGGTCTCGTCGGCCGGGAACAGCACGCCGTCGTTCTCGTAGGCCTTGTAGATGAGCCCGGTCTCGTCGTTCTTCACGAAATGGCAGGGCAGGCCCAGGTGGTGGGTGGCGAGGTTGGTGAACCGGTGCGCGGCCATCTCGTAGGACACCGAGAACACGTCCCGCAGGTCCTCCACCGACAGGTCCCTGGCCTCTTTCGCCCGGTGCAGGTAGGACGCGACGGCGTCCTGCGGCATCAGCACCGCGGCGGCGAAGTAGTTCGCCTCGATCCGCTGGCGCAGGAAGTCGGCGAAGTCGGCGGGGGCGGCGTGCCCGAGCACGAAGTGCCCCAGGGTCTGCAGCAGCACCGCCCGCGGTGTGTGCATCCCCAGTGTTTCCTGTCGCAGGTAGATCCGGTGATTGCGCAGGTCCGTGACCGAGCGTGCGGAGCGCGGCAGGTCCGGGACGTACCGCACGGAGAAGCCGTGCTGGCTCACCGCCGACAGCAGCATGCCCTGGGACAGCGCGCCGCCGGAGTATCCCGCCGGGCGCAGCGTGGCCGCGGCCGCCTCCTCGATCGGGGCGAAGTAGTTGCCGCGGTCGCGCATCATCGTGCGCAGGTCCGCGTTGGCCGCCCTGGCCTGCTCGGGCGTGGCCGTCGGCTTGGCCCGCTGCCGGCGCAGCTCGGCGTGCAGCGCGAGCACGTGCTCGATCACGTCACTGGGCACTCGGGCGCCGGGCCGCAGCCGGGGCAGTCCCAGCGCGGCGAAGTCCGGGTCCCGCTGCGCCTGCTCCAGGGCGATCTCCAGCTGAGCCCGGCGGCTCGGCGGCTGCCGGCGCATCAGCTCGTCGGCGGGCACCGACAGCGCGCTGGCCAGTGCCTCGATGAGAGACAGCTTGGGCTCGCGCCTGCCGTTCTCCAGCAGGGACAGCACCGAGGGGGCGCGGCCCACCCGGGCGCCGAGGTCGGCGAGCGTCATCCCGCGGGCGCGCCGGATGTGTCGCAGCCGTTGACCGAACAAGCTGAGGTCAAGCGCGGAACCAGGCAAAGATCGAACTTCTTCGCCAACGAAATTCGTCACTTCTTCATCATAGATGAAGGACCGCAAGTATTCAGGACCAACGTCCCTGGATATTTATGTCCGGCAGATTGCAGGCTGGTAAATCGGACACCAGGGGACGACCAGGATCAGCAGGAGGCTTGTCATGAACGCACGCAGCATCGAGGATCAGGCTGCCGAGCTCCGGAAGCAGTGGGCGACCGATCCTCGCTGGTCCGGGATCGACCGCAGCTACTCCGCTGAGGACGTCGTCCGGCTGCGCGGCTCGGTGCAGGAGGAGCACACCCTGGCGCGCCTGGGCGCCGAGAGGCTGTGGGCGCTGCTGCAGGAGGACGGGTACGTCAACTCGCTCGGCGCGATGACCGGCAACCAGGCCGTCCAGCAGGTGCGGGCCGGGCTGCGGGCCATCTACCTGTCAGGCTGGCAGGTGGCCGCCGACGCCAACCTGGCCGCCCAGACCTACCCGGACCAGAGCCTGTATCCGGCGAACTCGGTGCCGCAGGTGGTGCGCCGGATCAACAACGCGCTGCTGCGCGCCGACCAGATCACCTGGTCGGAGTCGCGGAACGCCGACGCCCCGCACTGGCTCGCGCCGATCGTGGCCGATGCCGAGGCCGGGTTCGGCGGCGTGCTCAACGCGTTCGAGCTGATGAAGGCCATGATCGCCGCGGGCGCGGCAGGCGTGCACTGGGAAGACCAGCTGGCGTCTGAGAAGAAGTGCGGCCACCTCGGCGGCAAGGTGCTGATCCCCACCGGCCAGCACGTCAAGACGCTGAACGCGGCCCGGCTGGCCGCGGACGTGTGCGGCGTGCCGTCGCTGATCGTGGCCCGCACCGACGCCCAGGCTGCCACCCTGATCACCAGCGACGTCGACGAGCGGGACCGTGCCTTCATCACCGGCGACCGGACCGGCGAGGGCTTCTACCATGTGCGCAACGGCATCAAGCCGTGCATCGCCCGCGGCCTGGCCTACGCGCCCTACTCCGACCTGCTGTGGATGGAGACGTCCAAGCCGGACCTGGACGTGGCCGGGGAGTTCGCCGAGGCGATCAAGGAGCAGTACCCCGACCAGATGCTCGCCTACAACTGCTCGCCGTCGTTCAACTGGCGGGCGCACCTGGACGAGGGCACGATCGAGAAGTTCCAGCGGGAACTGGGCGAGATGGGCTACAAGTTCCAGTTCATCACGCTGGCCGGCTTCCACGCGCTGAACTACTCGATGTACGACCTGGCCCGCGGCTACGCGGCCGAGGGCATGCCCGCCTACGTCCGGCTCCAGGACGCCGAGTTCGGGGCCGAGTCGGACGGCTACACCGCCACCCGGCACCAGCGCGAAGTCGGCACCGGCTACTTCGACCTGGTGACGTCGGCCATCAGCCCGGGCGCCTCCACGACCGCGCTGGCCGGCTCGACCGAGGCGGAGCAGTTCACCACTCACTGACCTGGTCCGGCCCGGCACGGCGGGCACGCTGACCCTGGGACGGGCTGCCGCGGCGATCAGGCCACGGCAGCCCGTTGTTGTCTCGCCCGCCGCGCGGCCGGCCCGGGGCGATCACGGTTGAGCCCGGGCCGGCGGCGGGCGAGGCGGGACCTGGTTCCCGGGTCAGGCCGAGCGCGGCCGGAACGTCGATGTCGGCGTCCGGCCCGGCCTCCCGGCGCCGCCATCGCGACGGCAGGAACAGCGGCACGATCATCAGCGTGCCGAGCAGCGCCAGGACGCCGGAAACCAGCAGGGCCTGCACGCCGGTGGTGAAGTAATAGCCGTGCATCGGGATCAGCCGCAGGGCGAGGTGCGAGCGGACGACCAGCAGCGCCGACCAGCCGAGCAGCGCCAGGCCGGGCAGGCCGGAGGCCAGCGGGGACAGCGCGGGCACGGCCACCAGCACGCCGATCAGCAGCCCGGGCCCGACTACCGCGGCCAGGGCCAGCAGCCCGTGCCCGGTCATGACCGGGCCGCCGTGGGCGGCCAGCGCGCCGAACCGGGACACTCCCCAGCCAGCGCAGAAATAGAGCGCCACCGACGTAGCGACGGCAAGGACAAACCCGGCTAGATGCCGCATGGGCCACAACCCTCCGGTCGGCCCGCTCCCGCCTGCTCGTCACAGTACCGCCCGCCGTCCGCCGCGGCCAGGCCGCTGGCTCAGCCCGCCGCGCTCTCCCCCGCGCCAGCGCGGGCGCCCGGCCGCCGGGCGCCGAGCAGCGCGACCCTGACCCGGTTCACCGGTTCGAGCAGCTCATAGGTCCAGTAGGCGCCGCGGGCGATCAGCCCGAACTTGGCGCCCCGGGCGCCGCCGGGAAGCTGGTAGCCGGGGGGCGGGTAACGGGCAAAATCCTCGTGCATCAGGCGGAAGAACTCCCTGCGGTCCCTGCGCGGCACCAGGCCGGGCCGTCCCAGCGGGCCGACGCCGAGGCCGCCGGTCGCCAGCACGGTCGAGTAATGCCAGACCGCCCGCTCGAACAGCGCGGTCTGCAGCCGGTCCGCCTCGCGCTCGCCGACCGGGCCGGCCGCACCGGCGCCCGCCCGCCGTTTCGCCGCAAGCTCGAAGACCTGGTGGTAGGCATCGAAGATGGCGAACTGGTCCCGGCTGGAGGTGGCCATGAACGAGCCTGCCCGCCGCCGGTAGCGGTAGCAGACCCGGTCCAGCGCGCTGATGCGCTCCGCGCACAGCAGGGCCGCGCAGCTCACCGGCACGTCCTCATGGATACCCGGGCCGAACCGCACCCCCAGGCTGACCAGGAACTCCCGTCGCAGCACCTTGCTCCAGCTGGTCATGGTCAGGTCGATCAGCTGCGGCTGCTGGCCGAGCGTGAACGTCCCGGCGGGCGCGGCGCGCAGCAACTGCGCGCCCGGGCTCGGGCCGGTGCTGCCGTCCGCGAACAGGTCCTCGTAGTCGATCAGCAGCACGTCCGGCGCGTCGGCGGCCAGCCGGGCGCGGACGGCGTTGATCGCGCCCGGGGCGAGCTGGTCATCGGCGTCGACGAACCACACGTAGGCCCCGCGGCACCGATCCAGGCCGGCGTTGCGGGCTGCGCCCGGGCCGCCTGCCTGGGCGCGGTGCAGCACGAGCAGCCGCCGGTCGGCCGCGGCCGCCTCATCGAGCAGCTCGCCGCAGCCATCCGGCGAGGCGTCGTCGACCGCGATCACCTCGGTGTCGTCGCCGGCCTGGTGCAGCACGGACGCCAGGCACTGCGGCAGGTAATCCTGCACGCCGTGCACCGGCAGTATGACCGACAGCAGCGGCGCTGGCGCCACCGCCGCTCAGCCCGCGCCGGGCTGCGGCGAGGCCAGGTCCGGCACGCCGCCGGGCACCGGCGGATCGGCGGCCGGCGGCTCGGGCTGATCCATGTGCAGCTTCGACGGCCACCAGTTCCACTTGCCGAGCAGCACCACGGTGGAGGGCACCAGCAGGGTGCGGACCAGGAACGTGTCCATCATGATGCCGAGCGCCAGGCCGAGCCCGATGTCGCGGACCTGGCTGCCGCCCGAGCCGCTGCCGCCCACCAGGGTGAAGACGAGGAACGTGCCCGCCAGCACCAGGCCGGCCGAGGTCACCGTGGTCCCGGTCAGGCCGACAGCGCGGACCACCGCCTGGCGCAGCGGCAGCTTGTGCGCCTCCTCCCGGATCCGGGTCATCACCAGGATGTTGTAGTCCTCCCCCAGGGCCAGCAGGAAGATGAACATCAGGAACGGCATGAAGAACACCAGCCCGCCGCTGCCGCCGATCTTGATGAAGATCAGCACGGCCAGTCCCAGCGCGGCCAGGTAGGAGATGCCGACCGAGACGATCAGGTACAGCGGCGCGACCAGGCTGCGCAGCACCAGCGCCAGCAGCAGCCCGATGGCGACGATCGCGGCCGGGATGATGCGCTTGAGGTCAGAGTTGGAGATGCTGCTGATGTCGTAGAGGGCGGGCGCCTCACCGCCGACCGCGGAAGCGCTCGCGCCGATCGACCGGGCGACCGACGCGGTCTCGGCCCGGATGGACGGGACGGCGTTCATCGCCGGCGTGCCGCCCGGGTCACCGGCCTTGAGGCTGGTGGAGAACTGCACCGTCCGGCCGTCCGGGCTGACGTAGTTGGCGGTCGCCCGGTAGGCCTGGTAGGCAGCGCCGGCCGACAGCCGGTGACCGGTCTCGGCGTGAGTGAGCTTGATGCCGGGCGGCGGTATCGGCGGCAGGTCCTTGGCCGGGCCGAGCGCCGCGTGCAGCGCGGTGTAATGGTGCGGCGTCAGCACCACGCCCGCCGGGTTGAGCGGACCGGTCACCTGGGTGAACAGGCTGCTGGACTGCAACTGGGCAGTCGCGCTCGTCAGCGGAGCCGGGTCCTGCCAGGCCGGCGTGCCGAACCGGAAGATCAGGGTCGTCGGGTTAGCCGCGGACTGCGGGAAGTACCGGGTCAGCATCGCCTGGCCCTTGGCCGAGTCGCTGCCCGCCGGCGGCGCCGTGTTCCCGCCGAATCCGGCCGCCTTGTATCCGAAGACAGCAAGCGCCAGCGCACCGAAGAAGACGACGCCAACGATCAGGGTCACTGCCGGGCGCCGCACGATCCGGCCGGCCACCCGGCCCCACACGCCCATTTTTCCGCTGCCCTGGATGTTCCACGGCAGCAGTTTCGGCTTGCCGAAGCGGGCCCGGAACAGCGAGCGCTTCACCGCCAGCAGCGACAGCCGGATCGACAGCAGCGCAGGCAGCAGGGTCAGCGCCGCCAGCAGCATGACGCCGATCGCGATCGCGAACGGGACGCCGAGGTCGGAATAGAAGGAGAAGCTGGCCAGCAGCAGGGTGAGCACCGCGGCGATCACCGTGGCCGCGGAGAAGGTGATCGACTCCCCCACCCTGGTGACCGAGGCGACGATCGCTTCCCTGGGCGTCGGCCGGGCGCGCAGCAGGTCACGGCCGACGCTGCCGCCCAGGCTCGCTGCGCCCGGATAAAGCTCGCCCGCGGTCTCGTGCGGCCGCGTGCGCAACTCCTCCCGGAGCCGGAAGACCAGGAACAGACCGTAGTCGGTGCCTGCGCCCAGCACCAGCACGATGAGCAGCAGCTGGGCGATCGGCGAGACCTGCAGCCCGTGCTTGGCGGCCTCGGCGACCAGCGGGCCGGCGATTATCACCGAGATCAGCGCCGGAGCGACGGTGGTCAGCGCCAGCGTAAGCGACCGGAAGATCAGCACCAGCAGCACGATGATGAATACCAGCGAGAGCGCCTGCACCTTGCTGCTGGTGTTGCCGGAGGCCTTCTGCTGGTCCACCGTGGCGGCCAGGTCGCCGGCCAGGTGCACCTGCAGCCCGGCGGGCAGCCCGGCGGCGGCGATCTTCGCGCGTAGCGCGTCCACCAGCGTGGTGATCTGGCCGCCGTTGCCGCCGGCCTGCTGGGCCAGCGCGACGAGCTGCACCGCGTGCCCGTCCGGCGAGCGCCCAGCATCCAGGGCCTTGCTGACCATGGGCACCGAGGCCAGCTGGGTCTGGAGCGAGGCCAGCGCCGAGATGTCGGCGGCGGTCAGCGGGCCGGCCGGCCGGGCTGCCACGATCGGGATCGGCTGCAGGCCCACCGTGCCGAACGGCGCGGCGAGCTGCGCCGCATGCTCGCTGGGCGCGCTCGCCGGAAGGAACTTGGCGTTGTTGTTCTGTGTAACGCTGGACAGCGAGGGCAGCAGTATGACCGCGGCCACCGCGGCGCCGATCCAGGCGGCGGTGACCAGCCAGCGGAATGCGACGGTGAATCGGCCGATGGCGCCGAAGATGGTGTCGACCTGCATGCCTGGGAGCCTAACGTGCCGGCCGGCCTCCGGCGTCCTCGTTTTCCCGCCTGCTGAACCGATTAAGCTACCCGGATCCGAGGACTTGTCCTGGTCAGTGGGCCTTGGCCTGGCCGCCGGCCGACACGGACCGGCCGGCGGCCAGGTCCGGGGATTCCTCGGCGGGCGGGTCGGCGAGCGCGTCCACCGCGGCGGCGAGATCGCTCAGCGCGGGCAGCGCGGCCAGCAGGGCCGCCTGGCTGCCCGGGGCCAGTGCTGTCAGTGCGGCGCGCAGCAGCTGCTCGTTCACCCGCTGCCATCGGCTCACTGCGTCCCGGCCGGCCGCGGTGAGCCGGATGAGCGCGGTCCGCCGGTCCGGCCCGCCGCCGGTACGGGTGATCAGCCCGTCCTGCAGCAGGCCGTTGACAAGGGTCGCCACCGAGCTCGGTGCCAGCCGGAGCGAGCGGGCGAGCTGGCCGGGCCGCACGCCGTCGGTGTCCGCCAGCGCGGACAGCAGCTCCAGCTGCGCTACCGACAGGCCCCCGGGCAGCCCCCCGCTCCGGCCCTCGGCCCGGGCCGCCCGGCGCATCGCCCGCCGCAGCCGGGCGACGACGTCGGCAAGCTGCGGCTCGGCGGAGCGCTCGTCGGACAGGCGGCCTGCGGGCCCGGCCGTGCGGCTAGCTGAAGGCACCGGAGCTGCCCGGGTCGACCATCGCCCGCTGGGCCGCCACGGCCACGGCGGGTCCGGGTGGCAGCGGCCGGATCAGCAGCGCGATGACGGCGGCTGCGGCGGCTGCGGCGGCGAGGACCGCGAGCGCCGGAATCGGCTCCGGCTGCCCGTCCGGCGCAGTCGGCGCGACATGCAGGGCGACCGTCACCAGCGCGATGCCGAATGTGGTGCCGATCCCCCTGGCCATGTTCACCAGGCCGCCGAGTATAGCTGCCGACCCGGCGGCGGCCGTGCGCATGATCACCGCGTTGTTCGCGGGCACGAACAGCCCGAGCCCGAGCCCGGCCAGCGCGAGCCACGGCACTATTCCTACCGCAGAGGTCGGCATGACCATCAGCATAACCAGAGCGAGCGCGCAGGTAGCCGCACCGGCGAAACCCCGCTGCCGGTTGGTCATCGAGGCAGGCAGCACCGCTTCCGCGGACAGCGCGGCAACGCCGAAGCCTACTGGCAGCGCGGACAGCAGCAGCCCGGTGCGCAGTTGGCTGCTGTGCCCGGCCAGCACCTGCGGCACCAGCACCAGCGGCCCGAACAACGCCAAGTACCCGCAGAACGCCCCGGCCAGGCCGAGGGCCAGCCGCGCCGAGCGCAGCAGCGACGGCGGGATCAGCGGGAACCGCGCCCGGCCCTGCCGCCGCCAGAACGCCACGGCGCAGAGCAGGGCGATGGCCGCCAGGCTGGCCGCGGCCCAGCCGGGCAACGGCAGGCCGCCTGCCGCCGACAGGGCGAGCAGCAGCGCGGTCGTCGTGCAGGCCAGCAGCAGCGCTCCCGCCCAGTCGAATGAGTCGGTCCGGCTCAGCTGGCGGGTCCGCGGCAGCAGGTACCGCGCGGCCACGATGGCGGCACAGCCAACCGGCACGTTAATCCAGTACACGAACCGCCAGCCGGCGGTCTGGGTCAGCAGCCCGCCGAGCGTCGGGCCGAGCCCGAGCCCGATGGACTGGGCGGCAGCCTGCACGCTGAGGGCCAGCCGCATCCGCCCGGGCGGCGCGCTGGTGGTCACCAGCGCGATGCTGTTGGCCTGGAGCATCGCCGCGCCCGCCGCCTGGACCAGGCGGCAGCCGATCAGCACGCCCAGGGTGGGCGCGAGCCCGCACGCCGCGGAGGCGAGGGTGAACACGATGAAGCCGTAGCCGTACATGAGCTTGCGGCCGACCGCGTCAGCGAGCCGGCCCGCTGGCGTCAGCAGCGCTACCAGGGCCAGCAGGTAGGACAGCGATACCCACTGGACCGCGGCCAGCGGCGCGCCGAACTCGTGCTGCATCGGCCGGAAGGTCAGGGTGACGATGCTCGCGTCCAGCTGTCCCATGAAGGCGCCGAAGCAGACGACGCCGACGGCAAGCCATGGCGCCCGCGGGTTGCGCCGGATCGAGGCCGGCCGGGGTACTTCCCGAAAGATACTTCTGTCTCCAAACATCTTGGTGATTCAGCTTACCGGTCCGGCCGGGTGGGCGACCTGCTGCCGCCGGGACGGGCAGTATCGGCAATCCGCGCACTCCCCGGGGCGGCCGCCAATACCCTGCCGATCAGTACTGGCGCCGCCTGGCCGCGCTGGCAGCGCCCGGTCGGCGGCCAATCCGGGAATTTGACGTGGTTAGTGCGGGACATGCCGACAGTGGTGCTGGCCAGGACGCACTCCGGCCGGCAGACTCGTGCTGGGGAGGTCCGAGCTTCGCCCCTGCGCAGCCGGGCAGCGCGGAAAGGACGCCGATGCAGCAGCTGCGCCTGATCGCGGTCAGCGAGGATGGCAGTTTCGCGATCCTCGACGTCCCCGGGCGGGGCGGCAGATACTCGCTGCTCATCGATGACCGGCTAAGGACGGTGGCGCGAGGCCAGTTCTCCCGGCTCGCCCAGTACGAGATCGAAGTGGAGAGTCCGTTGCGACCCAAGGAGATCCAGGACCGAATCCGAGCCGGCGAGAAGGCGGACGAGATCGCCGACGCAGCTGGAGTCCCGATCGAGCGGGTCCGCAGATTCGAGGGCCCCGTTCTCGCCGAGCGGGAATACCGCGCCCAGGAGGCACAGCGGGTCACGGTGCGCAGCCCCGGTGACAGCGGGCCTGGCCCGCGGCTGGGCGAGATCGTCGCCGAGCGGCTGGCCGAGATCGGCGCCAGCGCCGATGACGTCCGCTGGGACTCGCGCAAGCGGGCCGACGGGAACTGGCAGGTGCAGCTGGAGTACGCGGTCTCGGGCGAGCCGCAGCTGGCCGAGTGGGTGTTCGATCCGCGCAGCCGACACGTGACCCCGAGTGACGACGAGGCGATCCGGCTGTGCCTGCCCGAGGCCGAATGGCCCGCTCCGCGGGTCACTGGGCCCGGCTCCGCGACCGCCACCGTCACGCCAATCGGCTCCCGGCTGGCCCAGGCCCAGCCAGCCGATCCACGCGCGAGCCGGGACCGGCAGGAGGCCGGGACCAGTGCCGCGCCGCCCGCAGCCGCAGCGAGCGCTGGCCGCCCGGCCATGCCAGTCGGGCCGTCCCGCCCGGCGGGGATGGTGCCGGGCACCGGGCCCGGCGGGCCGGGCCGGGCGCTCCCGCCCGAGCCGCCCGCGGCCGGGCCGGCCCGGCGGGAGCAGTACCAGCCCGGCGACGACGCGCCCGAGCAGGCGGCGGGCGAGCAGCCGGCCCACCAGCCGACGGGCACTGAGCAGGCCAGTCGCGAGCACGACACGCCGCCCGCCCGGCCGGGCCGCAAGGCCGTCGGCGGCCGTTCCCGCCGGGCCTCAGTCCCCTCCTGGGACGAGATCATGCTCGGCAACTCCCGGCAGCCCGACTGATCCAGCGCTCCCGGCCGGATGCAGGCCTGCCGGGCGCGGCGGGTGCCCGGCGGCCGGAGCCTCCGCGCCGCCGGGCACCGGTGGCCGGCCGGAAGAAGACTTCGAGTTCGGCAAGGACTGCTTCGGGCTCGACCAGTGCCAGGCCCGCTCACGATGGTTCCACAAACGCGCCAGGCTCGCCGAGACGCCGCCCTGGTCAGCTAGCCAAAGGCGGCTGCCGTACTACGCCCTGGCCGGCTTCCCGGCCGACGAGTGCTGGCTGGCACTGCGCCGACCATTGAGACGCTGGGCGCCGTGACCATAATGTGAGCAACCGGATCGGCAACAGTCGGCCCGCTTCACCTATCTATCTAGAAATTCGTTGGCACTTGTCGCCTCTCGCCTGAATTGACCGCTATGATCTGGCGCGTGGCAAACCAGGGGGTCTCGTCGGCCGCCGACAACGGCTGCTTAACGGACCCGCATTCTGAGCCCGTCTGCTCTGCCGATCGCGATGGGCACGTCGATGCCGTGCCAGGGCGCTGCCAGGGCGCGAGAGCGTACGAAGGCGGCCAAACCGCCGACTGCTGCTCATACCGGAGACTGCACAGGGCGCGGCAGGCGGTCCCGCGCCCGCTACCTCTAGGCGGCGCGACCTCCCTCTCAGCCGCCTAGCGAGTGTGCATTCCCCACGGCACAGAACGAGGCTTTTCCCGTGGCCTGCGAAGATCCGCCCGACGCGGGCCGACACGATAGGAGAACACATGGCTGATCAGACTGTGCCGGCGGTTCTGGGGACAGGGCCGAGCTACGAGGGCAAGCTCGAGCCCAATGCGATCGGGGTGGCGCAAGACACCGTCATCGGAATGGCCTCGTCCGCCCCGGCGGCATCGGTCGGCCTGACCCTGGCGGCACTCGCCGCGGCGACCGCCTATGGCAGCGGGCCGATCATCATCCTGACTGCCATTCCCATGCTCATAATCGCCAATGCCTACCGTCGGCTGAACATGTGGAACGCCAACTGCGGTGCGTCCTTCGAATGGGTCGGTCGCGCGATCAACCCGTATCTCGGTTTCCTGGTCGGTTGGCTGATGATTGCCGCTTATATCATCGCCACGGTCAGCGGCGTCGAAGTCCTTGGCCCATCGGTACTGTCGGTGTTCGGCTCCAATTCCACGAGTGTCTGGGCGAACATCGCCATCGGCACCGTGGTCGGCCTGGTCATGCTCCTGATCGCGATCGTCGGGATCCGTATTACCGCGCGTGCGCAGGTCGGCATGGCGGCGGTCGAGTACGTGATCCTGGTCGGCTTCGCGATCGCCGGCCTGGTGGCGGTCCTCGGCCGGTCCTCGGCCATCATCACGGCACGTTGCCGGTGAGCAAAGGCTGGCTGAGCCTGAGCGGAATCGGCGGCAAGGGCAGCGCGGTGGCGGGCTTCCTCACGGCGGTGTTCATCTTCACCGGCTGGGACGGCACGCTTTATGTCAACGAGGAAGTCAGGCACCGCCGCGTCAATCCGGGCCGGGCCGCCATCCTGGCGGTCGCGTTCCTGGCGATCATCTACACGCTGTCGATCGTCGGCCTGCAGGGAGTGGTGTCCCCAGCCAAGCTTCAGGCCAACTCCGCGTCCTCGCTCGTCTACGTCGCCCAGGCGCTGGGCGGGGGCGGGTGGGCCAAGGTGATGGCGCTGTCCCTGGCGCTGTCGGTGATCGCCACCACCGGCACGGGCATCGTGCTCACGGCCCGGATTGTCTACGGGATGGCGAGCTACCGGGCGCTGCCACAATTCTTCAGCACCGTGTCCCGGCGGTTCAATACGCCGGTCGCCGCCAGCCTCGCCGTCGGAGTTCTGATCGTCGGGCTGAGCTGGGTGTACCTGCTCACAACTTCAGTACAGAACGCTTTCAATGACGTTGTCGCTGTGACCGGCCTGCTGTTCGCCATCTTCTACATCCTGACTGCCCTGGCTACCATCGTCTATTATCGGCGCCGCGTCTTCACCGGCGTCTGGGACCTGGCGATCCTCGGCATACTCCCGCTCGCGGCGGCCGGGTTCTTGGGCTGGATAGTGGTGCGGTCGCTGCAAATCGCGCCTTCGACGCAGAAGTGGTCGCTAGTCGGCGTCGTCGTGTTCGGCCTGGTCCTGATGCTGGCGGCGCGTTTTGTGCTGCGATCGCCGTTCTTTCAGATCCGGCGGGAGAGCGACACCCAGGAAAGCTGACCGGAACGCTCGGTTCGTCCGGCCAGGCCAGCCCGCGCTATTCAATCG
>JBKQSL010000060.1:0-18842 GCA_052143655.1 Streptosporangiaceae bacterium | reverse complement strand
CTGCGCTGGCGCGGCCGGGCAGCGGCGGGCGCGCGGGGTGACCGGGGCCGCTAACCTGGCCGGCATGCGCCGCTTGATCGGTCTGATCCTGGATGTCGCCTGCGTGATCGCCTTCGTCGCGCTCGGTCGGCATACGCACCACGACGGTGACAGCCTGGCCGGCATCTGGATGACCTCGTGGCCGTTCCTGGCCGGCCTGGCCGGCGGCCTGATCGCGGTGCGCGCCTGGCGGGACCCGTTCGCGATCATCCCCGCGGGGCTAGGCGCCTGGCTCGGCGCGGCCGTCCTCGGAATGATCGTCCGGGTGCTCGCCGGGCAGGGCACTGCGGTGGCGTTCATCTTCGTCACCCTCGCGTTCCTGGCCCTGTTCCTGCTCGGCTGGCGGGTCGTCGCCCGCCTCGTCCTCGTGCAGCTGCGCGCCTCCGGCTGACCGGCCGCGCCGCCCCGCTCTGCCCCGGCGCCGCCCTTGCGGGCCCGTCGGACGCTGTTTAGACTGAATGTTCAGTCAATCGCGTCAGGAGCGCGCCATGGCCACACAGCAGGCCTCGTCCATCGATCTTCCCGCCCAGCCGGCCGACTTCGCCCCAGCGGCCGAATCCGCCAGCACGGTCGCCGGCATTATCGACGAGCAGGAGCGCATCTTCACCGCCCGGCAGCCGCAGTCCCGCGAACTGGCCGCCCTGGCCAGCCAGGCGCTGGCCGGGGGCGTGACCTCCAGCTGGCAGATCACCCGGCCGCAGCCTGTCTGGCTGAGCCACGGCGAGGGCTCCAAGATCTACGACGTGGACGGCAACCAGTACGTCGACCTGCACGGCGGGTACGGCGCGGCACTGGCGGGCCATGGCCATCCCGCGATCGTGGCGGCCGTCCGCGAGCAGGCCGGGCTCGGCACGCACTTCGCCCAGCCCACCCGCAACGCGATCGCGGTCGCGCAGGAACTGTCGCGCCGCTTCCGCCTGCCGCAGTGGCGGTTCGCGAACTCCGGCACCGAGGCCACGATGGACGCGGTGCACCTGATGCGGGCCATCACCGGCCGCGACCTGATCCTCAAGGTCGAGGGCTGCTACCACGGCCACCACGACTCGGTCCAGGTGTCGGTGTGCCCGGACGGGGGCGAGGAGATCGGCCCGGCCGACCGCCCGGCCAGCGTGCCGTCCAGCACCGGCATCCCCCGGGCGCTGACCGACCTGACCCTGATCGTCGGCTTCAACGACCTGGCCGCGGTGCAGCGGCGCCTGGCCGAGAACCCCGGCCGGATCGCCGGCATGATCATCGAGCCGATCATGATGAACGCGGGCATCATCACTCCCGAGCCTGGCTACCTGGCCGGGCTGAAGGACCTGCTGCATTCGCACGGCGCGCTGCTGGCCTTCGACGAGGTGAAGACGGGGCTGACCGCCGGGCCGGGCGGCGCGACCGGGCTGACCGGGGTGACCCCGGATGTGGTCTGCCTGGCCAAGGCCATCGGCGGCGGGGTCTCGGTGGCGGCGATAGGCGGCACCGCTGAGGTGATGGCGCACGTCGCGAACGGCGACTACGACATGGTCGGCACGTTCAACGGCAACCCGCTGGCGATGGCCGCCTGCCGGGCCATGCTGACCGAGGTGGCCACCCCGCAGGCGTACCAGCGGCTGGAGGCGCTGCGCCAGCGTGCCGTCAGCGGCCTGGAGCAGGAGATACGCCGGAACGGGATGCCCGCGCGGGTGGTATCCGTCGGCGCGAAGGGCTGCGTGGTGTTCTCCTCCGAGCCGGTCCGCGACTTCCGCGACTTCCTCACCGTCGACGACTCCTACAGCCATGCGCACTGGCTGTTCCAGCACAACGGCGGGGTGTTCCTGCCGCCCTGGGGCAAGAGCGAGCAGTGGCTGATCTCGGTCCAGCACGACGAGGCCGACGTCGACCGGTTCGTCGCGAACTTCGCCAGCTTTGCGGCCGCCATCGCCGTCTGAGCCGTTCTGTTACCCGGAAGGTCTTGCGCCTGCGCGGCTCGGAAGGTAGGTCTAGGCGTTAACATCAACCGTTCCTGACGGTTCGTTCAGTCAACCGGCCGTCAACCGCCGCGCATCCGCAACGGAACACCGGATATCCGCAACGGAAGGTGGGATATGCACCCACGAGAGGGCTGGCAGGCCGACGGCACCCGGCGGCCGGCTCTCTCGCGGCGGAGCTTCCTGCAGCGCAGCGCTGCCGCCGGGCTGCTGGCGGCCGGGGGCGGATCGCTGCTCGGCGCGTGCGACTCGTTCCTGACCGGCGGCGCGCCGGTACCGCTGCCCCGGCCGGACCGTCCCGTGCGCTGGCCGGCCAAGGGCAACCCGGCGATCAAGAGCGGCCTGCCCCCGGAGACCGGCGCGACGCTGGAGATCTACAACTGGGTCGCCTACGTCAACCAGGCCTGCCTGAATCACTTCGCCAGGAAGTACAACTGCAAGGTCTCGCTGACCACGTTCAACACGATGGACGAGGCGCTGTCCAAGCTGCGCAGCGGGCTGAAGTTCGACGTGTTCATGGGCGTCACCGTGGACGTGCTCGGCCAGCTGGTGGAGGCCGGGCTGATCCAGCCGCTCAATCACAGCTACCTGCCCAACATCGTGCAGGCCTGGCCGGACTTCGAGAACCCGTTCTACGACCAGGGCTGGCAGTACACGGTCCCGTACACGATCTATACGACCGGCATCTCCTGGCGTAAGGACTACGTGCACGAGAACCCGTACACGATGAAGAACGCCTGGGCGATGCCCTGGCAGCCCAAGTACAAGGGCAAGGTCGCGATCCTGGACGACTACCGGGAGGGGATCAGCCTCGGGCTGATGAAGCAGGGCATCTTCAACCTCAACACCACCAGCAGGAGCCAGATCGACTCCTCCCGCCAGCAGCTGCAGGACCTGGTCAGCCTGGTCAACGTGCACATCGACAACAACGACTACACCGAGGTCCCCACCGGCCAGACGTGGATCCACCATGCCTGGTCCGGGGACATGGCCGCGGCCCCGCAGTACATGCCCAAGGGCACCCCGGTGGAGGTGGTGGGCTACTGGTTCCCGACCGACGGCCGGGGCCCGGTGGCGAACGACACCAACACGGTCCTGCGCTCGGCCGGGAACCCGGTGCTGGCTCACCACTTCCTCAACTACCTGCTTGACCTGCCGAACGTCCTGGAGAACATCAGCTACAACGGCTACATGCAGCCGCTGAACGCGATCACGCCGCAGCGGCTGGTCAAGGAGAAGCTGCTGCCGCCCAGCCTGATGTCCACCGCGGTGCTGCCGTCCTACTTCCGCCACGGCGCGAGCGAGCTGCAGCTGCCAGTCGACGCCGACGCGCTGTGGCAGCAGGCCTGGCTCGTCGCGAGCAACGGGATCTAGCGTGGCTGCCCCGCACCTGCCCCCGACCCCGTCCGCCGAGCCCGCCCGCACGGGCCGGGGCCATCGGCCGGCCCGGCAGTCGACGCTGTTCTGGATGCTGCTCGCGGCGCCGGGCATGATCTGGCTCGCGCTGCTGTTCGTGGTGCCGTTCTACGCCGTGCTGGCGCTCGGCGAGGGCAAGCTGAACCGGCTGTACGAGTCGCCGGTGGCGGTGTACGACCCGCTGCACTGGAGCTCGGCCAACCTGTCCAACGTGCTGCACGACCTGTTCGGGGCGGCGGCGTTCGCCGGCCCGATCGCGATCCGGACCGTCGTCTACGTCGTGATCGCGTCCGCGCTGTGCCTGGTCATCGGTTATCCGGCCGCGTATTTCGTGGCCCGCTTCGCCGGCCGGCGCAAGGCGCTGTTCCTGGTCCTGCTGATCGCCCCGTTCTGGATCAGCTACATGATGCGGATGCTGGCCTGGATCGACCTGCTGCAGACCGACGGCTACGTGAACAAGGCGCTGTCCGCGCTGCACCTGATCAGCGGGCCGGTGAACTGGCTGGGCGGGCACTCGTTCACGGTGATCCTCGGCCTGGTCTACGGCTATATCCCGTACCTGATCCTGGTCCTGTACGCCGGCCTGGACCGGATCAACCCGGCGCTGATCGAGGCCGGCCGCGATCTCGGCCTGTCCCGGACCCGGACCTTCCTGCGGGTCACCCTGCCGCTGTCCCGCCAGCCGATCCTGACCGGCATGCTCATCACCGTGCTGCCGATGGTCGGCGACTACTTCACCAACCAGCTGCTGTCCGGCGCCCCGAGTACGTCGATGATCGGCAACCTGATCGAGGGCCAGCTCGGCACCCCCGGCCTGGAAGGCCAGGGCGCGATCTTGTCCCTGCTGCTGCTGGTGGTCCTCATCGCGCCGATGATCTACTACGTCATCGCCACCAACCGGTCGGCCCGGGAGGCAGCGTGAGCGACGCACGCGCAGCGGGCGGAGAAGCGAACAAGGAGGCACTGTGACCGCTCCGTCGGCCTCCCCCGCCCCGGCCGCCACCGCGATCAGCAGCCAGGCAGGCTCAGCCCGGTCCGCGCGCACGACCCGGCGGCCGTGGCGCAACCCGTGGCGGCGGCCGTGGTTCCTGGAGGGCTTCACCTGGCTCTACCTGATCTGGTCGCTGGCCCCGATCGCGATCGCCGTGCTGTTCTCGTTCAACAAGGGCAAGTCGCAGGCCACCTATCAGGGCCTGTCGATGCGCTGGTACTACACCGACCCGGTGAACTCGGTCTGGCACAACCCGCAGCTGCACAGCGCCGTGTTCGTCACCCTGAAGCTGTCGGCCTACACCACGCTCATCGCGGTGCCGATCGGCGTGGCGTTCGCCCTCGGCATCAACCGGTGGAGCGGCAAGATCCCGATGTCGTTCAACTTCATCATGATCCTTTCGTTCGTCGTGCCCGAGCTGATCTTCGGCGTGGCGATGTTCGCCGTGTTCACCCAGCTGTTCACCGGCATCGGGCTGGGTCTGCTGGCAGAGGTGCTCGGCCTGGTGACCTGGAATGTCAGCTGGCCGGCGATCCTGGTCCAGGCGCGGCTGGTGACCATCGGCCGACAGTACGAGGAGGTGGCCGCCGACCTCGGCTCGACTCAGCTGCAGACCATGCGCCGGGTCATGATGCCGCTGCTGACCCCGGCCATCTTCGCCAGCGCGATCCTGGTGTTCTCCAGCGTGATCGATGACTTCGTCATCGTCGACCTGCTGTCGTCGAACGCGGGTAACACGCCGATGTCAGTGATCATCTACGCCACCCAGCATGGCGGCAACGGCGGCCCGGCGCTGAACGCGCTGGCGACGATCATGCTGGTGATGTCGTTCGTGGTGGCGACGCTGGGCCTGATCGGCTACCGGTGGATGACCCGAGGCCAGCGGTTCGAGGGCCAGCAGGCCCTGGCCACCATCGCCGGCGCCGAGGGATAGCGACGCAGCACCGAGCGCATCAGGCCCGGCGGTGATGTCTGCGGGGCCCGGCGCCGGGGCACTGCCGCTACCGGTCTGACCTGCAGGTTTAGTAGTCACCCAGCGGGTTAGGCAGAGCAGGTGTTCGCCGGGCATGAGGTCGATCTAGGCCGGCTTGCCGCAGGGCCGCCGCAGCCTGCGGGACCTCCGGGCCGCCAGGCCCTGGACTTTCGTCAGTGCCCGTGCGGGACCTCCTGGGCTTACCGGCACAGGATCTCCGGGGGTTGGCTGACGGCATGTTCGCCGGAGACGAGGTCGTGCTGGACCTCAGCTACGCCACCGCCTGCGCCGGGCTGTCCGAGCTCGCCCGCAGTGACCTGCTCGTCGCGGCAGCACAGTGCGCCTACGCTGAGGGCGCCGCCTGCCTGCAGGCAGTGATCCCGTCGCCAGGCCCTTCCCGGATGGCTGAGCTGCGCGTCCTGCCGCGCGCGGGGACGGCCGGGATGTCGGGCCTGGTGATCCGGTGGGAGGCGATCGGCCCGCGCGGCGAGCTGTTCGCGGCCCTGGATGCCGACCTCGGCCTGGCGCCCGCTGGCGGGCAGGCCACTGTCCTGACGCTGGCTGCCGCCTACCGGACGCCGCCGGGCACGACAGGAGCCGAGGTGAACCGGGTGCTCACACGGCGGGCGGCCGCAACCGCAGTCCGGTCGTTCGCCCGGCGCATCGCCGAGGGCATCGCCGGCCAGGCTGGCACGGCAAGCCGCAGGTCAACGGGAAACGGTCCCGCGGGCGAGCCCGGGTGAGGCAGAAAGCCGCACCAGGGGCGTGCCGGTCCCCGTACGCCCGCAGAGTGTCATGCGCTCCGGGGGGAAGCATGCCGGGATGGCTTCAGCGATCACCTGGCGACGCGTCGGGGGGCGAAGGCGGAGGACCGCCATGCCGCGCAGCGAACACGTGCGCACGGATGTCCAGGATCGTGTCATCGAGGTGCTGCAGGGCACCGGCGATCCGCTCGATCGCCACATCACCGGACATCTCGACCGCGCCTTCCAGGCTCAGGCCTATCCGGAATACCCCGGCGACCATCCGGTCCAGGAGCTCCTGCCCATGGTGGGCCTGTTTCTCGATGACGGCACGCGCCAGATCGGCGAGATCCGCGTGCCGCTCGCATGCGGCGTCGCGGATGACGGCCATGGTGTAGACGGCGGTCGCGGTGGGCACGGGGGTGAGGCTGATCCGCAGCGGGACCGAGGCACCGTCCTTGCTCTGGCCGACCAGTCGCATGGGATCGCCCATCAGCCGGGTTCGCGGCCGCCGGGCATAGCCCGCCCGGTAAGCACGGTGAACCTGCCGCAGCTCAGCGGGCACGAGCGCATCGACCGAGGCACCGGTCATCTCGCCCGGAGAATAACCGAAGATCTCTGCTGCCCGGCGGTTCGCCAGCACCACGGTCCCGTCCTCGTCGACCAGCGCCACGCCGTCGTGCAGTGCATCGATGATCCTCCACAGGAGGGCCGGGGTGACGACGCCCAGCCCGGGGTCATCGTCGGGCCGGGCAGATGCCTGCGCAGCGCCGGGCGCCGATGCCTGATCCTGCCCGCCCGGCGCAGCGCTTGCCTCCCCGGCGGCGACCGCAGCCGCCAGCGCGGGGTAGATCGGCACCAGGCGGTCGAGCCTCCGGTGGGCGAGCACGCGCCGGACGCTCCGGTCGGGAACAACCAGCCGCAGATCCGCACCGTGTACCGTCGCCCGCTGGTAGCAGTCCATGATGGCGTCCGCGCCCGCATGATCACACGAGACCGTCGCGGTCAAGTCCGCGATCAGCTCAGCGGGGCACTCCGCCAAGACCAGTGTCGTCATGTCGCCGAGCTGGCTGGCGTTGGCGGCGTCCAGCCGCTCGGGGAGCGTCATGATCGCTCGCTGTCCTGCCCACTGCACGCGGAGGGCCCCGCTGGTCATGCTGGGAACCTGAGCCAGCGAGCTGCGTCACCCCGGCCCGGCCCGGTGTCCTGGGGCAGCGGCTTCATGTGCATCGGCGCATCCCAGCGGCCCTCTGATCCCGGATTAGCAAGTAACCAGCCGATCCTACGCCCAGCTGCCGCGAAGTACCCGGACGGGGATCTCTGCACCCGCTGCGCGGGACCGCTCGGCCGCAGCACGGACAGCCAGCCCGGGCACTGGCCGGACCGCGGGTGCTTCCCCGGCCGCGGAACGCGGGTCGGCATGTCAGCGCTCACGCGGCTCTAGCCCGCGAGGGCGGCGGCCTCGTCGTCTGAGCTGTCGGCGGGGATGCCGCCGGGCAGGACCCGCAGCGCATCCGGCGGCAGGAAGGCATGCACCGGGGTGCCCTGGCGCAGCGCGATCGGCTCGCCGTCGTTCTGCATCAGCACCTGGACCTCGGTGCCCGCGGCCAGCCGCAGGATGAGCTGGGTGGACGAGCCGAGGTAGACCAGCCGCTCGACCATGGCCGGCACCCGGTTGGGGCCGGGCGAGCCGTACTCCTCGACCCGGACCCGCTCCGGCCGGATCACCGCGTGCGACCGGCCCGCCCCTGAAGCCTCGCCGTGCTTGACGTCCAGCGTGCACTCGCCCAGCCGGACCTGGCAGCCGCCGGAGCCGCCGCCCAGCACGTCGACGTCCATCAGGTTGGAGACGCCGAGGAAGTCGGCGACGTAGGTGTCGGCAGGCTCCTCGTACACCTCGTGCGGCACGCCGATCTGGACGATCTTGCCGTCCCGCATGACCGCCAGCCGGTCCGACATCGTCAGCGCTTCTTCCTGGTCGTGGGTGACGTACAGGAACGTGATGCCGACCTGCTCCTGCAGTGCCTTCAGCTCCACCTTGAGCGCCCGGCGCAGCTTGGCATCCAGCGCGCCGAGCGGCTCGTCGAGCAGCAGCACCGCGGGCTTGAGCACCAGGGCCCGGGCCAGGGCCACCCGCTGCTGCTGGCCGCCGGACAGCTGGGCGGGGCGGCGCCTGGCGAACGAGCGCAGCTTGACCAGGTCCAGCGCCTCGTTGACCCGGCTGGAGATCTCCTGCTTGGGCAGCTTGCGGTTGCGCAGCCCGAACGCGACGTTGTCGGACACCGACAGGAACGGGAACAGCGCGTAGCTCTGGAACACCGTGTTGACGTTGCGCTTGTGCGGCGGCACCGCCGACACGTCCACGCCGTCGAGCAGGATCTGGCCCGCGGTGGGCTGCTCGAACCCGGCGATCAGCCGCAGCGTCGTCGTCTTGCCGCACCCCGACGGCCCGAGCAGCGAGAAGAACTCGCCGCTGGCGATGTGCAGGTCAATGCTGTCGACGGCGACCTCGGTAAAGCGCTTGGTGAGCGCGACCAGCTCGATCTGACCACCGGGCATCGCGGCTACCCGCCCTTCTGCAGAGCCTTCCGGGTGTACTCGGGCCGGCCCCGGCCGGGCGTCCAGGCGAAGCCCAGCTGGTCGGCGATGAACTGCATGCTTAGCTCAAAGGCGGCTACCGAGTCAACAGCCGGGTCATTCAGGGCGATCTGGATGGTCAGCCCGTCCAGCAGGGCCGACAGGCAGGTGGCGAAGCTGGGAGCATCAAGGTCGCGGAACTCGCCGGCCTCCTGACCGGCCAGCACCAGCGAGATGATGATCTGCCGCCAGCGCTCGTCGGACTTCTGCCGGACGCTGGCCACCGCGGAGTTGCGGGCCGCCTGCGCCCACAGGTCCAGCCAGAGCTCCCAGCTGCCCAGCGGCTCCGGCTCGTCCTCGGGCAGGCACGTCATCGCGACGATTTCCTCGAGCCGGTCAGCGGCGCTGGACAGCGCCGCCATCCGCCGCTGCCCGGCGGCGTACCAGATGTCCTCGTAGTACCGGATCGCCTCGGTGAGCAGCTGATCCTTGGTCTTGAAGTAGTAGATCACCAGGGCCGGGCTGATCCCGGTGCGCTCGGCGACGTCGGCGATCCTGGTGTCGGCATAGCCGCGCTCGGAGATGACCGCGAGGGCCGCGCGCAGCATCTGCTCGCGCCGCTGATCGGCAGTCCCGGTGACCTCGTCGGCGACATCCGCCTGATCAGCCATCGCGGCAGTCCTCTCCGTCACGGGAAGCACGCACCTTCCCGCCAGGCCGGCCGCGGACCCGCTGATCTTCCGCCGCTGCCTCTTGTCGTTACGGTAGCAGGTTTCTAGACTGAACATTCAGTCAGCACATTCAGTCAGCACTCTGAACCACCCGGTCAGCACTGCCGCGGGCTCGCCGCAGCAGCCTAACGGAAGGGCGCATCCATGGCCGCAACATACGACGCGATCGTCGTGGGCGGAGGGCACAACGGGCTGGTCGCCGCCGCTTACCTAGCCCGCTCCGGCGCGCGGACGGTCGTGCTCGAAGGCCGCCACAAGACCGGCGGTGCCGCGACCACCGAGGCCCCCTGGCCGGATGCGCCCGACCTCAGCGTGACCCGGCTGTCTTACGTGATGTCCCTGCTGCCGCCGACCATCATCCGCGAGCTTGAGCTCGAGCGGCACGGCTACAAGGTCTTCCCGATGGGGCCGTACTACCAGGCCTTCCCCGAGGGCGGCTCGATCAAGCTGTACGCCGATGATGCCCGGCGTAACCACGAGGAAGTGTCGAAGTGGTCGAAGAAGGACGCCGACGCGATGCCCCGCTGGGACGCCTGGCTGGCCGGGCTGGCCGACGTGCTCGGCCCGCTGCTGCTCACCGTCCCGCCGAACCTCGGCTCGCGGACGCCCCGCGACCTGGCCGGGACGCTCCGGCTGGCCTGGCGCAACCGCGGCCTTGACGTCCGCACGATCGCCGACGTGACCCGGCTGATGACGATGAGCATCGCCGACCTGCTCGACGACTGGTTCTCCTCGCCGCAGGTCAAGGGAGCGCTAGCGGTCAACGGCGTGATCGGCACCTGGGCCGGCCCGTGCGAGCCGGGCACCGCGTACGTGATGGCCCACCACTCGATCGGCGACGTGGGCGACGGTCATCTCGGCAACTGGGGGTTCCCCGAGGGCGGCATGGGCGCGGTATCCGCGGCGATCGAGCGCGCGGCCCGCAGCCACGGCGCCGAGATCCGCACCGCCGCCCGGGTGGCCCGGCTGCTGCGGGACGGCGACCGGGTGACCGGGGCCGTGCTGGAGAACGGCGAGGAGATCCGGGCGGGCGTGGTCGTGTCCACCCTGCACCCGCGCACGGCATTCCTCGACCACGTGGGGGCGGCCAACCTGCCGCCCGAATTCGCCCGCGACATCAAGAACTGGAAGTCTCGCAGCGGCGTCGTGAAGATCAACCTGGCGCTCGCCGAGCTGCCCGACTTCACCGCCGACCCGGGCTCCCAGCTGCTGGAGCACCACACCGGCTCGGTGGAGATGGCGCCAACGGTCGAGTACATCGAGCGCGCGTTCCAGGACGCGCGGGAGGGCAGGCCGGCCGCCCGGCCGTTCAGCGACGGCGTGATCCCGACGGCGTTCGACAAGACGCTGTGCCCGGACGGGACGCACATCATGTCCCTGTTCACCCAGTGGGTGCCCGCCGGCTGGAACCTCGAGCCGCACACCGCCGAGCTCGAGGCCTACGCCGACCGGATGATCGACTGCTACAACGAGGTGGCGCCGAACTTCAAGTCCTCGATCCTGCACCGCGACATCGTCGGCCCGCATCAGATGGAGCAGGAGTACGGCCTGATCGGCGGGAACATCTTCCACGGCGAGCTGTCGCTGGAGCAGCTGTTCCACATGCGGCCGGCGCCTGGCTACGCCGACTACCGCACCCCGCTGCCCGGCCTGTACTACGGCAGCTCGGCGACCCATGCCGGCGGCGGTGTGTGCGGCATCCCCGGCTGGCAGGCGGCCCGGGCCGCGATCGCGGACAAGAAGGCCGACCGCCGGTCCGACCGGCTGCGCAGGCTCAGCCGCCGGTCCTGACCGGGCTGCAGCGGATCCGGAAGCCGTCATGCGTCTGTCCTCCCCGGCCATCCGGGCGGAGCAGGCCGCGCTGACCGCGATGCTGGAGGCGCGCAGCGTCGCGGTCGTGGGCGCGTCGCCGCGGCCCGGCTCGTTCGGCGAGCGGATGATCGCGGAGGTCACCAGGAGCCCGGCCGCGCCGCAGGTGCACCTGGTCAATCCGCGGTATGACCAGATCGGCGAGCGGCACTGCCTGCCCTCACTGGCCGTCGTGCCCGAGCCGGTCGACCTGGTGCTGCTCGGCGTGCCGGACGCCATGCTGGAGGATCAGCTGGCACTGGCCGCCTGGCACGGCGCCCGGTCGGCGGTGATCTTCGGCAGCGCGCACGAGCCGCCGCCGACGCCGGGGCAGTCTGGCGAGGCAGGCCGGCCCGCAGGGCCGGCCCTGCGGGACAGGCTCGCAGGCATCGCCCGCGACGCCGGAATGGCAGTCTGCGGAGCGGGCTGCATGGGCTTCGTCAACGTCGGCCACGGGCTGCGGGCGATCGGCTACATCGAGCCCGAGCCGCTGCCAGCGGGCCCGGTCGCCCTGGTCACGCACTCGGGGTCGGTGTTCTCTGCGCTGCTGCGCAACACCCGCGGCATCGGCTTCACGGTCGCGGTCTCCTCCGGGCAGGAGCTGGTCACGGCGGCCCCGGCATACCTGGAGTACGCGCTCGGCCTGCCGCAGACCCGAGTGCTGGCCCTGGTCCTAGAGGCGATCAGGGATCCGGACCGGCTGCGCCAGGCGCTGGCCCGAGCCGCCGAGCGGGATATCCCGGTCGTGCTGCTCAGCGCCGGCCACTCGGCCAGCGGCCGGGCGATGGTGGCGGCGCACTCGGGGGCCCTGGCGGCTGGGGACGGCGGCTGGGAGGCGCTGGCCCGCGGCTACGGCGTGCACCGGGTCGGCGACCTCGCCGAGATGGCGGACACCCTCGAGCTGTTCGCGATAGGCCGCCGCGGCCGCCGCCCGGGCAGCAGCGGCCCGGGCGGCATCGCCACCGTGCACGACTCGGGCCTGCAGCGCGCGCACATCGCCGACCTGGCCGAGCAGCTCGGCGTCCCGTACGCGCCGATCAGCGCGGATACCCGGGCCCGGCTGGCCGACCTGCTCGACCCGGGCCTGGAGCCGGCCAACCCGCTGGATGTCTGGGGCACCGGGGCGGGCACCCGCGGCCTGTTCGCCGGCGCGCTCGGGGCGCTGGCGGACGACGACGCCGTGGCCGCCGTGGCGCTGGCCATCGACCTGGTGGCCGAGCTGGACGGTGACGACTCCTACCCGCTGGCGGTGCTGGACGCCGCGGCCGCTACCGCCAAGCCGGTCGCGGTGCTGGCCAACCTGGCGAGCGTGATCGACCAGGACCAGGCGGCGCGGCTGCGGGCGGCGGGCGTCCCGGTGCTGGAGGGCACCAGGTCCGGCCTGCTGGCGCTGCGCCATCTGGTCAGCCACGCGAGTCGCGGGCCGGCCGATCCCAGCCGCCGGGCCGGGCCGGGGGCGGGGGCCAGGGCCGGTGCTGCGGAGTCCGGCGGCGGCCTGTCCGGTGCTGCCGCCGCGCGCCGCGAGCGGGCCATCGCCCTGCTCGCCGCGGGCCAGGCCAGCGGCGCGCCGCTGCTCGGCCTGCTGCGCGACTACGGCATCGCCGCGACCCGGGCGTGCCAGGCGGCTGACCCCGGTGCCGTCCTCGCGGCAGCAGATGAGATCGGCTACCCGGTGGTGCTCAAGACCGACAAGCCCGGGATCGCGCACAAGTCCGACGTCGGCGGCGTCGCCATCGGCCTCGGCGACGCCGCCGCACTGGCGGCCGCCTACGCGGACATGTGCGGGCGGCTCGGCCCGCGGGTGCTGGTCTGCCAGACCGCACCGCACGGCACCGAGCTGGCTCTCGGCATCGCCCGCGACCCGGCGCTCGGCCCGCTGCTGGTCATCGGCGCGGGCGGCGTGCTGGTCGAGCTGCTGGCCGACCGGGTGGTGGCGCTGCCGCCGGTGGATGCGGCCGCCGCCGGCCGGCTGCTAGGCGAGCTTCGGGCCAGCGCGCTGCTGGCGGGCGCCAGGGGCGCCCCGCCCGCCGACCTGCCGGCCGTCGCGGCTGCCGTCGCGGCGCTGTCAGGGCTGGCCGCTGACCTCGGCGATCACCTGGAGGCACTCGACATCAACCCGCTGATCTGCGGGCCGTCCGGCGCGGTAGCGGCCGACGCCCTGGCGGTCCCGCGCTCCCCGGCCGACTCGCACGGCGGGCAAGCGCGACCGGCCGCGCCATAACGGCGGCGATCGCGCGCGGGCTGGGCACAATCGGAGGCACCGCGCCGACGTCATGCGGCCCGGCGACACGTGCTGCATCCGTCAGAAGATGACGTAGACCTTGCGGATCTGCTCGTGGATCTGCCAGGTCCCGGCCCAGCCGCGGGGGAACACCGCAGTGTCGCCGGGGCCGATGTCACGCGACTCGCCGCCGTCCGGGGTGACCGTCATCCGGCCGGCCACGATATGCACGAACTCGTGCGTCTCCAGCTTCCAGTAGGACGGGCCCGGGGCGCACTCCCAGACCCCGGCCTCCTGCTCGCCGTCCTGCCACAGGGTGAGCCCCGAGGTTGCCATCGGCTCGCCGGTCGCCTCTCCCAGCGGGCCCCAGTCCTCGAGTTCGGCGGTGACGGCGGAGGCCAGGAACCCGGTGGTGATGTCAGTCATGCCGCGGTGTCCTTCCGGTGATAGCGGGGTGCACCGGGCGTGCCGCCCGGGGCGGGCTGGGATCAGGATCGGGTCAGGGCACCCAGGGCCTGCCGCGGGAACGGCAGCGCGATCGGGTCGGTCGCGAGCGTGCTTGTTCCGTCCGGCCCGAACCGGTCGAGCCCGAGCGATGCCACATCGGTCACCTCCGAGGTGCCGGTGAGGGCGACGTCGGCCGCGGCGCGGGCCAGGCCCGGACCCCACATCATGCCGGCACCCGCGGCGCTGACCACCGTGACACCGGTCAGGACCCGCTCGCCGTCCCGGGCCGGGCCGATGATCGGCAGGTGATCGGGGGTGTAGTCGATCGTGGCCGCCCAGACCCGGCGCAGGCCGAGGCCCGCGCTGACGGGCACGAGCTGCGCCAGGCGCTGCCGCATCCGGGCCAGGTACGGCTCGTCGACGCAGCTGACCGGGCCGGGCCGCTCGTGCGGGTTGCTCATCCCGAACAGCATCCCGCCCTCCTCGGGCCGCCAGTACAGCCCGTCAGGCAGGTCGAAGACCATCGGCAGCCGGGACGAGTGCAGCTCGGGATGCCGCTCGGTGACCGCCACCTGGTGGCGGACTCCGGCGGCGGGCACCCTGATGCCGGCCAGCGCGCCGACCTCCGCGAGTTCCGGGCCGCCGGTGAGTACGACCAGCGGGGTGCTCACCGGGCCCGCGGAGGTCTGCACGCCGGTGACCGTATCGCCGTCGGTGATCAGCCCGGTGCAGGCGACCCGCTCGCGGATCTCCACCCCGCTGACCGCCAGCGCCACGGCGTAGGCGAGCACGTTGCGCGGCGGGGACAGGTACCCGTCTTCGGCGCAGAACGTGCCGCCGAGCGTGACCCCGGGCGCCATCGCCGGGCAGGCCGCGTCGACCTCGCTGGGCTCCAGCCAGCGCACCGACAGGCCGAGCCCGTTCTGCATCGCCATCCGCTCCCGGGCGGCGGCGACGTCTTCTGCGGTGAAGCAGGGCAGCAGGTAGCCCTGCGGGGTGAACCCGGAGTCGATGCCCAGCTCGTCCCGCTGGCGCAGGTAGAAGCGGCGCGACCACTCGGCGAGCTGCACGGCCCAGCGGGTGCCGCCCTGGGTTCGGATCACGCCGGCGGCGCGGCTGCTCGCGCCCTCGCCGAGCGTGCGCTTGTCGATCAGGACGACCCGGTTCAGGCCGCTGCGGCGCAGGAACCAGGCGCACCAGGCGCCCACGGTCCCGCCGCCTACGACCACGGCATCAGCGGTATCCGGGCGGGACGGCACAGGCGTTACCACGAGCCCGATGCTGGCATGAACTGACTGTTCAGTCAAGATGGGCGGCGGGCGGTGCCGCGACATGCGATGAGCACCGCCGCCAGGCGGACCCGGGGAGTATCCCCCGCGGCAAGCATGCGGCCGGCGGCCACCCTGAGGCGGCCGCCGGCCGCTATGCCGTTACCTGCGAGCGTGTGAGCGTCAGGCCTGCGCGCGCCGACGCCGGCTCGGCTTGCGCTCGCCCGGCTGGCTGCCACGGCGGCGCTTGGCGACGCCTGTCACCGCGAGCATGCACGCGCAGACGGCCGCGAAGGCCAGGACAGGCTTCAGGAAACGCATGATCGTTCTTCCTCCCCCGGTTAGCCTGCAGGCCCCCCGCCCGCTTCCATCAGCGCGGCCGGAGCCCTTCCCCCGGTCACGACGAGCGGTGCTGCAGGTCTGACAGGGCTGGTACCCGCGCCTCTTACCGGAGAAACTCCGCTAAGTTACCGGCACTCTGGTCAGGCCTGCCCGCCGCCGTTTAGACTGAACGTTCAGTCAGCACGAGCGCTGCCGACCCCGTTATGCCACCCGGAGGAGCCCGATGTACAGCCTGTCCGACGCTGATCGTGACATCCAGGCCCGGGCGGCCGCGTTCGCCGACGAGCTGATCCCCTACGAGGTCACCGCGGAGATGAACAACGGCGAGCTGGACTCCGAACTCGCCGCCCGGCACGCGGCGCGGGCCAGGGAACTGGGCATCCATTCCGCGAACATGCCCGTCGACCTCGGCGGCGGCGGCGCGACCGCGCTGCAGCAGGTGCTGATCCAGGAACAGGCAGGCCGGGTCACCAACGCGCTCGGCTGGTCGGCGGCGACCCCGCCGTCCTGGCTGCCGGAGGTGGCCACGCCCGAGCAGCTGGAGCGATACGTCAAGCCGGCGATCCGCGGCGAGCGGGAGGAGTGCTACGCGATCACCGAGGCGGGCGCCGGGTCGGACGTCGACGCGATCGAGGCGACGGCCCGAAGCGATGGCGACGAGTACCTGCTCACCGGCGAGAAGTGGCACGTGACGTCGTTCAACACGGCCGACTTCGCGTTCTTCCAGGCCAGGCTGGCCGACGGCGCGCACGCCGGCGAGCACGCGATGTTCCTGGTGGACCTGCCCAGCCCCGGCGTGCGGGTGGTACGCACCCCGGCCTACTCGCACACGATCAGCCACCACCACCCGATCGTCGCGTTCTCCGACGTCCGGGTGCCCGCGGCGAACCTGGTCGGCGCCGAGGGCGACGGGATGAGCTTCGCCTACGAGTGGTTCCGGTTCGAGCGGCTGATGGTGGCGGCCCGCTGCCTGGGCGCCGCGCAGCGGCTGACCGAGGAGATGACCGCCTTCGCCAGGGCGCGGCAGGTACAGGGCCGGCCGATCTGCGAGCTGGGCCAGGTGCAGGCGATGCTCGCTGACAGCCTGACCGAGCTGTTCGCGGCCCGGTCGCTGACGTACGAGACCGCCCGGGCGATCGACGCGGGCACCGACGTGAAGATCGCGCACGCGCAGTGCTCGATGGCCAAGCTGTACGCGTCGGAGATGGCCGGCCGGGTGGCCGACCGGGCCGTGCAGGTCTTCGGCGGCCGCGGGTACATGCGAGAGAACGTCGCCGAGCGGTTCTACCGCGAGCTGCGGGTGGAGCGGATCTGGGAGGGCACCAGCGAGGTGCAGCGGGCGATCATCGCCGGCCAGATGGTCAAGCGCGGCCCCCGCGCGCTCGCTTGACGGCTGATCAGCCGCGCAGCGCGGCGACGAACCCCGCGATGGCCGCCGGGCCGGTCAGCACGCGGGCAGGCTGGCCTCGATCGCGGCGATCACCTCAGGGGCCAGCGGCTCAGTCCGCGGCCGGAACCGGGCGGTGCCCTTGCCCTCCGGGCTGACCAGGAACTTCTCGAAGTTCCACTGGATGTCCCCGGTCTCGCCGGACGCATCGGGCACAGCGGTGAGCTCGGTGTAGACCGGGTGCCGGCCCGGGCCGTTGACCTCGATCTTCTCGAACATCGGGAACCTCACCCCGTACGTGGCCGAGCAGAACTCGCCGATCTCCGCGGCGGTGCCGGGCTCCTGCCCGCCGAACTGGTTGCACGGGAAGCCGACCACGCTGAATCCCCGGCTGCCGTACTGCTCCTGCAGCTGCTCCAGTCCTGTGTACTGCGGCGTCAGGCCGCACCGGGAGGCGACGTTGACCACCAGCAGCGCCTGGCCTGCCAGGTCGCCGAGCGTGGCGGGCTGCCCGGACAGGGTGTGCAGCGGAATGTCGTACAGGCTCATGGATTGTGTCCTCGGCAGGCAGGCGTCAGGTGCCCTGGCGTGAACGCCCGGCCGGACCGCTCTGTTCCATGATCGGGGCGCCGGGGCGCCCGGCGGTCAGCCTGCTACCGGGGCGGGCACCGCGGACCAGAACGACTGGCCCTGGTAACCCCGGGCGATGATCCCGGCGAACTGGTAGACCGCGTCCTCGTCCGGCGACAGCGGGCCTGGCTGGGCGTGCTCGGAGGACAGCCCGCGCTGGACCGACTCGCACGCGCCCCAGTCCTGCCGGTTGGTCAGGTCCCAGAAGTCCACCGCGAAGGCGGGATCGAAGTCGGGCCGCTCCAGTGCCTCCGGGGCGAACGCCCACGAGCACTCGATCGTGGTCCGGTCCACGGCCGTCGGCGTCAGCCGGTGCGTCATCACGTAGTCCGGGTGCAGGGACAGCAGCACGTTGGGGAACACGTTGACGTAGATCACGGTGCGCAGCCCGGTCGCGTCCAGGCCGCGCAGCGGGACGCCGCGGCTCGTGCCGTCCAGCGACATCGTGTCCATGCCCTCGCGCAGGTCCATCCAGCCGCCCACCCAGGCGCCGTCCGCCGCGTAGTTCTCGCCGCTGCGCGGCGGGCTGACCCGGCACAGCTCCGGGTGGATCATCGGGCAGTGGTAGCACTCGTGGTAGTTCTCGGTGAGGATCTTCCAGTTGGCGGCCGCGTCATAGACGTGCCGCCCGCGGATGACCAGCCGTTCCGGCTCGTAGGGCGCCACCAGCGGCTCCAGGCCAGCCAGCGGGCCGGCCAGCGGCGCAGCCCGCCGGGACCCGTCCACGAAAATCAGCCCGTGCCATTCGGTGACCGGCAGCTCCGCCAGGCCCCAGGCCGTGTCGTCAAAGCCGGCCCGGCCCTTGAACCCGGTCGCCGCGCGCAGATCCCCGGCCAGGCCGAACGTCCACGAGTGATAAGGGCAGACGATGGCCCGGCCCTGGGCCGAGGTGCCGCAGGGCAGCAGCTCGTGCCCTCGGTGCCGGCAGTAGTTGGCGAACGCGTGCAGCACCCCGTCGTCGTCGCGGGTCAGCAGCACGCTGCCAGTGCCGAGCGGCTCGGCCCGCTGATCGCCGGGGCTGGCCACCGCCGCGCTGAACCCGGCGCAGGTCCAGCCGCCGGCGAAGAAGTTCTTCTGCTCCCAGGCGAATACCTCGGGGTCGACGTAGGCGGCGCGGGGCAGCATCCGGCTCTCGCCGAACGGCTTCAGCGACTCGGCCAGGCCGGCCGGGTCGATCGGAGCGGGCGGGTATGAGGGCTGGCTGACCGCAGAGTACTGACTGACCATACAGTCAGAATAAGGAGCAGCCGATTACCTGTCCAGATCGTAACAAAACCGCG
>JBKQSL010000059.1:0-14663 GCA_052143655.1 Streptosporangiaceae bacterium | reverse complement strand
GCGCAGCTCGGGCGGCAGGGCGAAGACCATGCGCTCCTCGACCGCCTCGACCTCCTCCACCGTGCCGAACCCGAGCTCGGCCAGCCGGTCCAGTACGCCGTCGACGAGATAGTCGGGTACCGAGGCGCCGCTGGTCACGCCGGCCGTGGCGGCGCCTTCCAGCCATTCGGCCTTGAGCTGCGAGGCGTCATCGATCAGGTAGGCCTCGTGCGCGCCCGCATCCAGGGCGACCTCGACCAGCCGCACCGAGTTGGACGAGTTCTCGGAGCCGACCACGATCACGACGTCGGAGTCGGTGGCGATCCTCTTGACGGCGGACTGCCTGTTCTGCGTGGCGTAGCAGATGTCGTCGCTCGGCGGGTCCAGCAGCGCCGGGAACCGCTCGCGCAGCGCCGCGACCGTCTGCTGGGTCTCATCGACCGACAAGGTGGTCTGCGACAGCCACGCCACCCTGCCGGGATCGCGCACCTCGACGCCGGTGCCTCCGTCGGGCCCGTCGACCAGGTGGATGCGGCCCGGCGCCTCGCCGGCCGTGCCGATGACTTCCTCGTGCCCCTCGTGACCGATGAGCAGCACGTCATAGTCCTGGGCCGCGAACCGCCGCGCTTCCTTGTGCACCTTCGTCACCAGCGGGCAGGTGGCGTCGATCGTGCGCAGGTTGCGGTTCTGGGCCTCGTCCCGGACCTGCGGGGCGATGCCGTGGGCGGAGAAGACGACGACCGATCCCTCGGGAACCTGCGCGGTGTCATCGACGAAGATGGCGCCCCGCTCCTCCAGCCTGGCCACGACGTGCGTGTTGTGCACAATCTGCTTGCGCACGTAGACCGGGGCACCGAAGCGCTCAAGCGCCTGCTCGACGGCCTGAACGGCACGATCGACCCCAGCGCAGTAGCCACGGGGCTTGGCGAGCAGGACCCGACCGGTGGACGCGGACATGCCCTCCATCGTAGGCGACGGCCTGGATCACCAGACCAGGCATCAGGGACGCGCCGCCCAGGCAGGCTGATAGCAGCCACCTGGGTGCCGGGCTGGCTCCCGACAGCGAGAATCGTGGCAAGGGGCGCAGTGTGGTACGCATGCGCCCATCGACGGCCGCGCCGGTCGCGGCCGACCAGATGACTGCCGAGGAGGGCCGATGACTATGGGCGACCCGAAGGACCGCGACGGCACGCCGGACGGACCGGGCCAGATGCTGCGGTCTGTGTTCGCCCGCATCGGGAAGATGCTGCTGGCCGCGGAGCGGATAGCAGGCCGGGCTCCGCAGCCGGAACCGAGGCATGGCCAGACCCGGGCTGCACCCTCGGCCGGGCAGCCAGCGGCGCCGGCGGCTGCCAGCCCGGCTTCAGAACCGCCGGCGTGGGGACCGGTCCAGCGGGAGTTCCGGCCGCGGGGACAGACGGGGAACGTCCGGCTGATCCCCGCCGCGCCCCGGCCGGCAAGTTCCGGCCCCGGCGCTCCCCTGGCTGCTGACCAGGCCGTCCGCCCGGACGAGGGGCAGCGCATAACCGGCGCGGTACCACCGCCAGGCAGCCCCGTCGAGGGCGACAGCGCGCAAGACGAGGGCACCGCGCACGACGAGGGCACCGCGCACGACGAGGGCACTGAGGTGTGGGCGGCCGATCATGGCGTCTGCGAGGTGTGGCCGGCGGCCAGCAGCACGGCCAGCCCGCCGCCGTCGGCCACCGGGGCCGACCTGGCACCCAGTCCCGCCCCGGGCTGGGCCGACGCGACCGGGGCCGACCTGGCACCCAGTCCGGCCCCGGGCTGGGCCGACGCGAGCCCGGCCGCGGCCGAAGCGGAGGCCGGTGCGGGCACGGCTGAGGCCAGCATGGGCGCAGCCGAAGCGCGGGCCAGCGCGGGTCCGACGTTGGCTGCACCGGCCCCGGCAGTCCCGGAGGCCCCGGCGGTCCAGGAGGCCCCAGCGGTCCCGGGGGCCCCAGCGGTCCCGGAGGCCGCGGCAGCCGCCGCCCCGGCGGACGCCGGCGATTCGGCTGGCCTGCCGGTGCCGAACTACGACAGCCTGTCGCTGGCATCGCTGCGGGCCCGGCTGCGCAATCTCGACGCCGAACAGCTGCGCGTGCTCGTCGAGTACGAGCGCGCGCACGCGGCGCGGCCGGCGGTCCTCACGATGTTCACGAACCGGATCGCCAAGATCACCGGAACCCAGGGCTGAGCCGCCCGGCGAGCGGCCGCACCGCGGGCGGAGGCCCCATGCCACTGCAGACGAGCGCTGACGCGCCAGTACCGGTCCGGACCGTGCTGCGCCTGGTAGGCGACTGGATCGGACGCCTGGGCCGAGTCTGGGTGGAAGGCCAGATCGCCGAGCTGAGCAAGCGGGGCAGCACGGTGTTCCTGTCCCTGCGGGATCCGGTGGCGGCAGTGTCAGTGCGGGTCATCTGCCCGCGGCCCGTCTACGAGGCCACTGATCCGCCGCCCGCCGAGGGCGCCCGGGTCGTGGTCTGGGCCAAGCCGGACTTCAGCATGGCCCGCGGCTCTTTCTCGCTCAGCGCTCTGGAAATCCGCGCGGTCGGCATCGGCGAGCTGCTGGCCCGGCTGGACCGGCTGCGCCGCGAGCTGGCCGCCGAGGGATTGTTCGCCGCCGAGCGCAAGCGGCCGCTGCCGTTCCTGCCGTCGGGCGTCGGGCTGATCTGCGGCCGCAATTCGGCCGCCGAGCGGGACGTGCTGCAGAACGCGGCCCGGCGCTGGCCGGCGGTCCGGTTCCGGGTGGAACAGGTCGCCGTGCAGGGCCCGCGCGCGGCCGCCGACGTCATCGACGCGCTGCAGGCGCTGGACGCCGACCGCAGCATCGACGTCATCGTCATCACCCGCGGCGGCGGATCCATCGAGGATCTGCTGCCGTTCTCCGACGAGGCGCTGGTCCGCGCGGTCGCCGCCTGCGCCACACCGGTGGTCAGCGCGATCGGGCACGAGCAGGACGGGCCGCTGCTCGATCACGTCGCCGATGTCCGGGCCTCGACGCCCACCGACGCGGCCCGGCGGGTGGTGCCGGACGTTGCCGAGCAGCTCGCGATCATCGGGCAGCTGCGCGGGCGGGCGCGCCGGTGCGTGACCGGCCGGATCGACCGGGAGGCATCCTGGCTGCAGGCCATCCGTTCCCGGCCGGTGCTGGCCAGTCCCGGCCGGGAGCTCGACCGGCGGGAAGAACAGGTTCTCGCCCTCGCCGAGCGGGCCCGCCGGTGCGTGTCCAGCCGCCTGGAACGGGCGCACGACGACCTGGTGCACACCAGGGCCCGGCTCGCCGCGCTCTCGCCGGCCCAGACGCTGCGCCGCGGCTACGCGATCGTGCAGCAGGCCGACGGCACCGTGGTGCGCGCCGCCGCGCAGGTCGGCGCGGGCGAATCGCTGACGCTGCGATTCGCCGAGGATCAGCTGACGGTCATTTCCCAGCCATCGCGGTAACGACAGGCCCAGGCGCGGCAGGCCGGCCCACCGGACGCGTGCGATAACAATCAGGTATAGACCTGTTACTGCACGTGGCGAGTACGGCAATGGCCCGGAAGCCGAAACTAGGCTTTCTATCCAAGTGATCCGGGGGAAATCACCAGCGCAGGCGCGCATGCATTTACCTGATCACCGCAGGCTGCCTGCCGCCGGCTCTGCCCTGGCCGTGGGCGTCCGCAATTTCCAGGTCAGGGAGGGCTAGGCGTGCCGGTGGTGCCAGCAACGACCGAGCGCGGCAAGGTCCGCAGACCGCTGCACTCGGCGCCCCGGACAGCAATTCCCCGGGGCTATCGGCGCGCTTTGCCGGCCGGTCCCGCGACAATTCGCCCCGGGCCTGCGGCGGCGGAGCCGGGACGGCGGGCAGTAAGTGCGCGCGCGCCGGGCCTGGATGGCATCCGGGCGCTCGCAGTGCTCGCGGTCATGGCTTTTCATGAGAACCTCTCGGCGGTGCCTGGCGGGTTTCTTGGCGTCGATGTGTTCTTCGTCCTCAGCGGCTACCTCATTACCGACCTGCTCGCCGCCCAGTTCGCCCGGGACGGCCGGCTGGACCTGCGCGGCTTCTGGCTGCGGCGGGCCCGGCGGCTGCTGCCAGCCCTGGCCGTCATGCTCGTGATCGTCTGCGCGGCGGTGGCCGTGCTGGAGCCGGGCCAGCTGGCCAGCCTGCGGCCCGCGCTGCTCGGGGCGGTCAGCTACACCAGCAACTGGTGGCAGGCGCTGGCCCACCGGTCCTACTTCTCGCTGTTCGGCCCGCCGCCCGTGCTGCAGCATCTGTGGTCGCTCGCGGTCGAGGAGCAGTTCTACCTGATCTGGCCGCTGGCGCTGGCGCTGCTCCTGACCCGGCTGCGCACCAGCAGGCTGCGGGCCGCCGCGGCATGCGCGGCGGCGGGCGGGTCGGCGCTGCTGATGTTCGCGCTGTACTCGCCGGGATCGGATCCCTCGCTGGTCTACTACGGCACCGACACCCACGCCAGCGCGCTGCTGATCGGCGCGGCGCTGGCCCTGACCTGGCCGCTGGCCCGGCTGACCGCCGCCCAGGCCGGGATGGCGCGCCGCCTCGACCTGGCCGGCCTGCTCGGCCTGGCCGCGCTGGGCTGGGCGGTCTGGCACTTCTCCGGCACCGACCCGGTCGTCTACCCGGCCGGCCTGCTGCTCGCGGCACTGGCGGCCAGCGGCGTCGTGCTGGCCGCCGCCAGCCCCGGCGTCATCGGCGCCGCACTGTCCTGGCGCCCGCTGCGCTGGCTGGGCCTGCGGTCCTACGGCATCTACCTGTGGCACTGGCCGGTGATCGCGCTGGCCGCCGCGGTAGCGGGGCCAGCCGCCGCGCATTCGCCGCCGGTCCGGGTCATCGAGACCTGCCTGCCGGTGGCGCTGGCAGCGGCATCGTGGCGGTGGATCGAGGAGCCAGTGCTGCGCCGGGGTTTCCGCGCGGCCGTGACCAGCCTGCCGGCCGCGACGCTGCGGACGCTCACCGCCGCCCGCCGGTCACCGCTGCGCGCGCTGCCGCTGGCGATACCGCTGACGCTGGTCGTGGCCGCGTGCACTGCCGGGTACGGGATCTTGCATCCGCCGGCCGGGCCGACGCTGCAGCAGCAGATCATGGCGGGCGCACGGATCAGTGCCGCCAGCCGGGCGCGGCCGTCCGCCCAGCCGTCCGGCCGGGCGGCCCGCGGCCGTCCGGCGGCCATCCGGGCGCAGGTCAGCGGCGGCGGCATCGCCAGGGCAGGCGCGCGGCCCGGCCGTCCGGCACCCCGGGCAGCGGCCCGCTCGGCCACCGTGACCGGCAAGAGCGCGGCGGCCGCCGGGATCGGCGTCGCGGACGGCCGCGGCGAGCGGGCCGTCCGGCGGCACGCCCGGCGAGACGGCCCGCGCCGCCGGCCACCGCACCGCCAGCCGGTGCCCGGCACGATGGTGACCGCGGTCGGGGATTCGGTCATGCTGGCCGCCGCGCCGGAGCTGCAGGCGGCCATGCCGGGCATCTACCTCGACGCCCAGGTCAGCCGGCAGATGAGCGCCGGAGTCCAGGTGGTGGCCCAGCTGGCCAGTGCCGGGCTGCTGCGGCCCGTGGTGATTGTCGGGCTGGGCAGCAACGGCGACGTGACCAGCGCCCAGATCGGGCAGCTGCGCGCTCTGATCGGGCCGCGGCGGCTGCTGGTGCTGGTCAACACGTTCGTGCCACGGTCCTGGCAGGCCGAGGTGAACCAGACGCTGTCCGCGGCGGCCCGCAGGTACCGCGACATCCTGCTGGTCAACTGGCGGGCGGCCATCGAGCACCGGACCGGGCTGCTATGGCCGGACGGGGTGCACCCCCGCCCGGGCGGCGGCGTGCTGTACGCCCGGGTGGTCACGGCCGTGGCCCGCCGGGCGATCCGGCTCAAGACGAGGCCGCGCGCCGCCAGAACGCACCACGCCAGGACGCACCACGCCAGTGCGCACCACGCCAGGACGCACGGCCACTGATCGCATCAAGACGCCGGCCACCGGCCGCCGTTAGGGTGGAGAGCGTGACGCCAGCTGATCAGACACCGCGCGCCACCGGACAGCGAGCCACCCCTACCCGATCCTCCCGTAATGCCTCCGGCCGGGACACCGCCGCCGGGGACAGCACCGCCGCAGAGGCCACCGGCCGGGCGGCCGCGGGCCCGGCGCAGCCGGCCGGGGAACCCGGCCAGCCCGGTTCCCGCGCGCAAGCCGGGGCCGGCCGTCCCCCGTATGAGCAAGCCCGCGACGAGCTAGCCGAGCTAGTGAAGCGGCTGGAGGCGGGCGGGCTGACGCTCGAGCAGTCGCTCGCCCTCTGGGAACGCGGCGAGCAGCTGGCCGCCATCTGCGAGGACTGGCTGGAAGGCGCGCGAGCCCGGCTGGCGGCGGCGACCGCACTGCCGGCCAGGGACGAGCCCGGCGGACGCGGCGAGCCCGGATCCGGCCAGAACGGCGGGAAGGCGGCTGGACGGAACGGGGGCGGCGGGGCCGAGCCCGGCGCTCCGTTCTGACGCATGCATCCCAGTGATCAGGCAGCCCACGGCCCGGCGCTCTGCGGCCTGGCCCACGGTCGGCCAGAACGGCGGCAGGCCGACGCGGGCCCGGCGGACGGCCTGCCCCGCCTAGCGCGTCAGCTTCCTCCCGGCCCGCGGCCCGGCGGCATCGTCATCCGGGGCGGTAGCGCCGTACGCGGTAGCGCCGTACGCGGCCCTGCCGTGCCCGGCGGCGCCGAGTCCCGTGGCTGGCCGCACTGGTTTCCGCAGCCGGCCCAGCACCTCCAGGACACTGTCCGCGATGCACAGCGCCGTCGCTGTGTCGGGCGCCTGGGCCATCTCCGACAGTGCAGTGACCATCGCCCCGGTTACCACGATGGCGGTCGCCGGGTTGACTGGCCGGCCGGCCCGGGCGAAGAATTCCGCGTTCATGGCCACCCACTGGCTCAGGTCCTTGCGCCAGGCCCGGTCGAACCCGGGTGGCCCGTCACCGGTGACGAACAGGCGCGCCAGCTCGCGCTGCCCGGCGCAGACGTCCAGGTAGCCGCGGGCCCCGGCGAGGAAAAGCTCCACCGGATCAGTGACCCCGGCACTGCGGGCCAGCCGCACCGCGGTCTTGGCTACTGCCAGGTGCTCGCACTGCAGCCGCTCGTACAGCTGCAAATACAGATCTGCCTTGCCGGAAAAATGATGGTAGAGACTGCCGATGCTGGCCCCGGCCAGCCTCACGATCTCGGCGACGCTGGCCTGCGCATAGCCACAGCGCAGGAACACCTCGCGCGCGGCAGCCAGCAGGCTGTCGCGGGTGGCTGCCCCGCGGCACGAGGTTCGGGCGGACACCGGATCGCTGGCTGTCATCAAACTCGCGGCTCTCATCGCGGCAGGCCGCCGCTGGACTGAGCGATCTGCTTGCCTGCCCCGCTACGTAGGATTTCATCACGGCCGACACGGAAGGCGCACCTGCGATGACGGATAACAACTTGTTCGCCACGCCCCTTGCTACGGATTCCACAGCCCGGGCAGCCGGAATCCGCGAAGGAGGTCCCGAGGTCCCGCCTGAGCCGGGACGACATGCCCCAGACCGCAACCTGGCGATGGAGCTAGCCCGGGTCACCGAGGCCGCGGCGATGGCGGCAGCACGGTGGGTCGGCCGCGGGGACAAGAACGGCGCCGACGCCGCTGCGGTCAACGCGATGCGCCGGCTCATCAGCACGGTTTCGATGAACGGCGTGGTAGTGATCGGCGAGGGCGAGAAGGACGCCGCGCCGATGCTCTACAACGGCGAGGAGGTCGGTGACGGCACCGGTCCGCTGTGCGACGTGGCCGTCGACCCGATCGACGGGACCCGGCTGACGGCCAACGGCATGCCGAATGCGATCGCGGTAATCGCGGTCAGCGCGCGCGGCTCGATGTACGACCCGTCGGCAGTCTTCTACATGTCCAAGCTGGTGACCGGCCCTGAAGCCGCGGATGTCGTCGACATCGAGGCGCCCCCGGCCGCGAACATCGCCGCGATAGCCCGGGCCAAGCAATGCTCGCCGCACGACGTCACGGTGATGATCCTGGACCGCCCGCGGCACGCCGAGCTGATCTCCGAGGTCCGGGATGCGGGCGCGCGGATCAAGCTGATCACCGACGGGGATGTCGCGGGCGCGATCATGGCCGCGCGCGAGGGGACCGGAACGGACCTGCTGCTCGGCGTCGGCGGCACGCCCGAGGGCATCATCGCCGCGTGCGCGGTCAAGTGCCTGGGCGGAGTCATCCTCGGCAAGCTCGCGCCCCGCGACGACGCCGAGCGCGAGCGCGCCGAGGCCGCCGGGCACGACCTGAGCCAGGTGCTTACCACCGACGACCTGGTCACCTCCGACGACGCGTTCTTCGCCGCCACCGGGATTACCGACGGCGAGCTGCTGGCCGGGGTCCGCTACCGGCACGGCGGGGCCAGCACGCAGTCGCTGGTGATGCGGGCCCGGTCGGGCACCTTGCGCGTCATCAACAGCGAGCACCAGCTGTGGAAGCTGCGGGCCTACAGCTCGGTCAACTTCGACGGCGACTAGAGCCGCCTGCCGCGCCGCGGGGCCGTGGCGGCCACCAGCTACCGCCGCCGGCTGAGCGGCCGCCAGCGGGGCGGCCTGGGAGTGAACACCGTGACGGTGCCCGCCGCGGCGAGCAGCCGGATCTCGATGACCGGCGTCCCGGGCGCCGCCGGCGGCAGCGGGCCGCCGCGCACCCGGCGGCGGCTGAGCAGCGAAGATCCGGTGAACTCGACCGCCACGCCCTCGGGTACCTTCAGTTCCAGCTGGCCTGCCAGCAGCGTGGCATAGACGGTCACCCGGCTGGCCGACAGCAGCGCCTCCCGCAGGTCCAGGGTGACCGTGCCGCCGACGGCGGCCACGCTGAGGCGGTCGGGCACGACCCAGCGGCCGTCCCGCTGCTCGCCGCGGAAGAACCCGGTGATCACGCGCCCGCTGTCGAGCCGGATCGGCTGCCCGGCCGGGTCAGCCAGGTCGGTGGTCAGCCTGGCCAGCTCGCCCAGCGTGCGCGCGGCGTAGGCGCGCTCGACCCGCTCCGCGTGCTCGTCGGGCGTCAGCCGCCCGTCCGCGGCGGCCGCGGCGAGCAGGTCGGCCACGCGCTCCCGGTCTGCGTCGGACGCGCGCAGGTCAGCGGGGCCGGGACGGGAGCTCACCGTCCGAACATACGTCACCGCCCGGCCGGGCGGCCGCATCCGGTATCAGCCCCACTTCTGCCCTGCGGTGGAGGTCACCAGCTCGACGACAGCCCCGGTCTCGCTGGTATAGTACAGGTGCCCGCTCTTCTCCCCCCAGGCGATCATCGCGGGCGCGCCCCTGGCCTTGGTCTTGCTGATGTTCTCCCACGCGGTCCACTTGCCGTTCACCAGCCGGGTGGCCTGGATGTACCCGTTCTCCCCCAGGCCCGCGACGACGATCGTGGCGTCGGGCCAGCGCACCGAGCACAGCCCCCCGGCGATCTTCCCGCCGATTTCCTTCACGTTCGGCTCCTTCAGCTTGCCCAGCGCGGCGGCCATGGCCACCCTGCTCGGATATCTCGCCACGTCCCGGTCGATCGCACCGGTGATGTCGTACTGGTGGATATGCCAGGTGGTCCACGGCCGGGGCACCTGCGGGTGCCCCGCCCGGCTGGACGGGTCGGCGATCCACAGCGGGTAGTGGCCCAGGCCCGCGCAGTTCCCGGCGTAGGCGAACGACAGGAACGTGTACAGCACCGGCATCCGGCCCAGGCGGTGGAACAGGGCGGACATCACGTCCGAGGCCCAGGCGCTCACCTCCGCGGCAGACAGCCCGTCGGAGACTTCCAGGTCGAGGGCCACCCCGTCGCGGTCGCCCAGGCCCATGTTCTTCAGTTCGGCGATGAAGAAGTCAACGGTCTCGGGGGCACTGACCGACGGATGGCCGAACAGGTACGCCAGCCGGAACCTCTTATTGCGGTGCAGGTACGACCAGTCCGCGCTGGCGTCCGGGTTCACGTACCGCAGGCCGGAGGGCTCGAGTTCGGTGACCTTGACCGCGGCCCAGCTGATCCGCCCGGCTTCCGAGCGCCAGGCGGCGGGCCGGCCCTGGAAGCTGGAGACATCGACTCCGGGGATGGTCCGCCGGGCAGCCAGCGGCTGCGCGGCGCGCAGCAGGCCGTCGCGCAATCGGCTCAGCATGCGGAGACCTTATCGCGGCCTTCGCCGGGCCGGCCGCAATTCGCGTGCGCTGCCGCACGGCAGCGCACGCTTCCTGGGCGACGCCGGCCCCTGTTAGTTTTGCTCTAGCAAATATCCGGGCAGCGGCGGGGAGGACAGCGTGGCCGACAATCCTGCTGGAACGGCCGGGCGCGGGCTGCCGGACACTCACTACAAGTGGGTGGCGCTGTCCAACACGACGCTGGGCATGCTCGCGGCCACCGTCAACGCCTCGATCGTGATCATCGCGCTGCCGGCCATCTTCCGCGGCATCCACCTCAACCCGCTGTCGGCGGGCAGCTTCAGCTACCTGCTGTGGATGCTGATGGGCTACCTGGTGGTGTCCGCGGTGCTGGTGGTCACGCTGGGCCGGCTCGGCGACATCTACGGCCGGGTGCGGATGTACAACGCGGGATTCGCGATCTTCGGGCTCGGCGCGCTCGCGCTGCCGTTCGACCCGTACACCGGCCCGGCCGGAGCGCTGTGGCTGATCGGCTGGCGGGTACTGCAGGCCGTCGGCGGGGCGATGCTGATGGCCAACTCCCCCGCCATCCTGACCGACGCGTTCCCCGCCGACCAGCGCGGCACGGCCATGGGCATCAACCAGGTCGCGGGCATCTCCGGGCAGTTCCTCGGGCTGATCCTGGGCGGCATCCTGGCCGCGGTGGACTGGCGGCTGGTGTTCATCGTGTCGGTGCCGATCGGCCTGGGCGGCACCATCTGGTCGTACCGGTCGCTCAAGGAAACCGGGGTCCGGACCAAGGCCCGGATCGACGTGGCCGGAAACATCACGTTCGGCCTCGGCCTGATCGGGATCCTGGCCGGGATCACCTACGGACTGGAGCCGTACGGCGGCCACTCGATGGGCTGGACCAGCCCGAAGGTGCTCATCGGCGTGATCGGCGGCGCGGCCCTGCTGATCGCGTTCTGCTTCATCGAGCTGCATGTCGAGGCGCCGATGTTCGACCTGCGGCTGCTGAAGATCCGGGCGTTCGCGGCGGGCAACGCCGCGACCCTGCTGGCCTCGATCGCCCGCGGCGGCCTTCAGTTCATGCTGATCCTCTGGCTGCAGGGCATCTGGCTGCCGCTGCACGGCTACGCCTACCAGGACACCCCGCTGTGGTCGGGCATCTACCTGCTCGCGCTGACCTGCGGTTTCGTCGTCTCCGGTCCGGTATCGGGCTGGCTGTCGGACAAGCACGGAGCGCGCTGGTTCGCCTCTGGCGGGCTGGCGCTGTCGGCGGTCGCCTTCTTCGGGCTGCTGCTGATACCGGTCAACTTCAGCTATCCGGAGTTCGGGGCGCTGATCTTCCTGGCCGGAGCGGGGATGGGCCTATTCTCGGCGCCCAACGCGGCCGCGATCATGAACAGCGTGCCCGCCCGGCAGCGCGGCGCAGCCTCGGGCATGCTGGCGACCTTCCAGAACTCCGGCTTCGTGCTGTCGATCGGCGTGTTCTTCTCGCTGATGATCGCCGGGCTGGCGGCCACCCTGCCCGCGGCGATGACCCGCGGGCTGACCGGGCAGGGCGTGCCGCTGCCGATCGCTGCCGGGGTGGCGAAGCTGCCGCCGGTCGGCAGCCTGTTCTCGGCGTTCCTCGGCTACAACCCGGTGCACGAGCTACTCGCGCCGACCGGGATCCTGGCCAGGCTGCCCGCGCCCAACGCCGCCGTGCTCACCGGGCACGATTTCTTCCCGCAGCTGATCTCCGCGCCGTTCCACCACGGCCTGGTGGTGGTGTTCAGCACCGCGATCGGAATCCTGCTGGTCGCCTCGGCCGTGTCGCTGATGCGCGGCGGCCGGTACGTGCATGACGAGCACGCGGCCACCGCGTCGGACGTGCAGGGCGCCGAGTCCGCCGAGGTGCAGGCGGCGGCACCGGCCGTCATCGAGGCGGCTGCCGCCGACGGCCAGGACGCCGGGCTGCCCGGCCGGAGCTGACCGGCCGGAGCTGACCGGCCCAGGCCCAGCCAGGACGCCCGGCAGCCGAGCTCGAGGTACCCAGGTCGCCCGGGCCAGTGGTCGTCACCGCGCCCGTCCCGGCGGTGACGCTGTCCGGCACGGTGGGGGTGACGCTGTCCGGCACGGTGGGTGAGCCAGGTTTTCACCCGGCCCTGGCGAGGCGAGCGCGGGTGATGTAGTCCTCCGACGGTCGCGGCCGCCGGAGATAACGATTTGGCTTCAGCGAAACGGCGGCCCATCCGCCCGCGCGGCGGCCCCGAACTACCGGGTGATTTCACGCTCCTGCTCGCTGGTCGGACCGCGTAGCGTCACCGGCCCGGAAGGGAATCTCATGCCTGGTCTAGATGACCTGAACTCGCCCGCCGGCCATGCTGCCGCCGATCGGGAAGGACCGCGACACCCGTCGCGGCGCTCGGTACTGGCCGGCGCCGGGGCGGGACTCGCCGCGACTGCGTTCGCGGGAATGGCAGCACCGGCCCTCGCCTCGACCCCGCCTGCCCCGGCGGCACAGGGCAAGCATGCCGACGGGGACGACGCGGCCGGCACCGAGCAGGTCGTTGTGCACGTGCGAGACGCCAGGACTGGCGAGATCGACGTGTTCCGCGGCACCAGCCACACCCGCTTGCAGGACCGGGAACTGGCTGCGCGCCTTGTCCGCGCAAGCCGGTGACAGCCGTTCTGCAGTCCGCCATTCCCAGCACGAGCCTGTGAGGTAATTGAATGTCTTCGCATCGCGAGGCACCGGAAACTTCCAAGGATCCGGTCGCCGATAGCACTGACGTCTACGCGTTTGTCAGCCCGGATAAGCCGGGCACGGTCACCCTGATCGCTAATTACATCCCGTTCCAGGAGCCTGCGGGCGGCCCGAACTTCTACGAGTTCGGCGACCGTGTGCTGTATGAGATACACATCAGCAACTCCGGCAGCGGCCTAGCCGACATCTCTTACCAGTTCCGCTTCACGACGAAACTGACGACACCCACGAGCTTCCTGTACAACACCGGGCCGATCACATCCCTGAGCGACTCGACCTGGAACAGCAAGCAGTTCTACTCGGTTACCCGGGCAGACCATTCCGGCTCTCACGTGCTGGGAACTGGCCTCGCCTGCCCGCCGTGCAACGTCGGCGTGCTGTCCACGCCGGACTACGAGGCCAACCTCGGAGCGCCGGCCGTCCACTCGCTGGCGGGCGGCGTCAGCGTTTTCGCAGGCCAGCGCGCCGAGGAATTCTACGTCGACCTGGGCTCGATTTTCGACCTGGGCAACCTCCGCCCGCTTCAGGAATACAACGTCTACGCGAAGGCCGAAGGCCTGCACAGCGCGCCCGGCGTGAACACCACTAACCGGCTGAACGTGCACTCGATCGCCATTCAAGTTCCCATCTCGCAGCTGACCGTCAGCGGGCGGCCGACGATCGGGGTGTGGACGAGCGCGAGCCGCCAGCGCGTGCAGATCGCCGACCCGGACAGCGAGAACAACGCCGCCAGCGGGCCCTTCACGCAGGTGTCGCGGCTGGGAAACCCGCTGTTCAATGAGGTCCTCGTCCCGCTGGCCAGGAAGGACTACTGGAACAAGCAGCAGCCGGCAGCCGACAAGCAGTTCGCCGCCTACGTCGCGCATCCGGAGCTGGCCGACTTGCTGCCCGTCCTGTACCCGGGTGCCTTCCCGAATCTCGCTGCCCTGGACAAGTCCGGCGCGCCCCGCGCCGACCTTGAGGCCATCCTGCTGACCGGAATCCCGTCGGGGCTGATCAAGGGCTTCACCAACTACACCGGCAGTGTGCAGGCCGACATGCAGCGGCTCAACACCTCGATCCCGCCCACGCCCACCAGCTCCTCGACCTACAGCACGCTCGGGCTGATCGGCGGGGACCCCGCCGGGTTCCCGAACGGGCGGCGGGTGGCCGACGACGTGGTCACCATCGAGCTGCGGGCCATCGCCGGGATCGTGTACCCGCTGATCGACTCCAAGTACGTGGTCGACAAGGTCGTGCCGGATGTCACCGATGGCCTGACGGGCACCAGCGTCACCAACCAGCCGATATCGACATTCCCCTACCTGGGGGTTCCCTACGACGGCTACGACAACCCGTCCTGACCAGCGGACCGAGCCGCACCGGGCGCGGGCCAGCACTGGCCGGCGCCCGGTGCGGCCCCCTGGGCTCGGTCCCCTGGGCTCGGTCCCCTTCTCATCCCGTTCCGTGTGCAGTAAGACCCTCAGGAAGAACAGGTTCACAGCGCAATGACCGAATTCATCCCCGGCCCCTCCCGCTCCGGCAGCGTGGTTCTCAACATCGGACCTGGAGTCGGCGCCCTGGTGCTGCACACGTCCGCCGCCCTGGGCGGCCGCGAAATCGAGATCAGCCAGAACGGCATCCCGGCCGCACGCCGCACGCACTCACAAGTCCGCGAACGCCGGACAGCCGGCACCGTGCAGTACGCCGCCGTCTACCCCGAGCTAGCCGCCGGCGAATACACCATCTGGCAGGACGCCACCACCCCTGAAGGCGTGGTCAGCATCAGCGGCGGCACTGTCGCCACCTATCACTGGCCGGGCTGATCGCGCG
>JBKQSL010000058.1:0-6281 GCA_052143655.1 Streptosporangiaceae bacterium | reverse complement strand
CGCGCCCCGCGGCGGCGGCGGCCCGGCGGGCCGGGCGGCCCGGCCGAGCGCCCCGCCCCGGCGGCCCCGCGGCCGGCCGGGGGCCGCGCCGCGGCGCCGGGCCCGGCCGGAGCAGCATAAGGGGCGCCCGCGGGGGGCCGATCCCGCGGGCGCCCTCTTCCCGGTGCGGCTGGCCCGGAACTTCCGGGCTGGCGCTGCTGCAACCGCACCGGCGGCTGTGCCGGTTACTCGGTGAGGACCTTCGACGGGCCGAGCGGGTCGTCCTCGCTGTGGATACCGGACCCGTCGCCGGTTCCTTCGGCGGCGATGCCGGCCATCGCGAGCTCCTTCTCCTCCTCGGGGTAGGCCACCTCGCCGTGCACCATCAGGTCGCCCATCCTCTGCTCCTCGTCGCTCATCCGGAGCTTGGTGAACAGGCTGATGCCCTTCAGGATCAGGAATGTGACCAGGCCGTCCCAGACGATGATGGTCAGTGCCGCGCCCGCCTGGATCAGCAGCTGCTTGCCGTGCCCGTAGAACAGCCCGGCGCCCACGGAGCTCGGGTTCTTGCCCAGGCCCAGGTAGACGATCATCTTCGGGTCGGCGAGGAGGCCGACGAGCAAGCCGCCGAGCAGGCCGGCGAAGCCGTGCGTGTAGACCACGCCCAGCGCGTCGTCCACCTTGGTGAACGGCCACACGTGCTTGGGCAGGTAGGCCCACAGGCCCCAGACGATCGCCGAGCAGGCCAGGCCGATGACGATCGCGCCCACGCCGTTGACGTAACCGGCCGCCGGGGTGATGCCGACCAGGCCGCAGATCATGCCGTTGATGCCGCCGAGGAAGGTGGCCTTCTTCTCCTTGCCGAACGACATGTCCATGATGATCCAGGTCATCATGGCCACGGCGGTCGCGAGGTTGGTGTTGATCACCGCCGCGGCCGCGTCGGCGCCGGCGAAGTACGGGTCACCGCCGTTGAAGCCGTTCCAGCCGAGCCACAGGATGCCCGCGCCGACCGCCACCATCAGCAGGTTGTTCGGCATGGCCCGCTGCCGGTCACGCGCCAGCCGCGGGCCGACCATCGCCGCGGCGACGAAGCCCGAGACGCCAGCGGCCAGGTGGATGACGTAACCACCGGAGAAGTCCAGCGCGCCCCGCTGCGCCCAGAAGCCGCCGCCCCACAGCAGGAACGCGTTCACCGCGTAGGCGAACGTGATCCACAGCGGCACGAAGATCAGCCAGACCTTGAACTTGATCCGGCCGAGCACGCTGCCGATGAACAGGATCGGGGTGATGGCGGCGAACACGAACTGGAAGTAGACGAGCGAAGCCTCGGGGAACCTGAACTTGGGCATCAGCCCGTTCAGCAACGGGATCAGCGCCCGCCCCTGCTCGCCATTCGCGCCGACGACCTCCTGCGGCTTGCCCACGAACGAGCCGATCATGGGTGCGCCGAAGCCCATCTTGAAGGCCCACAGCACCCACACGATCAGCGTCAGGCAGAACGTGCAGAACACCATCAGCATGGTGTTGACCGCCCACTTGCGCTGCACGATTCCGCCGTACAGGACAGCGAGGGCGGGGATGCTCATCAGACCGACGAGCGTCGCGGCTGTCAGCTGCCAGGCGTTATCGCCCGAGCTGAGCCAGCTTGCATAGGGAACCACTCTCCGCCTCCAGAGGCTGAAGCGAAGGGGCATGCTGGGGGGAGCCAGGCAGCGCCGACCAGCACGCTCCCAGCCGACCACTTCGTGTCCGTCAGGATCTGGGATAAGTTTTCCCATGCCCGCGTTTCGCGCTTGTTTCGTGACCGTTACGGGGGCGGCAACAGGTGCTGGTCAGCGGAGCGCCGTGTTAAGCAGCTGTTTCCGGTCCCGCCGGGCTGGCCTGATCCCCGCAAACCGGCACCCCGGCAGGGCAGCGCTGCGCGCCCCGGGGACGGGCGGACCGTCTCAGGCAGGCCGGCCCGGCAGGCCGTGCAGGAAATCAATCAGACCGCTGAAATAAGTCCGCTGGTCGTCGTACATCGCCAGGTGCGAGCCGTCCGGGCAGTGCAGGTACCGGCCCGCGGGCAGCCGCTGCGCCATCATCTCCAGGTGCGCGGGGTCCATCGTGTCGTGCCGGGCGCCGATCACCAGCGCCGGGACGGTGATGGCGGCCAGGTCGGCCACCCGGTCCCAGCGGGCCAGCTTGGCGGTCTCGCTGATGCCCAGCTCGCTCGGCCCCTGCATCGACACGTAGATCGCCGGGTTGATGTGCGCGAACCCGCGCTGTACCGGCTCGGGCCAGTCCGCCACCGGCATGCGCAGCACGTGGTGGATGTAGTGCTGCTCGTGCAGCAGTTCCATGTACCGCGGGTCCTCGATGTCACCGCTGGCCTCCAGGGCCTGGATCTCGGCCAGCGCGGCCTGGTCCATCGCGGGCATCAGCACGTCCCGGGCGTAGGCGTTGTAGGCCGGGACGCTCGCCATCATGTTGGAGATCACCAGCCCGCGCAGGTGCCGCTGGTACTTCAGCGCGTACTCGATGGCCAGGATGCCGCCCCAGGACTGGCCGTAGAGGACGAAGTTGCTCCGGTCGAGGCCGAGCGCGCGGCGCACCTGCTCCACCTCGCCGACGAACCGCTCGGTCTCCCACAGGGACGGGGCGTCGGGCTGGTCGGAGAAACCCGAGCCGAGCTGGTCGTAGTAGTAGTACTCGATGCCGGCCGCGGGCAGGTAGCTGTCGCAGGCCTCCAGGTACTCGTGGGTCGCGCCCGGGCCGCCGTGCAGCAGCAGCAGCCGCAGGCCGGGATGGTTGCCCACCCGCTTCACCCAGACCTGGTAGCGGCCGGACGGGGTGTCCACCCCGATCAGCCGGGCACCCCCGCTCAGCTCGTCGTCCCGGCCTGAGTAGTCCAGATAACTGCTGATCGGCTGCACGCGCCCTTTCCTTTCTCGCCCCCGCTGCCGGAACCGCCGCCGCTGCCGGAGCCGCCCGGCCCGCCTGCCCGCTGCTGCCGCCGCAGGCGGCCAGGCCAGCGGCCAGCGGCGCAGCGGCTGCCAATAGCACGATTCTTCGCATGACGCCCGCCGTCCGCCCCCGTCCGGCCGGGGACGCTCCCCCGGCCATGCGCATCAGGCGTGATTTCCGCTGCGCCGACCCGCCAAACCCGCTGCCCCGGGCACTGTGGGCGGGCGGCGACCCAGGTCAGCAGCGGGTCAGCGGCATGCTGGCGACAGGCCAGCGGCTCCGGTCACCACGATGCCCGCGCCGCGGCCGTCCGCCGTCAGCAGCGTGCGCATCAGGCGCCCGTCATGCGCCCGGCGGCGGCAGGCTGGCCAGGTGCGCCAGCGCCGCCCGGTGCGCGTCAGCGGTGCCGAAGCCGATCGAGTCCGCCTTGGCCCGCTTGAGGTACAGGTGCGCGGGATGCTCCCAGGTGAACCCGATGCCGCCGTGCAGCTGCACAGTCTCCTGGGCGGCCTTGAGCGCGACGTCGGAGCAGGCAGCCTTGGCCAGCGCGACAGCGACCGGCGTGTCGGGATCCCCGGCGGCCAGGCACGCGGCTGCGTACCGGGCGGCGGCCCGCGCCTGGCTGACGCCGACCCACAGGTCCGCGAGCCGGTGCTTGATGGCCTGGAACGAGCCGACCGGCCGGGCGAACTGGCGGCGCTCCTGCACGTAGGCCACGGTCATCTCCAGGCACCGGTCGGCCAGGCCCAGCTGCTCGGACGCGAGCATGGCCGCCCCGGCCGTCAGCGCGGCCGCGATCGCCGCGTCGGCGTCCGGGCCCGCGGCGATCCGGCGGGCAGGCACGTCGTCCATCGTCAGGTCGGCCAGCTGGCGGGTCATGTCCAGCGAGACGACCGGCGCCAGCCGCACGCCGGCTTCGGCGGCCGACACGGCATACAGCCCGAACGGCACCCCGTCGGCGGGCACGATGAGCAGGTCAGCGAAGAGCGCGTCGGTCAGCCCGGTGACCGTGCCGGTGAGCCGGTACGTACCGTCCTGGTCGTCGGCGTGCGGGGCGCCGAGCCGGACCGGCGGCTCCGGGCGGGCGCCGGGCGCGGCGGCGTACGGCACCGCCAGCGCTGCGGTCACGGTCCCGGCCGCGACGCTGGGCAGCAGGCCGGATGCCTGCGCCGCCAGCAGCGCCGCGGTGGCGACGACCGCGCTGCCCAGGTAGGGCACGGGCGCGACAGCCCGGCCGGCTTCCTCGGCGACCACCGCGGCCTCCCGGTACGAGGCGCCGGCGCCGCCGTGCTCCTCGGGGATCAGCAGCCCGGCGACGCCGATGTCGGCGGCCAGCACTCGCCACAGCGCGGTGTCGCAGGTCTGCTCGGCCTCGGTCCGCGCCAGCACGGCGTGCCAGCCGGCCTGGTCGGCCAGCAGGGCCCGGACCGCGGCGCGCAGGTCCTCCTCCGCCTCGCCGTAGAGCAGGTCGGGAATCCCGGCCCGCCGGGAGGGCTGCGGCGCGGCGCCCTGCGCCGCCATGTCCTGGGTCTGGACGGTCACCGCGGCAGGTCCTTCCATGGCACATCCTTGTCCGCCCGGATCTCCGGCGGCAGCCCGAGCACCCGCTCGGCGATGATGTTCCGCAGGATTTCCGAGGTCCCGCCCTCGATCGAGTTGGCCTTCGAGCGCAGGAAGCGGTGGCCGACGTCACGGTGATAGAAGTCGGTGCCCTCCGGACGGCGCATGGTCCAGTCGCCGTAACGCAGGCCTTCGGGGCCGGCCAGCTCCACCTCCAGCTCGGTGATGTCCTGGTTCAGCCGGGCGTAGACGAGCTTGGCCGCCGATCCCTCCGGTCCCGGCTGCCCCGCCGCAAGCTGCTGGCGCAGCCGCGCCCCGGCCAGCCGGGCGACCTCCGCGTCGGCCCACAGCCGCAGCATCCGGTCGTGCAGCCCCGGGGTCCGGCGCTGCGGATGCTCACGCCAGGCCTCGGCGGCCCGGCCGATCATGCCGCCCTCGCGCGGGACGTCCCCGCCGCCGATCGCGACCCGCTCGGACATCAGCGTCGCGGTGGCGACCTGCCAGCCCTGCCCGACCTCGCCGATCCGGTCGGTGTCGGGAATGACGGTGTCAGTCAGGAACACCTCGTTGAACTCGGCCTCGCCGGTCATCTGCCGCAACGGCCGGACCTCGACCCCGGGCTGGGTCATGTCCACGGCGAAGTAAGTCAGGCCCTTGTGCTTGGGCACTGCCGGGTCGGTGCGGGTAACCAGCAGGGCGCGCTTGGCCATGTGCGCCGACGAGGTCCAGACCTTCTGCCCGTTGACCACCCAGCGGTCGCCGTCGCGTACCGCCCTGGTGGCCAGGTTCGCCAGGTCCGAGCCGGCGCCCGGCTCGGAGAACAGCTGGCACCAGATGTCCTCGCCCGTCCACAGCGGTCGCAGCCAGCGCTGTTTCTGCTCGTCGGTGCCGTACGCCAGGATGGTGGGCGCGGCCATACCCAGGCCGATCACGTTGCGCTCGGGCCGGTGGCCGGGGGGGCCGACGGCGTCGAACTCGGCGTCGACGACGGCCTGCAGTACCCGGGGCAGGCCCTGACCGCCGAGGCCAGCCGGGTAGTGCACCCAGGCCAGCCCGGCGTCGAACCGCGCCCGCAGGAACTCCAGACGGTCAGCAGTCGCCGGGTCGTGCGCGGCCAGGAACTCGCGTACCTGGGCGCGCAGCGACCCGGCGGCCGGCGATTCCGGCGGACTCACCATGAGGACCTCAGCACAGCTGGCCGCGACACGGGGCCTCCTCAGCACGGGCTCGCTGGCACGTGCCCTCAGCATAGAGGCCCGTGCCGTCAGCCGGCCGTGCCGCCGGCCCCGGCGGGCATCAGATGTGCCCGGCCGGCCCGCCCGCTACGTAGATCACCTGGCCGGAGATGAACGAGGCGCCGTCGCTGGCCAAGAAGCCCACCAGCGGGGCGATGTCCTCGGGCAGGCCGATCCGCTGCAGCGGGGTCTGCTTGGCGATGCTCTCCTGGAACTTGTCGAACGGGACGCCGATCCGGGCGGCCGTGGCCTCGGTCATCGGGGTGACGACGAAGCCGGGGGCCACTGCGTTCACGGTGACGTTGAACTTGCCCAGCTCGATCGCGAGCGTCTTGGTGAAGCCCTGCACGCCGGCCTTGGCCGCCGAGTAGTTGGCCTGGCCGCGGTTGCCGATCGCCGCGAGCGACGACAGGTTGATGATCCGGCCGAGATGCGCGTCCACCATGTACTTCTGGCAGGCCTTCGTCATCAGGAACGGGCCGCGCAGGTGCACGCCCAGGACTGCGTCCCAGTCCTCGACCGTCATCTTGAACAGCAGGTTGTCCTTGGTGAAGCCGG
>JBKQSL010000057.1:0-2848 GCA_052143655.1 Streptosporangiaceae bacterium | reverse complement strand
CGCGGCGTGAGGTTTCGGAGCATGTCCTCCCGCGGTGTCGGCGTCGTGCGCCCGATTGGCTGCGCGAGCATCCTGGATAGAAGGCCACCCGGCCGGCGCTGATCATCTCGAGAGCACCCGTGATCGCTTCTGGCTTCTGGTTCTTGCGGAGGAATCCCGCGACCTGGGTTCCGCAGAATTGCTTCCGCCTAGTGACCGAAAAATGGGCGTTTAGCTGCAGGAACACGAAAAAGCCCAGTGACGGGGCGTGTCACTAGGCGGTGGTATTCGCGCAGGTCAGGAGGATGAGGTTGCAGGCTCCAGGGCGAGGATCTTCTTCGGTGGTTCGATACTGAGTGCGGTGTAGATGTCCCGCTGGTGCTTGGTGAGGTCGGTGGCCTGGCGGAAGGTGCCGGCGGGGCCGGTCCAGGTGACGGCGTGCTGGCGCTGGAGCTCGTCGCGGATCCGCGCCCAGGGGCGTTGTGCGGTGTTCTCGGCGACGCGCATCAGGAGGAGGGCGAGCCAGCAGAGGATGACGTGGGCGCGGATCCGGTCTTCCCGCCGGTGGCAGGCCGGGCGGAGGTCGATGACCTGCTTCATGTCGCGCCAGCCGCGTTCCACTTCCAGGAGCTGCTTGTAGCCCAGGGCGATGTCCTCGGCGCTCAGGTGCGGGTCGGAGGAGCGCAGGAGGTACTTGCCGTCGAGGTTCTCTTCGGCCTTGATCCTGGCCTTGTCGGTCCGCAGCAGGCCGGCCGGGGTGACCCGCAGGAACCGCTTCAGGCCGGGCTTGCCGGCCAGGGTTCCCTCGATCCTGGCCCGCTCGGCGGCGGTCAGCGCGTCGGTGCCGTCGATGAGCTCCCCGAGCTGTGCCACGAGGCGGGCGCGGATCGCGGCGTCGCGTTCTGCCTGGTCAGGGTTGTAGCAGATGATGAACCGGTCGCTGTCGTCGCCGAGGCGGACTTCCTTGACCTGGAGGTTGTCTCTGACGGTCTTGTAGCGTCCCTGCCGGGACAGGACGGCCTTCACCTCCTCTGATCCGGTGCGGAGCTTCTCGCCGATGATGTAGCCGCCGCCGCCTTGCATGAGGGCGCGGCGGTTCTTCCGGGAGGTGAAGCCGCGGTCGGCGACCCAGATGACCTTCGACAGCGCCCATCCCCGCAGGTCCTGCCTGACCTGGCGGATGAGGCCGGAGTCGCCGGTGTCGCCGGGCCAGGACCAGACCCGGACCGGGATCCCGTCCCGGGTGACGGCCATCCCCACGATGACCTGCGGGAGGTCGTCGCGGGAGTCCCTGGACTTGCCGAACGCCCGGAATCCGCCCTGGTCCGCTTCTACCTTGCTGCCGGCCGGGACCCGCTCGCCCCGCTCGTCGCGGGGAACGTCCGCATCCTCCTGCTCCGTCTCGAAATACGTGCTGGTGGTGTCGAAGAACAGCAGGTCTACTTCGAGGTTGAGGAGGTCGGTGAGCTGGTAGCAGGCCTGCTCGGCCAGGCCGGGCTCGATCTCCGGCAGGTGGTCCATCGCCCGGTAGCAGGCGTCGTCGCTGGTCTCGGGGAGGCCGTCGACGTGCACGTCCCCGCTGATCCAGTCGGCGGCCGCCAGCTTGGAGGAGGCGGCCAGCGCCCGGTTGGCGACCAGGGCGAACAGGACCCGCTCGGTCTGCGGGCTGAGCCGGCGCCCGGCCAGCGTCGCGCGGACCGCATCCTCCAGCCCCAGGCGCCGCCACAGCCGGTCCAGGGCGTGGACCCCGCCGGCCGGGCGCGACCCGGTGACGGCCAGCTCGCCCGGCTTCGCCGCGGCGAGGGCCTCGGCGGGGTCCAGCAGCCGCGACAGCGCCGCGACCAGGCGGCGGACCGCGTCCCTGTCGAGCTCGTCCTCCCGGCCGAAGTTGTAGAGCACCCTCGTGCGCGACCGGCCCGCCTCCGGGTCCCACTCGTTGTGGGCCAGCTGCAGGTAGCGGACCGCACCGGAACGGGTGGTCCGCACGGACGTCTTCACGTAGGGCACGCGCCAGAAGCTACCGGCATCCGCACCCTAGGGCAAATCCGGGAGTTGCCTCTAGTCATCTTTGCTGAACTTCCTGCGCAACAGACTGTTAACGACTGAACCGTGTCACTAGTCAGTTTCGGGGTTTTCCGCTAGCCGCAAGCCGCTGACCTGCGGATCTTCGATTGGCGTACCCCCGAACACCAAATTAGCTGCGGAACGCAGGCTGTCGATCGGCTGATGGACCTTGGCGAGCGCGCCGCGGGCTTCCGGTTCCTGGTCCGCGACCGGTCAGTTCACCGCATCCTTCGACTCGGTCCTCGCGGGCGCGGGCATCGAGGCCGTGAAGATCCCGCCCCGGAGCCCTCGCGCGAATGCTTATGCGGAAAGGTTTGTGCTCACCGCCCGGACTGAGGTCACCGACCGGATGCGATCTTCGGCGAACGCCACCTCCGCAGCATCCTGGCTCACTACACCCGGCACTACAACGGACGGCGGCCCCACCGCAGCCGGGCACTCCGCCCGCCCCGGCCCGACCATCCGCCCGCCGGCCTCTCCCAGAAACGGATCAAGCGCCAGCCCGTCCTCGGCGGCCTCATCAACGAATACGAACGAGCCGCGTAGAAGCCCAGGTCAAGACCAGAGGCCGAGTTCTGGAACCCCGCAGGGTTGCCTGGCCATGCCGCCTCCTGAGATGCTCTTCCGTAATGCTAATTATGCTCACAGTAAACGCATGTTTAACAGGGACCGCGAGCATCAGCGCAGATAGACGCCGTCCACGCCGATCCGGCCCGGCCCGTCCAACACGTAGATGCCGGCCGAACTGCCCCGGACGTCGAACGCCAGCGTTCCGTCGTGGACCACGATCTCCCGGCCGGTGACG
>JBKQSL010000056.1:0-3543 GCA_052143655.1 Streptosporangiaceae bacterium | reverse complement strand
AGCCGGTTTCTTGTACACTGGCGTGGCGCCAGGGCCGGGAGGTCGGCGCCGAGGGGCTATAGCTCAGTTGGTAGAGCGCTTGCATGGCATGCAAGAGGTCTGGGGTTCGAATCCCCATAGCTCCACCGCAGTTCAAAGACCATAATTCGAAAATCTGATCACATCGTTCCAGGCCCCTGTACAGCAGCAAAGTACAGCAGCAGCCGCAGCGAAAACCATCGCACGCCAGTTCGGATCTGGCGTCCATGCGGACGAAGGCGGCAGCCTCGTCGGCTGCGGCTCGAGCCTGAAGTAAGCGCAGAGTGCACCTGACCAGGCAGAACGAGGCTCTTCCTGCTGCGGCGCAAGGCCGCCGTGTCAGTGAGGTGCCACCCCATCGGCATGGCTCCGCAAGATCCATTTGTATGTGCCTGTTGCGGCCGTGCAACGGGTCAGGCCCGCCATGCCAGGCGCCGCCGGGCCGGCGCAGATCTCCAGCGAAGCTGACGCGCCACGACGCGGCTGACTGACTGGCGCGACTGCAGGCGCGCCACCATCGCGCCGCGCGCAGCGCGGCGCCGGGCACGGTGCCGGTGGCACGGCGCGTATCGCCAGGCCCTGCATCGCGGCGCGCCTGCCACACGCTGCGGCGCACGCCGACGCGCCTGGGTCCGCGCGGCGCAGCTCCGGCCGCAAGCCGGGCGCGGGGCCGGCGCGCCGATCCGGCCCGGGCACGCGCCGTCCCGTCTGATGGCGCGCGGCCGGGGGAAACACCTTGATCATCGACTTGGGCGGGGATGCCCGCCATCCGGGACGGCCGCTGCGGGCGGGTCCGATCTGAAGGGCGGGTCGCGGAGGGCGCTAGGAGGCTGATCAAAGGCCGTAGGAGGAGTCGATCTCCACAGCGTGGAGGGAGTTGCTGCCGGGCTCGCATGAGAAGTCGCTCTCTTCGGTGCGAAGTCCGTTGCTTGCCCTAGGCGTCCAGGCCTCCCGGGATCACTGCCGCCGACGGCATCCCGCGCTGCGTTGTCGTGTGATACCAGCTGGTAAACCTGCTGTCACCCATGTGAGGCGTTCCTTGCCAACGTCAGCTGGAACTAGCTGGGGTTGCTTGTGGTGCCGCTTTGGCGGTGCGCTTTCCCAGCAGGTTCGCCAGGAACATGACGACGACGGCGATGCCCACGCCGATGAAGGTGAACAGCACCCGGCGTCCCTCATCGGTGAGGTTGGTCGGGTGCGGCAGGTCCGCGGCGATGAGAACGACACCGGCAGTGGCTGTGATGTAGAGGGCGTAGTTCACGGCGCGGATCGAACCGGCCAGCGCGCCGAGAACGACGATGACCGCTTCCAGGACGTATTTGTTGTGGACGGTCAGCAGGAACAGGGCAGCCACCGCGGCGCCCAGGATCGTCCCGGCAACGCGCTGCTCGGCTATCAGCGCGGACTGCTGCAGGCTGGGCTTCATGGCGACAATGGTTGCGATGGGCATCCAGTCGGCGTCCTGCACGTGCAGCCCGAAGGCGATCGCGACGGAGATCGCCAGGGCGACGGCACGGAGTACCGCGAAGAGGACCACTGGCCTGGTCAGCTCGACTGGCGCGGTGTCTCCGGGCAGGACCGGGGAGGTCGGCTCGGATTTCCGGCCGCGGGCCAGCCACTGGATGCAGGTGAGGGCGATGATGAGGGCTGATCCGGTGAGCCAGGCCAGCGCTTGCGCCCAGGGGTGGGTGTGGATGTGGGCGAGGTGGTAGGAGGCTGGCAGGCTGAGCGCGATGATGAACCAGACGTTGAGCAGCGTGCCCGCGGCGAATCTGCGCGCGCCGAATTTCACCGCCAGCCCGGCCAGCAAAGTGAACACGAACGCCACCAGGACCACCCACCCCCACGCCTGGTCGCCGACGCCGAATGCCAGGGCTGTCAGCAGCGCACCGATGACGGCGAACTCGGCCATCCGCGCCGCCCGGTCCGCGTAGTGGCCGCCGGGGTCGCTCAGCGCCACGAACAGCGCCCCGAACGACACGCTGAGCCAGTATTTCTCCTGGCCGATCGCGGCCAGGACGATCAGCGGCAGCAGCAGGACCACCAAGACGAAGACGCCGGTGCGCAGGCTGAATCCTTGCCGCTTGATTTCGAACACCTTCGCCAGCTGGGTCATGGCTTTCCCTTTCTCCGGGTCACTGCGGTGGCTGCCCTGGCGCGGCGGCCGGAGCGGCGGGGCCCGGATGCGCCTGGCGGGCGAGTTGCACGGCTCCGATGAATACGCGGATGCCCAGGCCCAGTGCCAGCAGGTCCAGGATCATCTGGGCGGTCACCATCAGCCTGGCGCTCTGGCTGACCGCGGTAATGTCCCCGTACCCCACGGTGCTGAACGTGGTGACCGTGAAGTACAGCGCATCGGTGCGGGTAAGGGGGTGGTTGAAGCTGCCCGGGGTGGCCCGCTCCATCGCGAAGTAGGCCGAGGCGAACAGCAGCAGGAACAACGGCACCGTGCTGGACAGGGCCTCGGCAGCCCGCAGGGCCGGATACCTGGCCTGCAGGACTGCACGCAGCTGCCAGGCGCCGATGGCGATCAGAATCAGCAGCCCCACCACCAAGATCACTGCCAGGGGCACGCTCGCGAGATGATCCAGCGGCAGCAGATAGTACAAGGCGGCAAGGACGATCGTCGCCGCGAGCGAGCGAAGCACCCACAGCCCGGCCTGCCGTCGGCGCCTGGCCGACGTAGTCCGGGCATCGGGGTTAGTCATACCGACTCGGCTTGCAGGTAACGGATGACGAGACCAGCGAGGACACCGCCCACCGCCAGGACCGGCAGCGGCCACCACACCGGCTCGGTGGAAAAACCGAGCCCATGCGCAAGGATCGACAGTGACGGACCGCAAGAACGCGTGGCCGCCGGCACCGGGATCCGGCGTGGTGGGGGTGGGGCGGCCAAGCGGCCCGCGTCGCGCTCATGGCTCGGGGTTCTCTCTTAGCCGAGTCGTTGCAGCAGGTGGTCGCCGACTCGGACGGCGTTGGCCATCGCGGTGAGGGCGGGGTTGACCGCGCTGATGCTGGGGAAGAAGCTGGTGTCGACGACGTAGAGGTTGTCGAGTTCGTGGGCCCGGCAGTCGGGGTTGAGCGCCGAGGTGGCCGGGTCGGTGCCGAACCGCACGGTGCCGGCCTGGTGTGCGCAGCCGGCGACCGGGATGTCGGTTTTCATGTACGCGAACCGGTGAGCCAAGTGGCCGGGGTGCATGCGGAGCGCGCCCAGCATCGAGTGGAGCTGGGCGTACAGCCGCTTGGCGGCGGTGGGGTTGCTCGGCGTGTACGCCAGGTGGACGGCGCCGTCCGGGCCGAGGGTGACCCGGTTATCGGGCTGCGGCAGGTCCTCGGTGGACAGCCAGAAGTCCACGGCGTGCTCCGCCACGTCGCGCAGCGCCCAGGTCGGCGCGAACTTGGTCTCCAGCGGCTTCTCGCCGCGGAACATCGCCGCCTGCGACTTGCCGATCATCTGGATGTTGCCCATCGGGTAGTCGAAGTCCGGGCCGCGGAAGTAGAAGTCATTGACGCCGAGGGTCTTCT
>JBKQSL010000055.1:0-24570 GCA_052143655.1 Streptosporangiaceae bacterium | reverse complement strand
ACGCGGTGCTCAAGGCCAACAGCGACGCGCGGCTGTCGGCGCTGCGCACCTCGCTGTGGGTGGTGGCCATCTTCGCGGTGCTCGCGCTGTTCTGCACCGGGCTGATCCCGGTCCGGCCGGTCGGCCGGCGGGAGGAAGAAGAGGGAGAACCGGTCGCGGCCGCCGGGAGCCCGGCCGCCAGCCCAGCCGGCTGACCGGCGCTCCGCCCGGGCCTACGGCGCTCCGCCCGGGCCGACGGCGCCCGGGCGGCAGCGCCCGGGACACGGGGCGTCAGCGGGCCGGCAGTTCCTCAACCTGCTTCTTGGTCAGGCTGAGCCGGATCCCGTCGTCGACGCCGAGCACGGCGCTGACCGGGATCGCGACTTCCTTGCGCCCCCACAGGTGCCCCTCCTGGAGCAGCACGTGGGTCACGCGCTGGCCGTCGGAGCCGACGATGAGCCCTTCCACCCGGCCGATCTCGCCGTCGGTGGCGTGCACCCGGTCGCCGTGGCGTATCTCGGTCTCGCCCTCCGGGACCGCGTCGCGCGTCACGGCCCGCGGGTGGTATCCGATGCCCGCGCCGGCGACGTAGGCGCCGCCGGTCAGGCTGGCCGCGTAGCCGTAGCCGCCCACCACGTCGGCCGGGTCGTAGTCACCGGAGTAGCCGGACTCGTCCACCAGGTCGGTCTCGTCGGCCAGTTCCAGGTCGCCGAACTCCGCCTGCGTGCAGCGCAGCACGATCGCGGGCCCGGCCTCGACGACCAGGTCCAGCGGGACGAGCCGGGCGGGGTCGTGCCGGTGCTCCGGCTGCACGGCCAGGTGCGTGACCCGCCCGGCCGCCGGGTTGACGATGATGCGGCGCACCTCGCCGCAGGGACCGTCGGAGCAGCTGACCGGGGTCCCGATGATGAACTGCGCTGGCTCTGCCATGACTCACCGTCCTTTCTGCGCCGATGGGTCGACGAGCGGCAGGTCGCCGCCCTCGGCGGCCTTGCGCTCGTCCTTGCTGGGCAGCCCGCGGACCGCCGTGATGATCACGACGGCGATCATGGCGCCGATCACGGGGCCGGCCAGGTAAATCCACCAGCCGTGGTAGTCGTTGGCAATGATGTCCGGGCCGAGGGAGCGGGCCGGGTTCATCGAGGCGCCGCTGATCGGGCTGGCGAACAGGCCGAGCAGCGCGACGGTCGAGCCGACCGCGATGGCCGCGTTATGGCCGATGCTGCGGCTGCCGGTGGCGGTGTTGAGGATGATGCTGACCAGGATGGCGGTGAGCACGGCCTCCATCACCAGCGACTTCCACTCGCCGCCGGCAGTGCTGATCGGGTAGTTCCCGCCCGTGCTGACGTGGCCGAACATCAGCTGCAGGAACAGGGCCGCGGCCAGCGCCCCGGTCAGCTGGGCCACCCAGTACGGCACAACCCAGGCGGCCGGGAAGACCCGGCGGCCGTAGAACGCCAGGGTCACCGCCGGGTTGATGTGCAGGCCGGACAGCGGGCCCCAGGCGTAGATCATCGCCATCACGGCCGCGCCGGGCGCGATCACCGCGGCGGTGCGGCTGATCGGGCCGCCGCCGGCGTAGTGGTCGATGACACCCGCCCCGGCCGCCACCGTGACTAGCACGAACGTGCCGAGGAACTCGATGATCAGCCGGATCGACAGCGGCCGCGGCCGCAGCGTGTCCTCCTCGAACCTGATCAGGTAACGGCGCCGCAGCAGGTCGGCATGCTCGGCGTCCATCTGGCTGGTGCCATGGGCCATGGTCGTACTCCCGTCACCGCCTGAGCCTTCGCTCCAGCATCCATGCGGGCCGCAGCCGCCGCGTCATCCCGGGCGGGTGAGCTGCGGGTGCAGCCGGATGTGCCGCGTGCGCCCGCCCCGCGCCCTAGTGATGGAAGCCGGTGCCCGAGGCGTGATCGTGCACCGGGGCGGGCTGCTTCTCCAGCCGGGGCAGCAGCTGGCGCAGGTCGTGGACGAGCATGTCGGCCATGTCGTGGGTGAAGTCCCGCTTCACGACCACCCGCAGCGCGGCCAGGTCCTGCCGGTTCTTCGGGAACGTGTAGGCCGGCAGCAGCCAGCCGTGCTCGCGCACCGCGTTCGACACGTCGAAGACCGTGTAGTTGCTGATGCTCTCGCGCAGCCGGAACGCGAGCACCGGCAGCTCGTCGCCCCGGGTGATCAGCTCGAACGGCCCCAGCTCGGCGATCCGCGCGGACAGGCGCGTGGCCACGTCCCGGGAGTAGCCCTGCACCGCCCGGTATCCGTCGAAGCCCAGCCGCAGGAAGTTGTAGTACTGCATGGCGACCTGGGCGCCGGGCCGGGAGAAGTTCAGCGCGAACGTCGGCATGTTGTCGCCGAGGTAGTTGACCCAGAAGATCAGGTCCTCCGGCAGCGCGGCGGCGTCCCGCCAGATCGCCCAGCCGACGCCCGGGTACACCAGGCCGTACTTGTGCCCGGAGGCGTTGATGGACGCCACCCGCGGCAGCCGGAAATCCCACGCCAGGTCCGGGTCAAGGAACGGGGCCACGAACCCGCCTGAGGCGGCGTCGACATGCACCGGCACGTCGATCCCGGTCCGCGCCTGGTAGTCGTCCAGCGCCGCGCAGATCTCCGCCACCGGCTCGTAGGAGCCGTCGAAGGTCGAGCCGAGGACGGCGACAACCCCGATCGTGTTCTCGTCGCAGGCCCGGACGGCCTCCTCGGCGGACAGGTGGAAGCGGTCGCCTTCCATCGGGACCAGCCGCATCTCCACGTCCCAGTAGTTGGCGAACTTCTCCCAGCAGACCTGGACGTTGATGCCCATGACGATGTTCGGCCGGTCAGCGGGCCGCCCCGCGGCGGCCCGGGCGTGCTGCCAGCGCCGCTTGAGCGCGAGGCCGCCGAGCATCGCCGCCTCACTGGAGCCGGTCGTCGAGCACCCGGTGGCCTGCCCCGCATCCGGCGCGTGCCACAGCTGGCTCAGGATGGAGATGCAGCGCATCTCCAGCTCGGCCGTGTTCGGGTACTCGTCCTTGTCGATCATGTTCTTGTCCAGGCACTCGGCCATCAGCCGGTCGGCCTGCGGTTCCGCCCACGTGCTGACGAACGTGGCCAGGTTCAGCCGGGCGTTGCCATCGAGCATCAGCTCGTCGTGGATGATCTGGTAGGCGACCTCGGGCGCCATCTCGCCCTGGCGCAGGCTGTGCCGCGGGATGCGGCCGGGCTCCAGGCCGAACAGCGGCGCCGCCGCCACGTCCCGGGCGCGCCGGCTCGGTGCCTTAGGGTGCTGCAACGCCATTGTCGGGCTCCATCCGTCTGCCAGGATCCGGCTGCCAGGATCCGTCTGCCGGGATCCGTCCCCGGGCGGTCCGGAGACGGCCAGCCCCGGCCGCCGTTTCGTGCGCTGTGCGCGCGACCAGCCTCCGTCTGCAGCTGCCCCCGTGGCCTCACCCGCCGCGGATGAGCCGCGGTCCGGGTCAGGCCGCGGGTGCTGGCTCAGCCCGCTCGGCCAGCAGCAAAAGGGCCCCGGCGAAGAAGCACACCGCGCCGGCGAAGGTGCCGAGACTGGTCAGCGGCGTGCTCAGCTCCTGCTCAGTGCCCGGCGCGACGAAGCTGCCGACCGCGGAGACGCCGAAGGCGACCGACCCGGCCAGGTTCACCGCAGTGACCCACCATCCCTGTGACCGTGGCCGCCAGGCGGCCCAGCCGTGGCAGGCCTCGAACCACGCCAGGCCGCTGGCGACCAGGAAACAGGCAGATCCCAGCACGTCCGGGCGCCAGACGTGATGCCGGGCCTGCGCCGACCCGGCGGCCGCCCAGATCGCGGCGAACGTGCTCACGTTGAACTCCAGCGTCCCGATCAGCTGCACGCCAGTGGCCAGCCAGTCGATCTGTCCGGGCAGCAGCACGAATACCTTCCGGCGCCGGGCTTCAGGCGGCGTCGGAGCCGCGTCCACGGCCTCGCGGTACTGCTGGAAGCCCGCCGCGGTGAAGAACAGGGACCCGGCGAAGAACGTCAGCGCGTCCGGCCGCGCACCGACGGCGGCCGCGTAGCCGGGCACCACGCCCAGCGCGAACAACGCCGAGCCGACCGCGAACAGCACGCCGATCTGCCAGTCCCGGTCGCGGGGCGCCCACCACAGCCGGCCGCGCGGCGCGGCGCGGGGCAGGTGCTTGCGGTGCCAGCGGGACTCCCACCGTTCGGGCGTCCCGTCCGGGCTGACCCGCACCCGCAGGGTGGCGAACGGGCCGAACCCCCGTACTCCTGCCGTCTCGGCGTGGCTGCGCATCGGACCGCCCGTCAGCGAACTGCGATGGCCGCAGTGTCCCTGCCGCCGTCCGCCGCCTGCCTCATCTGGACCGGGTGATCAGCGACGCGGGCGGCCGCCGCGCCGGGATCATCCGCCGCGGATGAATCCGGGCGCGCTGCCCCGGCCTAGGGTCGCTAGGGCGGCGGCGCCGGCCAGGTGGCCGGCCTGTTCTCGCCGCCGCTGCTGCTGGCCTCGGTCCTCGTGGGCGGTGCGGCCGGCTGAGGTGATGCTGGCTGAGGCGATGCTGGCTGAGGCGATGCTGGCTATTGCGGTGCCCGCTGGGGTAGTGCTGGCGCAGATGGGGGAGCAGCAGTGACGATCACCAGGGACGGGTCCGGGCCGCTCGCTCCCCGCCCGGCGCCGCGGGAATTCCACCTGCTGGCCAAGCCGACCGGCGCGGTCTGCAACCTCGACTGCGCGTACTGCTTCTACCTGTCTAAGGAGATGCTCTACCCGGGCAGCCGGTTCCGGATGGCCGATGACCTGCTCGATGCCTACCTGCGGCAGCTGATCGAGGCGCACGCCGGTCTCCCGGAGGTCGTGGTGGCCTGGCAGGGCGGCGAGCCGACGATGATGGGGCTGGACTTCTTCCGCCGCTCGGTCGAGCTGGCCCGCGGGTACTGCCAGCCCGGCCAGCGGATTTCCTACACGATGCAGACCAACGGGACGCTGCTGGACGACGAGTGGGGCGCGTTCCTGGCCGAGCACCAGTTCCTGGTCGGCCTGTCCATCGACGGCCCGCAGCCGATCCACGACGCCTACCGGGTGGACAAAGGCGGCAAGGGCAGCTTCCGCCTGGTGATGAAGGGGCTGGCCGCGCTGCAGCGGCACGACGTCGAGTGGAATGCGCTGACCACAGTGCACGCGGCGAACCAGGACTGCGGACGGGCGGTCTACGCGTTCCTCCGGGATGAGTGCGGTGCCCGGTTCGCGCAGTTCATTCCGATCGTGGAGCGGCAGGACGGGCCGGGCCAGGTGACGCCGCGGTCGGTGTCCCCGGCCGGCTACGGCCGGTTCCTCATCGACGTGTTCGAGGACTGGGTGCGCCACGACATCGGCGAGGTGTACGTGCAGGCCTTCGACGTGGCCCTGGCCAGCTGGTGGCGGCAGCCGCCCGGGCTGTGCGTGCACGCGGAGACCTGCGGCCGGGCGCTCGCGCTGGAGCACACCGGCGACGTCTACTCGTGCGACCACTTCGTGAACCCTGGCCACCGGCTCGGCAACATCCGCGATACCCCGCTGATCGAGCTGGTCAGCTCCCCGGCCCAGCAGGCGTTCGGCCAGGCCAAGAAGGACACGCTGCCGCGGTACTGCCGGGACTGTGACGTGCGGTTCGCCTGCCACGGCGGATGCCCGAAAGACCGGTTCGCTGTCACCCCGGACGGCGAGCCGGGCCTGCACTACCTGTGCCCGGGCTACCAGGCGTTCTTCCGGCACATCGGGCCCGCGATGACGGCCATGTGCGAGCTGCTCGACGCCGGCCGGGCACCGGCCGAGCTGGCCGCCCGCTACGCCGCGGCCGACTCTCGCCGCGGCCGCAACGATCCTTGCCCGTGCGGCTCGGGCCGCAAGTGGAAGCGCTGCCACCAGCCGGCGCCCGGTACCGCCGGGATGCCACTGACCTGACCCGCCCCGCCCGATTCACCCGCATCGGATGAGGTGGCCAGGGGCGGCGCGCGGGCACCGTGAAGTTACGTTCCGCGATTCGCCAGCGGGCGACTGCAGACCGCGCCGGGGCTTGCGACGTCCAGGCGGTCCTGCGGACGCCTGGTGCGCAGTCCGGTGAGGTCGAGATTCCTCGAAGCGAGGAGGTCGCAATGACATCGGCAACGGTTCAGCCGGCCCGGGGCTCGGGCGGGCGGCATACGGAAGGCCGCGGTTACGGCCTGGTCATCTTCGCGTCGGTCCTGATGCTGGTGATCGGCTGCTTCAACGTCATCTACGGCATCGCCGCGATTGCCAACTCGCACGTTTTCGTCGCCAACGCGCACTACGTCTTCGCCAGCCTGCGGGCCTGGGGCTGGATCACGCTGATCCTCGGCGTGCTGCAGCTGGTGGCCGGGGTCGGCGTGATGACAGGCAACCAGCTGGCCCGGTGGTTCGCCGTGGTCGTGGTCGGCCTGAACGCCATCGACCAGATGTTGTTCATCCCGGCCTACCCGTTCTGGTCGCTGGCGATCATCGCCATGGACGTCGTCGCGCTGTACGGGCTGTGCGCCTACGGCAGCCGGGAGAACGTCGAAGCCGCAGCCTGACGCGGCACCGAGGACGACGGCGAGACAAGCGGGGTCAGCACATGTCAGAGATCCGCGGCGAGCCGCGACCAGTTCCCGGCAGCCAGCCATCCGGCAGCCAGCCATCCGGCAGCAGCCAGCCGCTGAGCCAGGATGAGCTGGCTGAGCTGGACCGGCTGCGCGCCGAGACGCAGCGCCTGAAGGCGGAGGCGGACCGGCTGCGCAGCCAGGGACCTGGTCCGGCTCGCCGGCGGCTCGGCTGGCGGGCTCCGGTCGCCGTCGTCCTCATCGTGCTCGGCTGCATCCTGGCCCCGCTGTCGGTGCTCGGCGTCTGGACCGCCAACCAGGTGTCGGACACCAGCCGGTACGTGGCGAACGTCGAGCCGCTGGTGCACGACCCGGCGGTGCAGAACGCGCTGACGGACAAGATCACCACCGAGGTGACCAGTCACCTCAACGTCACCGGCTACGTCGACCAGGCGGCCGGGCTGCTGTCCAGCAAGGGGCTGCCCCGGGTGGCCGCGCTGCTGAAGACGTTCGGCCCGTCGCTGTCCAGCGCCGTCGCCGGCTTCATCCACAGCGCCGTCCACAAGATCGTTACAAGCCCGCGGTTCGCGCACGCCTGGGTCCAGGTCAACACCGTGGCCCACAGCGAGCTCGTCAAGGCCCTCTCCGGGCAGGGCAACAGCGCGGTCAGCGTCAGCAACGGCAAGGTGGTGATCGGCCTGGGGCCGTTCATCACGCTGGTGAAGCAGGACCTGGCCGCCCGGGGCTTCACGCTGGTGAACAAGCTGCCCGCGATCAACCCGACGCTGACCCTGTTCTCCGCCCGCTACCTGGTGAAGGCGCAGACGGCCTACCGGCTGATCAACGACCTGAAGATCGTGCTGCCGATCCTCACGCTGCTGCTGCTCGCTGCCGGCGTCTACATCGCCAGGAGCCACCGGCGGGCGCTGATCGGGGCCGGCCTCGGCTTCGCCGCGTCGATGCTGGTGCTGGCCGCCGGGCTGCTGATTTTCCGCAGCATCTACCTCAACAGCGTCCCGGACAGCGTGCTGCCCGCGAACGCGGCGGCGGCGATGTTCGACACGCTGGTGCGCTTCATCCGGGAAGGGCTGCGCACCCTGCTGGTGGCCGGCCTGGTGGTCGCGGCAGGCGCGTTCCTGACCGGGCCCTCGGTCACCGCCGTGCAGACCCGCCGGGCGTTCAGCTCGGCGTTCGGCTGGCTGCGCCACCAGGGCGACCGGGCGGGCGTGTCCACCGGGCCGGTCGGCCGGTGGACCTACGCGCACCGGCGCGGGCTGCGGATCGGCGCGGTGGCGCTGGCTGCGGTGGTGTTCGTGTTCTGGGGGCGGCCGACCGCCGCGGTGGTCATCCTCATCACCGTGCTGCTGCTGGTGGTGCTGGCCCTGATCGAGCTGATCGCCAGGCCCGCGGCCGGCGTTCCGGCACCGGAGCCAGAGCCGGAGCCGGCCGGCCGGGCCTGATCCGCCAGTGGCCGAGGCGCGGTATCACCCGCGGTGGATGAGTCATGCCCGGCATCCACGGCAATACTGAGATCGTGACCCCCCGCGACCGGCTCCGGCTGGCAGGCCGCCGGATAACTGACCCGGCGGAGGCGCTCGCCCAGCAGGTCGCCTCCCCGGTCGTCGACCTGGTCGTCAGCGCGCTGGACCTGAATGCGCTTGTCGCCCGGGTGGACACCAACGCGGCCCTCGATCCCGTCGATGTGGACGCGGTGGTGGCCAGGGTGGACGTGAACGCGCTGCTGGACCGGGCGGACGTCAACGCGCTGCTGAGCCGGATCGACGTCAACGCGCTGCTGGACCGGGTGGACGTCAACGCACTGCTCGACCACGTGGACGTGAACGCGCTGCTGGACCGGGCGGACGTGAACGCGCTGCTGCACCGGGCGGACGTGAACGCGCTGCTGCACCGGGCGGACGTGAACGCGCTGCTGCACCGGGCGGACGTGAACGCGCTGCTGGACCGGGCCGACGTCGACGGCGTGATCAAGCGGGTCGACGTCGGCGCGGTCGTCGAGCGGGTGGACGTCAACGGCCTGGTCCAGCAGGTCGACATCGAATCGCTGGTCCGGGACACCGACCTCGGCGCGATCATCGCCCGGTCTTCCGGCGGGGCCGCCAGCGAGGCCCTGGATGCCGTCCGCAGCCAGGCGGTCGGGCTGGACCACTTCATCGATAAGTGGGCCGGGCGCTTGCTGCGGCGCAAGCATCCCTGGCCCGCTGCGCCGCCGGCGCTGCTGGCCGCCCGGGAGGAGCGGTGACCGCCCGCACGCCCGCGCAGTCGATGGTGACCGCGCAGGGAAACTACGCCGGCTCGGTATCCCGGTTCCTGGCTTACGCCATCGACCTGGCCGTGAGCACCGGCCTGTTCACGCTCGGGCTGGCCGGAGTGTCGTTCGCTGTCCGGGTGGTGACCGGCCAGTCGGTGAGCTGGAGCCGGTCCGACGTCGTGGTGGCCGTCATCTTCGCGCTCTGGCAGTTCCTGTATTTCGGCTATTCCTGGGCGGCCAGCGGCCGCAGCTTCGGGATGGCGGTCCTCGGCGCGCAGGTGGTCCAGGCGGACGGCACGGCCCTGCGGCCGCGCCAGGGCGTCATCCGGGCGCTGGTGTTCCCGCTCAGCTTCCTGCTGTTCGGCCTGGGCTTCCTCGGCATCCTCGTGCAGCACGAGCACCGGGCGCTGCAGGACCTCATCGCCGGCACCGCGGTCATCTACTCCTGGGACGCGCGCGCCGCGCGGCTGCGCTTCCTGGCCCGCGAGGCCGAGCTGGCCCCCGCTGCCGCCCCCCGCGACGCCCTATCACCCGCTGCGGGGGATGGGCCGCAAACCGGCAGACCGGACAATTGACCTGAACCGTTAAGACGTCCTTTTCCCGAGAGAACACCGGCATTCACCAGCGCGGCTCCGCGGCCCAGCACAGGCCAGCCCGGCTCGCGAGCGCCTGGAATGACGCCCGGCCGCGAGGAGGTGAGCCGGTTGGCGTTCCTGAAAACTCTCTTCAGCACCACCGGGCTGCTGATCGTCGTCTACATCCTGATCGGCGTCTTCCTCAACACGGCGCCCCCGCATCTGCCGACCGCGGCGGGCAGCCTCACTTCGCTGCACAGCTGGGTGCAGTACGGCATCTCGGTGCTGTTCTGGCCGCTCAGCTTCTGGCACCCGCATTTCACCGTCGGCAAGTGGACCCCCTGACAGGTCAGCTCAGGCCGCGGGCGCGCAGGGCGGTCCACAGCTCGACCCGGTCTTCCATGTGCGACAGGTCCCGGCCGGTCAGGCGTCGGGCAGGTCGACGGTCAGCAGGGCCTCGCGGACCGCGGCGATCCGCTGCTCGTCCCATTCCACCGCCGGGTCGGGCTCCAGGAACGCTGACGCGATGCTGGCCAGGCCGATCGCCGGCAGCGACCATTCGGCCTGCTCGGCCGCCCCGAACGGCTGGGCCGCCGCCTGGTGCGCGGCCAGGTCGGGCATTGGCAGCGCCATCAGGAACAGCCCGCGCATCGTCGCGGTGAGCAGCGCGGCCAGGGTCGGGTAGCTGGTGGCCAGCTCCGGCCGGAGCCGGTAGCCGAACAGCCCCGCCAGCAGTTCCCAGGCCGACGCGATCCGGCTCAGCCGGGCCTGCTCGGACCGGGCCAGCGCCGCCTGCACCTCGTCCCGCAGCTGGCCGTCCGCCAGGCTCAGGAACGTCGCGTGCAGGGCAATGTAGGTCCGCCACTGCGGCGACTGGTACATGCCCCGGAAATCCACCAGCGACAGCCGCCGCAATAGCTCGGCCACCAGGGCATGCCGCCCCTCGGGGGTGCCCAGCCAGTCCGGGTGCCCGCCGACCACGGCGCGGATCATCGCCACCTCATCGGTGACGATCTCCGGGGAGGGGCTCGTGGCCAGCGTCTTCACCAGGTCGCTGACGAACAGGTCCTTGTACGGCCAGTGCCGGTAGACGGCGCTGCGGGACACGCCCGCTTCCCTGATCACGTCCTCGAAGCTGATGTGATCCAGGCTCACGGTCAGGCCGGTGCGGTTGACCATGGCCACGGCGGCCTGCAGCATCCGCTGCCGGGTCTGCTCGTCGGACAGCCGGCGGCCGCGGCGGGCCAGCCCGGTCGGTGCCGGTGCGTCGTCGTTCATAGTGGTGTGCCGTCCCTATGAGGACTTTGGACTCTATATCTCAAGTTCTAAACTCGCCATCCTTAACGCAGAGCGTACCCGTAATGATCAGCGTGCCGCCGGCCTCGTCGCGGCACGGTCGGGCGGCGGAAGGGGAAGCCGATGAGCATCCGCACGCGGTGGGCCGAGTGCCTCCGGGCCATGTACCCCGGCGGCCGGGCCGGTCCCGCGGCACGCCGGCTGTCCCGGCTGTGGGCGGCGGCCATGGCGGCCGGGCTTTTCCCGCGGCGCTGGGTGGCGCTGGAGGTGGCAGGCCGCCGGTCGGGCCGGCTGCTGCGCTACCCGCTGGGGATGGCCGACGTCGGCGGCCACTGGTACCTGGTGCCGATGCTCGGCGGCAAGAGCGGCTGGGTGCGCAACGTGCGCGCCGCGGACGGGCGGGTGACCATCCGGCATGGCCGGGCCACCGCATGCCGGCTCGTCGAGGTCCCGGTGCCGGAGCGGCCCGTGATCCTGCGGCGCTACCTGGCCACGGTGCCCGGCGGCCGGCCGCATATCCCGGTGGACCGGCGCGCGCCGCTGGCGGAGTTCGCCGCCATCGCGCCGCGCTACCCGGTCTTCCGGGTCGAGCCGGCCGGCCCGGGCATCCCGCCGGGCCGGAGCCTCGGCAGCAGGATCCTGCCCCGGGCCCGGCTCGGCGGCTCAGTGCCGGGCCGCGCGGCCGGAGCCGCGGCCGGGCCGCGCAGTGGCCAGCAGCAGGCACCGGGACCGGTTACGGCGGGTCAGGCGACGGCGGGAGATGAGCGGAGATGACAGATGTGGCGGGCCAGGGAGCGCTGGCCGGGCCAGGACAGCGCCGGCACCGGCGGCGCCGGCGGCTGCTGTGGATCACGGTCGGCCTCGCGGCCCTGGTTGTCGTGCTCATCGCTGCGGCCGTTGCCGTCATCATCGGCCAGCCGGTCCCGCCGCCGCTGGCGCTGCCCGCGCGGCCAGCCGCGGCGCCTGCCGGGCCGCTGGACGGCACCTGGCAGGTCGCGCCCGGGTCGCTGGCCGGCTTCCGGCTGCGGGAGAGCGCCCTGGGCCTGAGCAACGACGTGGTCGGCCGGACCAGCGCGGTGACCGGGACGATCGTCATCTCCGGTGGCCGGGTCACTGCGGCCAGGCTGCGCATCGGCCTGACCGCCGTCCGGGTCAGCGGCAAGGTGCGGCCGCAGTTCGCCCGCAGCCTGGGCACCCGGGCCGATCCGGCGGCCACGTTTAGCCTCGCCGGGCCGGTGACGCTGGGCCCGGCCTTCACCTCGGGCGCGACGGTCACCGTCCGGGCGGCCGGGCAGCTGGCGATGCACGGGATCTCCCGGCTGGTGACCGTCTCCCTGGCCGGGTGCCGCAGCGGGCCGTCGCTTCAGGTGGCCGGGTCCGTCCCGGTGCCGCTCGCGGCCTGGCGGATCAGGGCCCCGGCCGGGTACGGGCTGCTGGGCTCGCTGGCCAGCCGCGGCGAGGCCGAGTTCCGGCTGAACCTCTACCGGACGTAGCGCTCCGTTAACAGACCGTTCGGTCAGTTCACCGGATGTTTTCCGGATAGTTGGCGTGCTAGCGTCAAAAATGATGGTCGAAGGTCGGCGAGCCCGCGCATTTGCGCTGCTGCTCGCCGTGCCGCAGGCCAGTGCCGCCGGACGGCCCGGTCGGCCTGCGACCGCGAGGAAGGCCCGATGACACCAGCTAGCACCATGCCGCACCGTACCCACCGCCAGCTGCGCATCCGCGGCCAGAAGATCCACGCCCAGATCTGCGGCACCGGCGACCCGCTCCTGCTGTACTCGGGCATCTGGGGCGAGGTTCACCTGTGGGACTCGCTGCTGCCCTATCTCACCGGGTTCCAGGCCATCGCCTTCGACCCGCCGGGCCTCGGCCGCTCCCCGCTGCCGCCGCTGCCGCTGTCGATGTGGCGGCTGTCGCAGCTGGGCACCGAGGTCCTCGACGAGCTGGGAATCCAGTCCGCGCACGTGCTCGGCGCCTCGTTCGGCGGCGCGGTGGCGCAGCAGATGGCCTTCTCGCACCCCGACCGGGTGCGCCGGCTGGTCCTGGTGTCCACGTCCTTCGGCGGCTTCGCCCTCCCCGGCAGTCCGTCGGCGTACTGGCACTTCCTGCATCCGCGCGGCTATCACCCCATCCGGCTGGAGAAGGCCGCGGGCACCATGTTCGGCGGCCGGATGCGGACCGAGCCCGAGCTCGCCCGCAGCATGCGCATCCGCCGCCCGACCAACGTGGTCGCCGGGCTGTACCGGATGGCCCCGCTGCTGGGGTGGACGAGCCTGCCGTGGCTGTGCCTGATCAGCAAGCCGGCCCTGATCCTGGCCGGCGACGACGACCCGGTCAGCCCGCTGGTCAACCACCGGATCATGGCGGCGCTTATGCCGCACGCCGAGCTGCACATCGTCGAGGGCGGCGGCCACCTGGCCCTGGTCGACAGCCCGGAGCGGGTAGGCCCGGTGATCACCCGCTTCCTGCGCGGCGAGGACTGAGCAGCCAGGGCCAGGGCAGCAGGGCCCGGGCAGCAGGAACTGGCTGCAGGAACTGGCTGCAGGAACTGGGCAGCAGGACTGGTCAGCAGGAACTGAGCGGCAGGGACTCAAGCGCCCTGGAGCCGCGGCGGCTTACCGGGGCGGCGGCCGCCGGGCGCGCCTGGCCGTCTGCCGGGCCCGGTTCCGGCCGGGGCAGCAGGCCCTCGAAGGCCATCTTGCAGACTGCGTCGGCCAGCTGCGCCGCGCCCGCCCCCGGGCCGGGCCTGTACCACTCGATCAGCGAGTTCACCAGCCCGAACAGCAGCCTGGCGGTCACGGCCGGGTCGATGTCCGGCCGCACGTCGTGCTCGGCCACGGCCTGCTGGACCAGGTCGGCGGCGAACCGGTCGAACTCCCGCCGCCGCGCCAGCGCGGCGCGCTCGGCCCGGGTGTTGCCGTGCACGCGCAGCAGCAGGGTCACGAACTGCTGGCGGTCGGCGAGCACCCGCACGCTGCCGCGCACCAGCCGCTCCAGCCGGTCGATGGCAGGCCCGCTCATGGCCGCCACCTCGTCGGCGACCTCGAACAGCCCGTCCAGCGCCCGCCCGGTGGCCAGCGCGAGCAGTTCCTCCTTGCCCTGCACGTGGTGGTAAATCGCCGACTTGGTGATGCCGAGCTCGCGGGAGATGTCGCTCATGCTGGTGCCGTCGTAACCGTGCTTGTTGAACAGCCGCACGGCGGCCAGCAGCAGGGACTCCCGGTCGTGGCCAGGGCGTCCGCGGCGCGCGGGCGCGGCCGCGCCCGCCGGGCCGGCACTGTCGTCAGCCATGCCGGAACGATACCATCCAATACCTGAACGGCCGGTTGGTAATTAGCCCCTGGGAGGTGCGGCGGGATGGCTCAGCGGCCGGAAATGCTGCGCAGTTACGTCGGCGGCCGGTGGCACGTCGCGTCCGGCGATGGAGTACCGGTCCGGGACGCCGTGACCGGCGCGCCGGTGGCGCGGGTGTCCTCGGCGGGCATCGACATGGCCGCGGCCCTGGAGTATGGCCGCGCCGTGGGCGGCCCCCCGCTGCGCGAGCTCACCTTCCACCAGCGGGCGGCGCTGCTGCGGGCACTCGGCAAGCACCTGCGCGAGCACCGCGACGAGCTGTACGCGCTGTCCGCCCGGACCGGGGCCACGCTGCGCGACTCGAAGTTCGACGTCGACGGCGGCATCGGCGTCCTCGCCGCCTACGCCAGCAAGGGCCAGCGTGAACTGCCCAACGACACCGTGCTCGTCGACGGCGGGGTGGAGCCGCTCAGCAAGGGCGGCTCGTTCGTCGGACAGCACATCGCCACCCCGCTGCGCGGCGTCGCCGTCCAGATCAACGCGTTCAACTTCCCGGTCTGGGGACCGCTGGAGAAGCTCGCCCCGGCGTTCCTGGCCGGCCTGCCGAGCCTGGTCAAGCCGGCTAGCCAGACCGCTTACCTGACGCAGCGGCTGGTCGAGCTGATCATCTCGGCTGACCTGCTCCCGCCCGGCGTGCTGCAGCTGATCTGCGGCAGTGCAGGTGACCTGCTCGATCACCTGACCGGCCAGGACGTGGTCAGCTTCACCGGCTCAGCCGCCACGGCGCGGAAACTGCGCGCGCACCCGGCCGTGCTGGCCAACTCGGTGCGGTTCAACGCCGAGGCCGACTCGCTGAACTGCTCGGTGCTCGGCCCGGACGCCGCGCCCGGCACGGCCGAGTTCGGCCTGTTCGTCGACCAGCTGGTCACCGAGATGACCGTGAAGGCCGGCCAGAAATGCACCGCGATCCGCCGGGCGCTGGTCCCCGCGGCCCTGATTGACGCCGTGACCGACGCCGTGACGCAGCGGCTGGCGCAGGTCAGCGTGGGCAACCCGGCCAGTCCGCAGGTGCAGATGGGGGCGCTGGCCAGCCTGGAGCAGCGCGAGGAGGTGCGCCGCGGAATCAAGGCCCTGGCCGGGGCGGCCGCCGTGGTGTCCGGCGACCCGCAGCGGGTCACCGTGATCGACGCCGACGCCGAGCACGGCGCGTTCCTGTCCCCGGTGCTGCTGCGCGCCGCCGACGCAGGCCGGGCGGAGCCGCACGAGGTCGAGGCGTTCGGCCCGGTGGCCACGCTGCTGCCGTACTCCGGCGCCGCCGAGGCCATCGAGCTGGCCGCCCGCGGCCGGGGCAGCCTGGCCGGGTCGATCGTGACCGGTGACCCGCAGTTCGCCCGCGAGCTGGTGCTCGGCCTGGCGCCGTGGCACGGCCGGCTGCTGGTCCTCGACGCCGCCGACGCTGGGGAGTCGACCGGGCACGGCTCCCCGCTGCCCGCCCTGGTGCACGGCGGCCCCGGCCGGGCCGGCGGCGGCGAGGAGCTAGGCGGCGTCCGCGGCGTGCTGCACTACCTGCAGCGCACCGCCGTGCAGGCCAGCCCCGCTGTGCTGTCCGTGGTGACCGGCCGGTGGGTGAGCGGCGCCCCGCAGCTGGCGGGCGTCCACCCGTTCCGCAAGTCGCTGGCGCAGCTGCGGATCGGCGACACGGTCACCGCCGGGCCGCGGGCGGTGTCCCGGGCCGACATCGACCACTTCGCCCAGTTCACTGGCGACACGTTCTATGCGCACACCGATGAGGAGGCGGCCCGGGCCAACGCCCTGTTCGGCGGCATCGTGGCGCACGGCTACCTGGTCGTGTCGCTGGCCGCCGGGCTGTTCGTCTCGCCCGAGCCGGGGCCGGTGCTGGCCAACTACGGCCTGGAGAACCTGCGCTTCCGCACCCCGGTCAAGCCGGGCGACGAGCTGACCGTGACGCTGACCGCCAAGCAGATCACCCCGCGGGAGAACGCGGACTACGGCGAGGTGCGCTGGGACGCGGACGTGCGGAACCAGCACGGCGAGCCAGTGGCCAGCTACGACGTGCTCACCCTGGTGGCCAAGCACTGGCCGCAGTCCGGCTGAGCCACGTCGCGACTGCCTTAGTAGCCGACCAGGGCTGGCCGTCGCGGTCGGCTACGGCCGGGGCCTGCTGTCTGGTGGTCGTCGGGCCGCCAGCGGCGGCCGGGTCCGCGCGGCGCCCGTTACTGGTCGTAGTCCACGACGACCCGGTCGGTGACCGGGTGCGCCTGGCAGGTCAGCACGAACCCGGCCGCCAGCTCCCCGGGCTCCAGCGCGTAGTTGGCGTCCAGCCGCACCTGGCCCTCGGCGAGCCGGGCCCGGCAGGTGCCGCACACGCCGTTCTTGCACGCGTACGGCGCGTCGGGCCGGACCCGCAGGGTGGCGTTCAGGATCGACTCCCCGTCCGGCCGCAGCCGGAACGACTGCGACCGGCCGTCGAGCAGCACCGTGACCGCCGAGCCGGCGGCCTGGTCACCGGCCGCGGGCGCGGCGGTCAGGGCCGGCGGCGGGCCGACGAAGAACAGCTCGCGGTGCACGCGGGCCGGATCGGCACCGCGGGCCAGCAGCACCGCGCGTACCGCCTCGGTCATCGGCAGCGGGCCGCACAGGAACCAGTCGTCGACGTCGCCGGCCGGGACCAGCCCGGCCAGGATGCGCTCCAGCCGGCCGGCATCCAGCCGCCCGGAGAGCAGCTCGGCGTCGAGTGCCTCCTCGTCCAGCACGTGCACCAGCTGGAACCGGTCCGGGTAGCGGTCCTTGAGGTCGGCCAGCTCGTCCAGGAACATGATGCTGGCCGCGGTCCGGTTGACATAGATGAGCACGGCGCTGCTGCCCGGCTCCACTTCCAGCGCGGTGGCCAGGATCGACAGCACTGGCGTGATGCCCGAGCCAGCCGCGATGAACCCGTAGCAGCGGGCCCGGGCCGGATCCAGGTCGGCGGTGAAGCTGCCGGTCGGGGTCATCACGTCCAGCGCGTCCCCGGGCGCCAGCCGCTCGGCGGCGAAGCTGGAGAACGTCCCGCCGGGAATCCGCTTGACGCCGATGCGCAGCACGCCGGAGCTGGCGGGGGAGCAGATCGAGTAGTTGCGCCGGGTGTCGTCGCCGATCTGCGGCGCGCGTACCGAGACATGCTGGCCGGCCCGGAACCGGAACTCCTCTCGCAGCGCGGGCGGCACCTCGAAGGTCAGCGCCACCGCGTCGTCGGTGAGCCGGTCGACCGAGGCCACCCGCAGCGAGTGGAAGACCGAGTGCCGGCGGCCCGGGCCCAGCGGGCCGGTCATCACAGGGCCTTGAACGAGTCGAACGGCTCGCGGCAGGACCGGCAGCTCCACAGCGCCTTGCACGGGGTGGAGCCGAACCGGCTCACCTCGCGGGTGTCGGCCGAGCCGCAGCGCGGGCAGCGGGCCGCCAGGGTCAGCCCCACCGGCCCGGCTGGCCCCATCGCGCGGGCCGGCCCCGGCGGGGCGATGCCGAACTCGCGCAGCTTGCGGCGGCCGGCCTCGCTCATCCAGTCGGTGGTCCAGGCGGGGGACAGCACCGTCCGCACGACGGCCCGCGTTGCGCCCGCCGCCTCCAGCGCGGCCTGCACCTGCGCCGCGATCACCTCGGTGGCCGGGCAGCCAATGTAGGTGGGAGTGATGTCGGCCTCGGCGGTGCCGTCGGCACCGACCCGGACGTCGCGGATGACGCCAAGGTCATCGAGGGTCAGCACCGGGATCTCCGGGTCGGGGACGGCACCCGCCGCGGCGCGAAGCGCGTCCTGTCCCGGGCCGGGCCGCCCCGGTCCGGCCTGCCCGGCAGGTGCCGCCGGCCCGGTCACCACGTCGCCCCCGGATGCGAGCGGTGCAGGTGCTGCATCTCCGCGAGCAGGTGCCCCAGGTGCTCGGTGTGCAGGCCGTCCCGGCCGCCGCGGGCGTGCCAGCGGGGCTCGGGCGCCGCCAGCGTGGCCTGGGTCAGCACCGGGCCGACGTAGCGCTGCCAGCCGGGCCGCAGCGCGGCCGGGTCGGCGGCCACTCCCGGCAGCGCCGCCGCGGCCTCGTCCGGGGCGAACAGCTCGTCCACGTGGGGCCAGACGTGATCCAGGCCTGCCTGCATCCGCCGGTGCGACTCCGCCGTCCCGTCGCCCAGCCGCAGCACCCACTGGGTGGCGTGGTCGCGGTGGTAGCTGACCTCCTTGACGGCCTTGCCCGCCACCCCGGCGAGCGCCGGGTCAGCCGACCGCAGCAGCGCCGTGTACAGCTCGAACTGGTAGGCCGCGAATACCAGCAGCCGCGCCATCGTGACGGCGAAGTCCCCGCCCTCGATCTCGGCCAGCTGCACGTTGCGGAATTGCCGGTCGTCGCGCAGGTAGGCCAGGTCGTCCTCGTCCCGGCCGCGCCCCTCGGCCTGGCCGGCGCAGGTCAGCAGCGCCCGCGCCTGGCCGAGCAAGTCCAGGGCGATGTTGGCCAGCGCGACGTCCTCCTCGATCTGCGGAGCCCGGGCCGCCCACTCGGTCAGCCGCTGGCCGAGCACCAGGGCGTCGTCGCCCAGCCCGAGCGCGTACCGGGCCAGGGTCGGATCCGCGGCTTCCGGCCCTGTCTGCGGGCTGGCCGCGCTCGGCCCGGGGCCGGGGCTCGCGGAGCCCTGCCCGGTCCCGGCGGTGGTGGCTTCGGGCCCGGTCACAGGTGCCTGGCTCCCTCTGGCACGTGGTAGAACGTCGGATGCCGGTAGGCCTTGTCCAGCGCCGGGTCGAAGAAGGAGTCCTTCTCGTCCGGGCTGGACGCGCAGATCGCCGCCGACGGCACCACCCAGATCGACACGCCCTCGCCGCGCCTGGTGTAGACGTCGCGCGCGCTGCGCAGCGCCATCGCCGCGTCCGGCGCCCGCAGGCTGCCGACGTGCTGGTGCGACAGGCCGCGGCGGGCGCGCACGAACACCTCCCACAGCGGCCAGCCGCGGCGCGGTGCCGCCGGGGCGGCCTGCGAATCCGGGGCGCTCCCGGAAACGGGCACGCCCTCGGCCGGCCCCGCCCCGGGCCCGCCCGCGCCGTGCCCGCCCGCCGCGGTCAGGTCGCCGCCTGGCGCAGCCAGGTCGCCGCCCGCCGCGGCGCGGTCGCCGCCTGCTGGCCCGGTCATCCGGCCGCCGCCTGCGCGTAGCCGGGCTGCTCGTGCTTGGCCGCGTAGGCCTCGGCGGCCTCCCGTACCCAGGTGCCGTCCTCGTGGGCCTGCCGCCGCCGCGCCATCCGCTCGGCGTTGCACGGGCCGTCGCCGCTGATCACCCGGGCGAGCTCGGCCCAGTCGACCGGCCCGAAGTCGTAGTGCTCGCGCTCGGCGTTCCAGCGCAGCTGCGGGTCGGGCACGGTGAGGCTGAGCACTTCCGCCTGCGGCACGGTCATGTCGACGAACCGCTGCCGCAGCTCGTCGTTGCTGAACCTCTTGATGCCCCAGGCTGCCGACTGGGCGGAATGCGCCGACTGGTCGTCGGGCGGCCCGAACATCATCAGCGACGGCCACCAGAAGCGGTCCACCGCGTCCTGGGCCATCTCCCGCTGCGCGGCCGTGCCGCGGGCCAGCGTGTAGAGGATCTCGAACCCCTGCCGCTGGTGGAACGACTCCTCCTTGCAGATGCGCACCATCGCCCGCGCGTACGGGCCGTACGAGCAGCGGCACAGCGGCACCTGGTTCATGATCGCGGCGCCATCCACCAGCCAGCCGATGGCGCCGACATCGGCCCAGTTCAGCGTGGGGTAGTTGAAGATGCTGGAGTACTTCTGCCGGCCCGAGTGCAGTAGGTCGAGCAGCTCGTCCCGGTCGGCGCCGAGCGTCTCGGCGGCGGAGTACAGGTACAGGCCGTGGCCGCCCTCGTCCTGCACCTTGGCCAGCAGGATGCACTTGCGGCGCAGGCTCGGCGCGCGGGTCAGCCAGTTGCCCTCCGGCTGCATCCCGATGATCTCCGAATGCGCATGCTGGGCGATCTGGCGGATCAGCGTCTTGCGGTAGCCCTCGGGCATCCAGTCCCGCGGCTCGATGCGCTGGTCCTCGGCGAGCAGCCGGTCGAAGCGCTGCTGCGCCCCGTCCTGACGAGTGCCGTTCTGGCCAGAGCTGTCGCCGGGAGCGCCGCTGCCGTCGGTGTCGTAGCTGCCGTACACCCGGCCTCCCTTTACCAAACGAACGTTCAGTAATTATCCGGTGGCCGCAGAACGCCTGTCAATCCGGCCCGCAGGTGCCGCAGGCGGCCCCGGCGGCTACCGCGCCGCGACCTGCAGCCGGGCGCGGGGCCAGGAGTTGTTCACGTAGCCCGCAGTTCAGGGCCACCGGCCCGAGCGACAGCCCGGCCTTGCCGGGTGACTCAGCCGCTGTCAGCGGTGATGCACCCGTCGGGTCACGCGCTGCGGGGCCCGCGCCGACATCGTGATGAAGTCGCGGGTCCACCAGGAGTCGAAGTACCGGTCCGGGCCGCCGAACATGTCTGGCAGCAGGTCCCGCCCGTTCGCCGGCGTCGCCGCCGCGTGCGCGCCGTGCGGATCGTAGGTCGCGTAGTTCACCCAGTCGGTGTTGATGTCGGTTTCCATCGCCCGCACCGCCCCGGCCCGGGCCAGGATGTCGGCCAGCGTGGTGATGTTCAGGCCGGGCCCGCCGACGTAGATCAGCGCGCCGTTGCGGGTGATCCCGATGCCCGACCGCCACACGTAGACGGCGTTGCCGAGCGTGAAGCCCCACTGGGTGGTGTCGTCCGGGTTCAGCCCCGGCACCGGCTTGCCGTTCTTGACCAGCAGGTCCAGGTTCTGCCGGACCGCCACCACGTTCGGGCCGAGCGTGGCCCGGGGCCCGTGTCCCCAGGCGACGATGTTCGGCGAGCCGTTCTTGTAGATGACGAACGACGCGGCCCCCTTGCGCAGCGGCAGGATCGTCTTGCCGTCGGTGTAGTAACCGCCCTCCGCGTCAGTCATCAGGAAGCCGGAGTTGAACGCGGCCACCAGGCTCTTGGCGGACGAGTGCGGGATCGGGGCGGTGTGCTTGAACGGCCCGCCGCCCGGGACGGTGCTGCCCGAGTACAGGGTCGCCCGCAGCAGCTTGGTGTCCATCCAGGCGACGCCGATGACCAGGCTGGTGTGCACGGCGTCCGGCCGCACCCAGGTCTCGTAGACCGCGGGGATGCCGCCGACCCGTCGGCCGGCGGGGTGCCAGACTCCCTCGCCCGGCAGCCGGTGTCCGGCGGGCGAGGTCATCCGGTGCGGCGTGCGCAGGTGCACGATCGTGGAGCGCACCTGGCCGCCGGCCGAGCCGAGCTGCGGGATCGTCGACTGGGCAGGCTTGCCGCCCACCGGCGGCGCGTGGTGGGAGTACCACTCGTCCTCTGCCCAGTTCACGACCGAGCTGAAGCCGTGACCGCGGAACCACTCGGCCCCCCGCGCGCCCAGCGAGCTGCCGAGCCCCGGGTCGGTGAGGGCCTGGCCCAGCGACACCCAGACTGGCGTCATCAGCACCAGGACCGCGCAGAGGACAGTCAGGAACGGGTGGCGGCCGAAGATGGTGCGGCGGGCGGCCCGGATCTGCTTGCGCCGGGCCCGGCGCTCGCGCCGGGGCCGGCGCCTCGATGGCGGGCCGCCAGGCGCGGCAGGGCCGCCTGGGCCGGACCCGGGCGGGTAGCCGGGGCCGGCGGGCTGGCCAGTCCGGTCCCCGGTGCCCTGCTGCCGGTAGCCGGCCTCGGCGCCGGGCCGGCCGTGCCGCCCCCGGGTGCCCTGCTGCGGGTAGCCGGCGGGCTGGTCGTTGCGGTCCCAGGTGTCCTGCCGCGGGTAACCAGGGCTCGTGGGCGGCCTGGGATATCCGGCCCGGGCATCCTGCCGCGGGTAGTCCCCGCCCGAGGCGGCGTCGTCCTGGCGGACCCACGTATCCTGCGGGTAACCGCCCGGCTGCCATCCCGGCGGCTGGCCGTCGTCCTGCATTATGAATGGACTCCCATCTGGCCTATCCTGCCGGATGATCATTAAACTGCGGTGAAGCTAGCGGCCGGTGGCGCCGGACCCGGCGCCCTCAGCGGTCCTGGCCTGGCGTGGCCAGCGCAACCCGCTGGCCTGGCCGCGGCCAGCTTGGCATCCAGGCCTTACCCCGGATCCGGCCTGGTTAGTGCCGCGGCCCCGCCAGCCGTCCCGGCCGGGACTCCGCCGGGGAGTGCACCCGGGCGAGCACTCGCGCGCCGCCGACCATCAGCGCGCTGACGGCCCGCAGCGCGCTGACGGCCAGCAGGCTGCCCCACCGCCGAGAGTAAAACAGGACGCAGACTGCCAGGAACATCGTCAGGGTCGCGTGGCCGGACGGGAAGCCGTTGTCGGCCGCATGCGCGAGCATCGGGCGCACGTGCTGGCACGAAAACTGCCGTAATCATGGTAAGGAGTGCCTGACCGGCCCGGGCGGCTGACGCGCTCGGTGATCGCGGCGGGTGGCCGGGCCAGCACCAGGGCCCCCGGTGCGGTGGTCCCGGTGCGGCGGTCCCGGTGCGGCGGTCCGTCGGCAGGCGCGGTCAGGTCAGCGGCAAGTGCGGCGCCGCTCCGGCGGCACGTTCGCGAGCGCCTGGGCGATGTGCTCGCCGCAGCCGGTCCAGGTGATCTTGCCGCAGTGGCGGCAGCGGGCGGGACTGCGCATCGGGCGCTCCTTCGCGGGCGGGATCAAGACCACGTGACAATACTACAGGGGGTATGTGCCCGAGGGCCTGAACGGCGGGGACTTAGGACTCTGATCTTCGTTCCGGCCCGCGTCTAACGTCACAGGCGGCAGTAACCCGCGATGCCAGGCCGGACCCGTGTCGGCGTGACCCGAGGGGGCCTGCGGGGTGAGGAGAGGCGCGATGAGGCGCTTGCTGGTGCTCGGCGGCGGGACCGCCGGGACGATGGTGGTCAGCAGACTGCGGCGCCGGCTGGACCGGAGCCAGTGGCAGATCACGGTCGTCGACCAGGACGACATTCACCTCTACCAGCCCGGGCAGCTGCTCCTGCCCTTCGGCACCTACCGGGCGGGCCAGCTGGTCAAGTCCCGGCGGCGGCTGATGCCGGCCGGGGTGGACCTTGTGCTCGGCGAGATCGACAAGGTGGACCCGGACGCCTGCCAGGTCGCGCTGATCGACGGGCGCACGCTCGGCTACGACTACCTGGTCATCGCGACCGGGGCCAGCCCGCGGCCGGACCAGACGCCGGGCATGCTCGGCCCGCTGTGGCGCAAGTCCGTCTTCGACTTCTACACTCTCGACGGGTCGATCGCGCTGCGCCGGGCGCTGCGCGAGTTCACCGGCGGCCGGCTGGTGGTGCACATCGTGGACATGCCGATCAAGTGCCCGGTCGCGCCGCTGGAGTTCACGTTCCTGGCCGAGGCCGAGTTCCGCCGCCGCGGCATGCGGGACCGGGCCGAGATCGTTTACGCGACCCCGCTGTCGGGAGCCTTCACCAAGGCCACCTGCTCGAAGTACCTGGGATACATGCTCGACGAGCGCAAGATCGCGCTGGAGACCGATTTCATGGTCGAGCGGATCGACACCGACGCCCGGGCGCTGGTGTCCTACGACGAGCGGGAGATCCCCTTCGACCTGCTGGTCACCGTCCCGCTGAACATGGGCGCAGACTACATCGCCCGGTCCGGGCTCGGCGACGAGCTGAACTACGTGCCGGTGGACAAGCACACCCTGCTGTCCCGGGCGCACGACAACATCTTCGCGATCGGCGATGCCAGCGACATCCCGACATCCAAGGCCGGGTCTGTGGCGCACTTCGCGGCCGAGGTCTTGGCCGGCAACTTCTGCCAGCACGTGGCCGGCCAGCCGATGACCGGCAGCTTCGACGGGCACGCGAACTGCTTCATCGAGACCGGCGACGGCAAGGGCGTGCTGATCGACTTCAACTACGACACTGAGCCGCTGCCCGGCAAGTACCCGCTGCCGGTCGTCGGGCCGTTCGGGCTGCTCGCCGAGAGCGCCCGCAACCACTGGGGCAAGCTGGCGTTCCGCTGGCTGTACTGGAACATGCTGCTCCCCGGCCGCCCGCTGCCGGTGCCTGCGCACATGTCCATGGAGCAGAACCAGGAGTAGCCATGCCTGTCACCACCTTCGGCGCCGCCGAAGTCCAGGTGGATGCCGAGGGCTGGACATGGCCTACCCGGGCCTGATCCTGGCCAACGCCGCGCTCGGCGAGGGCGTGGAGACGCACCTGTTCTTCACGTTCTGGGGCTTCGACATGATCACTAAGTCGCGGATGGGCGACCTGAAGTTCACCATGCTGGGCAACACCGCCACCCACATGCCGCAGGGCCTCGGCGGCCTGCCGGGCATGACCGCGATGGCCACCCACCAGATGAAGAAGTCCATCCACGACCTCGGCGTGCCGGACGTGCCGGAGTTCCTGGCCCAGATCGTCGACTCCGGCGGTCACCTGTGGGCCTGCCGGATGTCCGCCGATATGCTCCAAGTCGACGAGAGCGACCTGTACGAGGCGGTCGAGGGCATCATCAGCGCCACCGATTTCATCGAGAAGACCGCAGGCGCGCAGCTGCTGTTCATCTGAGCTGACGCGACTCACCGGAGCCGCCGCGAAC
>JBKQSL010000054.1:0-13840 GCA_052143655.1 Streptosporangiaceae bacterium | reverse complement strand
GATGCGCTCCCTGGTCAGGCCCAGCGCCTTGCCAATCTCGTCCAGCGTGTGCGGGTTGCCGTCATACAGGCCGAACCGCATCGCCATGATCGTGGCCTCCCGCGGCGTCAGCGCGTCGAGCGCGTGCCGCAGCTGGTCGGCCATCAGCTGCCGGTCGACCAGTTCCGATGCCTCCGGCGCGTCCACGTCCTCGATGAGGTCACCGATGCTGGTCTCGCCGTCCTCGCCGATCGTGGAGTCCAGGCTGATCGGCTGGCGGCTGGTGCGCAGCAGCTCCTCGATCTGGTCCGGCGTGCGGTCCAGCTCGACGGCCAGCTCCTCCGGAGTGGGCTCGCGGCCCAGCCGCTGGTGCATGTCGCGCTCGACCCGGCTCAGCTTGCTGAGCATCTCCAGCACGTGCACCGGCAGCCGGATCGTCCGGGCCGAGTCGGCGAACCCGCGCTGGATCGCCTGCCGGATCCACCACATCGCGTAGGTAGAGAACTTGTAGCCCTTGGTGTAGTCGAACTTCTCCACCGCGCGGATCAGGCCCAGGTTGCCCTCCTGGACCACGTCCAGCAGGGACAGGCCGCGGTCGCTGTACTTCTTGGCCACCGAGACCACCAGCCGCAGGTTGGCCTCCAGCATGTGCGCCTTGGCGCGGCGGCCGTCCTGGGCCACGGCCGCCAGGTCCGCCCGGTAGTCATCCGGCAGCCCCGGCTCGGCCGCCAGCTTGTGCTCGGCGTACAGGCCCGCCTCGATCCGCTTGGCCAGGTTGACCTCTTCCTCGGCGTTCAGCAGGCTGGTCCGCCCGATGGACTTGAGGTAGGTGTGCACCGAGTCGCCCATGACCGAGGTCTGGTCGTCCAGGTCCACCTCGGCGGTGTCGGGCAGCAGCGTTGCCGCCTCGGCAGCGAACTCGGCTGCCTCCGGCGCGGCCTTGTCACCGGCGGCGACGGTCACGGCAGCAGCGTCCGGGGCCGCGTTGCCGGCTGCGGGCTGCGGCGCCCTGGCGGTGCCCGCCGTACGGGCACTCGCCCGCCGGGCGCCGGCCGGACGGACCGCGGCGGCGGGCTCCTTGCCCAGCTGCACCCCGGTCTCGGTGAGCTCGCGGATGATGGACCGTGCCTGCGCAGCGGAGACACTCGCCTGCTCGAACGCAGCGCGCAGCTCCGGCAGGGACAGCTGGCCCTGCTCACGGCCGCGCTGGATGAGCTGGTCCACGTGCGTCATGGTGACCTTGTCGTCCTGCCGCGGTGCCTTTGCAACCGCTGACCTCGGCATGAGACACCTTCCTTCACGGCGCACACCGGCATGCGCTCTCGATCGCGCCCTCCGGCGCTGTCTGCGGGCTGGAGTACCGCGCGCGCTTTGGTACTGTGCAAGCGCGGGCACTATGTGTTAACGCTCGGCGCGGCCAAATGTTCCCGCAGGGCTGAACTGTGCCCGTCCGAATCGTGCCCTGACCCCATTATGCCGTGCGCGGCGAAGGTCAGGCCTGAGCCGGAGCACCCGCGAGAGCCCGCAGCCGCTGCCGGTCCGGCTTGCCCGACGCCAGCACCGGAATGGCCGCCACCAGCAGCAGCGCCCGTGGCGCCGCGTAGCCCGGCAGCCGGTCGCGGACATGCGCGCGCAGCGCGCCGAGTTCCGGCGGCGAGCCGGGGTCGGCGGGCACCACCAGCGCGGTGACGCGCTCGCCCCATTCCGGGTCCGGCACGCCGACCACGGCCACCTCGGCGACCCCGCGGCAGGTTCCCAGCGCCGCCTCGACCTCAGCGGCCGGCACCTTCTCGCCGCCGGTCGTGATCACGTCGGCCGTGCGGCCGCGCACGATGAGCCGCCCGTCGGCGTCCATGGCGCCGAGGTCCTGGGTGCGGAACCAGCCGCCGGACAGGGCGCCGGCTGTCGCCTCCGGTGCCAGCCGGTAGCCGGAGAACAGCACCGGCCCGCTGATCCTGATCAGCTCGTCGGCCCCGACCCGCACGAAGACGCCGTCCAGCGGCACCCCGTCGTACACGCAGCCGCCGCAGGTCTCGCTCATCCCGTACGTGGTGACGACCCGGGCTCCCGCCGCGACGGCCTCCGCCACCAGGCCGGGCGGCGGCGCCGCCCCGCCGAGCAGGATCGTCGCGAACTGGGTGAGCGGGGCGCCCGCGTCCAGCAGCCGCCGAAGCTGGGTAGGCACCAGCGACACGTGCGAGCAGCCGCTGGCCGCCAGCAGATCGGGGTCCGGCCGGCCGGCCACCACCGGGTCGGTGCCCGCCAGCAGCGAGCGGACCAGCACCCCCAGCCCGGCCATGTGGAAGGTGGGCAGGCAGCACAGCCAGCACTGGCCCGGCTGCGCCCCGATCCGGTGCAGCGACGCGCGGGCCGATGCCAGCAGCGCCGTCCCGCTCAGCTCGGCGCCCTTGGGCCGGCCGGTGGACCCCGAGGTGGCGATGACCACGGCCACGTCGTCGCCGACGCCAGGACCGCCGGCCCGGCTGGCTGCGGCGGCGGGGCCGGCGGGCAAGACCCGTTCGGTGCCCTGGGCCGTTTCCACCACAGTGGGGGCGAAGGCCTCGATGAGCTCGGCCAGCCTGGCCGTGGGCAGGCCCGGATCGAGCGGCAGCAGGGCTGGCCCGGTGCCGTCCATCGCCCCCGGCAGCGCCGCCAGCAGCCGCGCCGCAGCCGCGGCGGGTTCGAGCACGACCGCGTGCAGGGGACGGGAGGTCACGGTCGTAAGGTTAACCGGGCAGATCAGGCGGCTAGCGGGAGGGCGCATGCAGCCCCAGGCAGGGCAGGTCCCGGCCGGGCAGGGACCAGGCGAGCAGGGACCGGCCGGAGCCGCCGGTGACCAGCGGCCGATGACCGGCCGGGAGCTGCGCGCGCTGCTGGCCGACCTGCTCCCGTCCGTGCGCGCGTACTCGATCCCGATGCGGGTGAAGTTCCGCGGCATCACCGTGCGCGAGGGCGCGCTGCTCGAAGGGCCGGCCGGGTGGGGAGAGTTCTCGCCATTCGCCGAGTACGGGCCGCGTGAGTGCGCCCGCTGGCTGGCCTGCGCGCTGGAGGCGGCCGGCCGGGGGTGGCCAGCGCCGGCGCGCGACCGGGTCGGCGTGAACGTGACCGTGCCCGCGGTGGGCCCGCAGGCCGCCCGGCAGATCGTGGCCCGGTCCGGCTGCCGCACCGCCAAGGTGAAGGTGGCCGAGCGCGGCCAGGCCGAGCGCGATGACGTGGCCCGGGTCGCGGCCGTGCGGGAGGCGCTCGGCGACGGCGGCCGGATCCGGGTGGACGCCAACGGCGGCTGGGATGTCGACCAGGCGGACCGGATGCTCGGCCTGCTGGGGCGGTTCGGCCTGGAATACGCCGAGCAGCCATGCGCCACCCTGGACGAGCTAGCCCGGCTGCGGCAGCGGACGGGCGTGCCGCTGGCCGCCGACGAGTCGATCCGCCGGGCCGAGGACCCGTTCGCGGTCCGCGCCGCCGGGGCGGCCGACATCGTCGTGCTCAAGGCCCAGCCGCTGGGCGGGGTCCGGGCCGCGCTGCGGATCGCCGCCGACTGCGGGCTGCCGGTGGTGGTCTCCAGCGCCGTCGAGACGTCGGTGGGCCTGGCGGCCGGGGTGGCGCTCGCCGCCGCGCTGCCCGAGCTGCCCTACGACTGCGGCCTCGCCACGATGTCGCTGCTGACTGCGGACGTGACCGCGCAGCCGCTGGCCGAGGACGGCGGATTCCTGCCCGTGCGCGCCGGCGTGGCCAGCCCGGAGCGGCTGGCCGCCTGCGCGGCCGACCCCGGGCCGTGGACCGCCCGGATGCGGGCTGCGGCGGAGTTCCTGGCGTGAACCCGGCCACCGTGCTGGCCACCGTGCTGGCCGACGAGCTGGTCCGGTGCGGGCTGCGCGAGGCGGTGCTCGCCCCCGGCTCGCGCAGCGCGCCGCTGGCACTGGCCCTCTACGATCAGGCCGCGGCGGGCGGCCTGCGTCTGCATGTGCGGATCGATGAGCGCTCGGCGGCGTTCTGCGCGCTCGGGCTGGCCAAGGCCAGCCGCCGGCCCGTGCTGGTGGCCTGCACGTCGGGCACGGCGGCCGCGCACTTCCACGCGGCAGTGATCGAGGCCGACGAGTCGGCCGTGCCGCTGCTGGTGCTGACCGCCGACCGGCCGCCCGAGCTGCGCGGCACGGGCGCGAACCAGGCGATCGACCAGCTGAAGCTGTACGGGGACGCGGTGCGGTGGTTCTGCGAGGCTGGTGTGCCGGAGGCCCGGCCCGGGATGGCCGCGTACTGGCGTTCGCTGGCCTGCCGGGCCTGGGCAGCGGCGGCCGGGACCGGCGGGGGAGCCGGGCTGCCCGGCCCGGTGCACGTCAACCTGCCGTTGCGCGAGCCGCTGGTGCCCGACGGGACGGCGGACTGGCCCGAGCCGCTGGACGGCCGCCCCGGCGGCGCCCCGTGGACGAGCTTCGCGGCCAGCCAACCCCTTCCGCCCGCTGGCCTGGTAACCCCGTCGTTGTCACAACCATGGGCGCCCAGCCCCATGGATGCCACAGCCACGGGGCTGACCGCCAGGACGGGCGGAGCCGCGGCAGCGGGCGAGGTGGAGCTGCCGTGGACCGAGCGGGGGCTGATCGTCTGCGGGGACGGGGATTACGACGCCGGGCTGCTGGTCGAGATGGCCGAGACAGCGGGCTGGCCGGTGCTGGCCGAGCCGTCATCGGGCGCGCGCACGGGCCCGAACGCCCTGGCGGCCTACGAGTACCTGCTGGCCGCGCCGGACTTCGCCGCAGCGCACCAGCCGGACGTCATCATCTGCGCCGGGCGCCCGGGGCTGTCCCGGCCGCAGCTCGCGCTGCTGCGCGGCGTGGCCGGCCAGGGTGCCCGGCACGTCGTGCTCGCCGCCGGGCCGGGCCGCTGGGCCGACCCGGCCCGCACCGCCACCGACGTCGCGGCGCGGATCCGGCTGACCGGGGCGCCAGGTGCGGCCGGGGCAGCCCTGGCCAGCCCGGCCGGCCAGGCCAGCCTGGCTAGCCCGGCCGGTCTCGGCAGCAGCGGCTGGCTCGGCTCCTGGCGGCGCGCTGACGCCGCTGCCCGGCAGGCAGCGGACGCGCTGCTCGACTCAGCCTCAGGCCTGACCGAGCCGCGGCTGGCCCGCGACCTGGCCGCCGCACTGCCCGCCGGGGCGCTGCTGTGGGCGGCGTCCAGCCAGCCCGTCCGCGACCTGGACCTGCACATGGCGCCGCGATCCGGGTTGCGGGTGCTGGCCAGCCGCGGGGCGAGCGGCATCGACGGGCTCAGCTCCGCCGCCATCGGGGCGGCGCTCGCGCATCAGGCGGCCGGCGGCGGCCCTGCCGCGGCGCTGCTCGGCGACCTCGCGTTCCTGCACGACGCTCCCGGGCTGCTGCTCGGCCCGGACGAGCCGCGCCCCGACCTGTGCCTGATCGTGGTCAACAACGACGGCGGCGGGATCTTCTCCGACCTGGAGCAGGCGGCGCTGGCCGGGCCGTTCGAGCGGCTGTTCGGCACCCCGCACGGAACCGACCTGAGCCTGCTGGCCCGGGCCGCCGGCCTGCCGTACACCCGGCTGGAACGGGCGGCCGACCTGCCGGCCCTTCTGCCGGGCCGCGGGCTGCGGGTAGCCGAGCTGAGCACGGACCGGGCCAGCGCCGCGGCACTGCGGTCCGCGCTGCGCCAGGCCGCCGCAGCCGCCGTCGGCTGAGCCCCGGCGCCGGGCGGGCTAGGCGCCTTCCAGCGCGTCCTGCACCGGGCGGAACTTCGCCTGCGTCTCAGCCAGCTCGGCCGCCGGGTCCGAGCCCGCGACGATGCCGCATCCGGCGATCAGCCGGGCCCGCGGGCCGGACAGCTGAGCGCACCGCAGCGCGATGCCCCACTCGCCGTTGCCGCGCGCGTCCACCCAGCCGACCGGCCCGGCGTAGCGACCCCGGTCCATGCCCTCCAGCTCGCGGATCAGCTCCATCGCGGTATCAGGCGGGGTGCCGCACACCGCGGCGGTCGGGTGCAGCGCGGCGGCCAGGGCCAGCGCGGACGGCTCAGGCCCGGGCGCGCCGCCCGGCGCGGCCAGCACGCCAGCCACCCGGGTGGCCAGGTGCTGGACGTTGGCCAGCCGGAGCAGGCTGGGCCGGGGCTCGACGTCCAGCCGGGCGCATAGCGGCTGCAGGGCCGCGCGCACGTCGGCCACGGCATACCGGTGCTCCTCGGCCTCCTTGGCCGAGGCCAGCAGGGCGGCGCCGAGCGCCGCGTCGTCGGCCGGGCTGCCGCCCCGCGGCATGGTTCCGGCCAGGACCAGCGAGCTGACTTCCGCGCCCTCGCGGCGGACCAGCAGCTCAGGAGTGGCGCCAGCCAGGCCGGCGCAGGAGAACGTGTAGCAGTCGGGATAGCGGGCGGCCAGCCGGGCCAGCAGCGCGCGCACGTCGATCGGCTCCGACGCGGCCGCGTATACGTCCCGGGCCAGCACCACCTTGCCCAGCTTGCCGGAGGTGATCCGGCCGACCGCGGTCGCGACGGCCCGTTCCCATTGCGGCGCGGTCAGGCTGCCGTCGTGCCAGCGGACCGCAGCGGGCACCGTGACCGGCTCGCGCAGGCGCCCCGGGTCAGGGCCGATCGTCGTGCGCCAGGCCCGGCCGTCCCGGCAGCCAATCAGCACCTGCGGCACGACCAGGACCGAGCCGTCGGACGCCGGGTCAAAGGTGAAGCTGCCGAACGCAACCGGCCCGCAGCCCGGGATTCCGACCTCGTCACTGACCTGCGCGGCGTCGAACACCTCGCGCAGCCACTTGGCACCGGCGGTGAACCGGTCTTCGCCGGCGGGGATCGTAACCCTGGCGGCCTCGCCCCACCCGGCCAGCCCCTCGCCGTGCCGGACCCAGGCCAGCGCGCCCGGACGCGGCAGCTCACCGAGCAGGTCACCGGGGCGGGCGACCGGTACCGTGCGAACGACCAGGCCATCCGGCTCCGCGCGGCCGGGCTCCGCTTGCTGTGGTCCCACGGCACTCAACTCTACGTGCGGCTGCCCGCCGGGTCCGCCCGCGGACCGCGCCAGCACTGGCGGCGCACCGCTCTGCCGTGACACGAGCCGCCGCTGGTCCCGTGTTCCGCCGGGACCAGCGGCCAGGCTGTGGTAACTTCAAAGCGGTTAATTATCGATATAGCCGATAGGATTTATAGGATGAACTACAGAACTCTGTCCCCGCAGTCCAGCGGGCAGCTCCGGGCGCGGGTCAGCCCGGCGATGCTCGGACAGCTCGCGAGCCAGGCCGCGCAGTCGCGGGACCGGTGGAGCACCGCCGTGCGCTTCGACGCCGGGCGCCGCTGGTACGGCCGGCTCGAGCAAGCCGCCGACTACGAGATCTGGCTGCTCAGCTGGCTGCCGGGGCAGGAGACGGGTTTTCACGATCACGGCGAGGCGAACGGGGCGTTCGCCGTGGCGCAGGGCGAGCTGCGCGAGCGCACCGGCACGCCGGGCCGGCCGGAACTGGGCAGCCGGGTGCTCGGCGCCGGCCAGTACCGCTCGTTCGGCCGGCGCTATGTGCACGACGTGAGCAACACCGGCTCCGTCCCGGCCGTCAGCGTTCATGCGTACTCGCCGCCGCTGACCGTGATGCACCGGTATGCGCTGACGGGCGGAGTCCTGGCGCACTCCGGCACGCAGCAGGCCGACCAGGACTGGTGACATAGGTCACTGCCTGCCATGGCAGGGTAGTGTCACGGCAGAACCAGCGTCACAGCAGGGACCGTGTGACGGCCGGGCCGGTGTCATAGCAGGGACAGCTGATCGACCGGGCGTGGACCTCGTAGAACGTCATCCCGCGGAAGCCGGGCGTGTCGAAGGTCCGGGCCACGGCGTCGCGCCCGAACAGGGCGGGCTGGCCGGCCCAGCGTCCGGGGTGGCTGCCGTCCGCGCGCTGTCCGCTGTCCAGGCGCAGGCCGTCCCATCGCATGCCGATACTCTAGAACACAGTTTCGATCTAGCCAAACACCTGTTCGATCGGCCGGGCCGGGTGTGCGGTGCGCGCAAGTGCGCTCGCATAGGGTGTTGAAATCCCTCCGGTGCCGAGGCAAAGTGCGGGTAATGAATCTTGCGGCGGGGGGATAATCTGAGAATGAAGCATTCCGCGTGCTCGTGCGGTGGCAGCTGACGGTGGCCGGAGGAGGGCGCTATGGCGCTATCCATGGAGGAGCAGCGCATCCTCGACGAGATGGAGCGCAGGCTCGCCGATGATGATCCCAGGCTTGCCTCCCGGCTCGCCTCGCACGGCAGTCCCGGGCTCGGCGGCGTGCTGCGCTCGCCCCGGGCGCGGGTGCTGGCCGTGCTGCTCGCGCTCTCGCTCATCGTGGCCGTGACGCTGATGCTGTACGCCATGATGCCGTTCCGGGCCGTCTCGGGCCGGGGCTCGCATACCCGAGCGCCCGCTGCGCCCAGCCGCGCGGTGTCGGCGAGAACCTCGGCGGCCGGGCGGCGCGTCGTTGCCCTGGTCCGGCCGGGACAGGCGAGCCAGGCCGAGACCAGGACCGCGGCGTTCGCCGCGCCGCCGGGCGGCAGCACATCGAGCCAGCGCCGCTGACAGGGGCCTGCCGGCTCAGGACTCCCGCCATAGCTGAAGCAGGTACTGCTCCAGCCCTTCCAGCCGCTTGCGCGCCTGCTGGAACTCATCTCCCAGCGGATCGGGGTTGGTCACGAACAGCTCGTCGTAGCGCCGGATGGCCTCAGTGCGGTTGCGCGTGTAGACCCTGACGCCGTAGTCGCCGACGCCGCCCGACAGCCGGACACTGCCCACGGCCCGCCCGGCCGTGCCCATGTCCACGCTGAGATGGCCGCGCAGGTAGAGCACGCACTTCGCCTCGTCCTCGTAGCCGTCGTTGAACGGCGGCGGCGCGCTGTCCCACTCTTCCACGGTCAGCTGCACGCCGAGGTTCTCCTGCGCGCACACCACCACCATCTGCTCCCGGCTCGCGCTGATCAGCGAGTTCACCGGCAGCACCGGCTCGCCGGGTGATTCCGGGTCGACGTCCGGATCGAGCACCCGGAACATCTTCCGCTCCGGGAAGACCGGAATCTCCAGCCGAAGCAGCCTGCGGGTCACGATCCCCCCTAGTCAGTAAGGTTCTTGCCCTAACAGGATGCTCTGAATGGGCAAAATTTGCGCCCGTAATGCGGCAATAAGCCGGGCTATGCGGCTGACTTACTCTGAGTGAGACTCTTGTCGCTTTTCGCTTTTGCCTGCTGACCAGCTGAAAGGGCGCTCGACGGCAGCTGGGAGGCGCCACTCCACTGCCGAGGTACGGGTCAGCCGCGCTTGTCTCGTACCTGGCGCTTGATCCGGGCCAGCATCGCGGCCACGCCGCGCAGCCGCAGCGGGCTGACCAGGTCGGCCAGCCCGAGCTGGCTGGAGAACTCGCCCGGCGTGCCCAGCACCTCGTCGGCGTCCAGCCCGTCCAGCCCGGCGTGCAGGATTCCGGCGAAGCCCCGGGTGGTCGGGGCTTCGCGCGGTGCGTCGAAGAACAGGTGCACGGTGGCGTCCGGGTCCACCTCCACGGCCAGGAACAGCGGGGACTGGCATTCGGGCACCTGCTCGAGCAGGTCACGATGCCCGGCGTAGCGTTCCGGCAGCGGCGGCAGTTCCTGCCCGAACTCCAGCAGCAGCTGCAGCCGGTCCTGGCCCTCGACGGCGCCGAAGTCCGCCGCGATCTCCTGCAGCCGCGGGTTGAGCGTCCCGGTGCCGGCTGTCACGGCTGGTCACCGCGCCGGATCGGAGCGCGCACCGAGTTACCCCACTCGGTCCAGGACCCGTCGTAGTTGCGCACGTGCGGGAAGCCGAGCAGGTGCTGCAGCACGTCCTCGTCGGACTCGGCCACCACCAGGCCGGGCTCATCGAGGTGGTCGGCCAGCCACTCGGTCGAGACCAGCATCTGCGGCCGGGCGTACTCGGCGAACTTCGGCGCAGGGTCATCGGGCAGTGCCATGAGCGTCCTCATTTCCGGCTGATTATCGGCATCGTGCCGCTTGCTGTTGTGGCTGCGTGGGTCAGGGCGGCGGGGGCGGCAGGCCCGCCCGGTCGCGGGCCTCGTGCCATAGCTCGGCGTAGCGGCGGGCGGCCAGGCTGCGCGGGGCGGACGCGGTCACCGGGATCCGCTCGGCGAACATGCGCTCGACCGCCGACAGGGCCGGGATCACCGTCGCCGCGACGTCGGACCGCTTGGCCGGCAGCTCCTGGCAGATTTCCTTGTGCAGCCGCTTACGCTGGTCGGCCATGGAGAAGAAGGCAAGCACCCCGGGCCGGTGTCCCTTCATCTCGGCCAGGAACCCGGTGAGCTGGTCGAGCGTGTTGACCGACAGCGTCGTCGGGATCAGCGGCACCAGCAGCAGGTCGGCGGCGAGCAGCACGGTCTCCGACAGCAGCGAGATGCTCGGCGGGCAGTCCAGGAAGATCACGTCGTACTCGGCGCGCAGCGGGGCCAGCAGCCGGCCCAGCGTCCGGCCGGGCTTCCTGGCGCCGTCCAGCATCAGGTCCAGGTTCCGGTAGGTGAAGTCGGCGGGGAGCAGGTCGAGGCGGTCGAAGTCGGTGGCCTTGATCGCCGCGTCGAGAGACCGGGCGCCGGAGATCAGCGCGGCGCCGCCGCCCTTGACCCGCGGCCGGACCCGGAAGCAGAACGTGGCCGCGGCCTGCGGGTCGAGGTCCCAGACCAGGACCCGGTACCCCTGCGCGGCAGCGAGGCAGGCGAGGTTCACTGCCGCCGCGGTCTTGCCCACGCCGCCCTTGATGTTGTACGTCGCGAAGGTCTTCATCCCGGCACTCTGATCAGCGCGGCGATCGATGCCCGGCTGGCGGGGCTGGCAAAGGCCCGGAACCGCTCGCTGAACTGACTGCGCGCCGCCTGCTGGCGGTGCGCGAGCCCGGCCGCGATCTCGCCCATCGCCAGCAGCGTCGCGGCGGGCGCCGACCGGCGTGCCATCATCTGGTCGGCGAACTCGCGAAGCTCGGTCAGCTGTACCTCGGTGTCCTGGAACTCGCCCAGGCAGTCCTGCAGGTTCTTCAGGGCCCGCACCGCCTGCCAGTGCTCGGCCTGGTCGTACAGCGAGCCGAAAAGCTCCAGCAGGTAGCGCAGTTCCTTGCCGCGCTTGCGCAGGTTGTGGAGCTGATGCGGGGGAGAGGCCGGGGTGATGGCCGCGCCGGCGGTCAGCATCCGCCGGTGCGCCCGCCCGATCCGGTCCGCGGCCAGCTGCGGCGTGCCCGGCCGGCCTGCTGCCGATCGCTTGCCGCGCCCGGCCGCGACGCCGGCCAGTGCCTCCCGCCAGTTCTGGGTCAGCCCGGTGAACCGGGCCGAGCGGAGCCCGGCGGTGAGCTGCCGCCGGGCTGCGCGCCGCCGGCGCAGCAGGTGGTCGTGCAGCGGCCGCAGGTCCGCGGCGCTGGCGGCGGCCAGCCGGGCAGTCATGACGGGGAAGTCCAGCAGGTACACGTCCAGGTCCCGGGTGGGCGTGGTCAGGTCGCCGAGCCACTTGAACTCCGGCGCGTACCCGGCGGCCAGGCCCGGCGGCAGGGCGTCGCCGGCCAGCTTCAGCGCCGACCGGGTCCGGCGGACGGCGACCCGCAGGTCGTGCAGGAACTCGGTGTCGATATCGCGAACGGTCCCGTCGACGTTGATCTCGATCATCTCCAGCAGCTCGGCCAGCACGGCCGCCACCGCCTCCGCGGCCGGCATGGCCGCCGACAGCTGCAGGTCCAGCTTGCCCGAGTAGTCCCCGGGCCGGATCCCGGCCGCATGCAGCACGGTCACCAGGGCCGGATCGGTGCTCGGCGTCACGCCGGGCGCGGCCGCCAGCGCGGCCGCCACCCGGGCGGCCCGGTCGGCGTAGCCGCGCAGCGGCAGTACCGACAGCCGGGCCGGCGCGGCGGCCGCAGCCGGGCCGCTGACGGTCATCGCGTCGAGTTCCAGCCGCGTGACGGTCTTGCCGTCGCGGTTGCACACCCGCTGCCCGGTGACCTGGCTGACCGCCCGCGCCACCGGGAGCAGGGCGCGGATCCCGACGACCGGCGCCAGCCGCTCGGCCAGCGGGCCGGCCGGCAGCGCGCCGAGCAGGGCCGGCCAGCGGACCGGCTCGCCGCGCCCGGCGGGCAGCGGGGCAGCGGCGACCACCTCGCCGTCCCGGCCGGTCAGGGTCAGGTCGGCCGACTGGGCGCTGCGGGCCTGCTCCAGGGTGAGCCCGGCCCGGTACAGCCGCCAGTCGAAGGTGTCCAGCCAGGTGCGGCGCACCGTCTGCGGCCGCCCGCCCGCCGAGCACGTCAGGCTGGCCGGGAGGCCGGCCAGCGCCGCGTCCGGATCGGCTGCCGCCGGCCCGTCCAGGACGAATTCGAACGGGCCAGTTCGCACGCCGCAAACCTCGCCATGCAGGAGTTAGTGCTGATCAGGCGGGATCAGGAAGGAGCCATAACGATCAGATGAGCGCTGGTCAGCCTACCAGCGCCGATCATCGCGGGGTAGTGCCCGCGGCGCGGGGGAGGGCCGCCGGGCCGCCCTGGGTTACCCGGTATAGCCGACCCGCCGCAGCTCGGTGCCGGCCACCCGCTCGATCTCGGCGAGCTGGCTGCTGGTCAGCGCCCGCCGCCAGCCGCCGGCCGCGCTGCCGGCCAGCTCGCCTGCGGCCCGGCCGCCCACTGCGCCGTACCGGCTGACCGGCTGGACCGGCGCGGCCACGAATGCCGAGACCGCGCGGGCCGCCTCGGCCGGCCGGCGGATCAGCTGCTCGTACCGCAGGGTCGTGAGCTGGTCGGGGCCCAGCCGACTGCGCAGCCGGGCCATCGCGCGGACCGTGCCGCGCCAGCGCATGGCGCACTTGCCGGCTAGTGACAGGCCCGGCCAGGCGGCCAGGTCGGCGGCCGTCTCGATGCCGAAGAACGGGTTCGGGTAATCGCTGCCCAGGCCGGCCACCGCGGGCCGGAACCAGCGCAGCGCGTCGGCGTCGGCGAGCATCGCCGCCACGACGTCCCGGCCGTCCCGGATGACCTGCACCAGGCGGGCGTCTTTGAACGCGTCGACCAGGGATTCGGCGCAGTACATCAGGTCCGGGCTGGCATCGCCGTAGCGGGCGACGTCCTGCCCGGCCACGCACGATCCCGGCCCGGTGAGCCCGCCGGCGGCCCGGCACTGCGGCGAGCAGTCCTGGCAGCTCCGCCCGGTCTGCTGCCAGGCCTGGGCCAGCGCGTCCCGCAGCACGGCTGCGGCTGCCGCGTCCCGGCCGCGCGGGATCGACGGGTTGCGCGCGAACGCGTACACCACGGAGGCCACGCCAGGCTGGCCGATGGTGACGTGGAATCCCGCCGACTGCTTGAGCGCGCGGCCGAGCAGGTACGTGCCGGAGTGCGGCCCGCCGATGACGAACACCGGCTGGTGTACCTTGCGGCCGTTGATGACCAGGATGTGCGGGCGGGCTGGCATGGGCACCGATATTTGCCTCTGATGTGCGCTGAGTGCCTGGTCACCTGCCATGACCTGGCCAGAGCATCATAAGTCGGGAAACGCCGGGCCGGCGCGGACGCCGGTGTTCAGGCTCAGGACCGCCGGCCGGCCGGCCTCCCGCTCGGCGAGCCTGCGCTCGCCCGCACCCCGCAGCCGCGCCGCACGTAAGCTGATGCCGTGGCCACGTCCTCACCCGCGCAGCGCGCCGTCTTCCCGCCGCCACGGCGCCGACGGGCCCGTGGCGTGGCGGCTGTGGCGGCCGCCTCGGCCGGCCTGGCGGCAGCGGTCCTGACCGGCTGCGGGCAGATGGCCGCGTCACTGTCGCAGACCTGGGTGAACGTGAGCTTCCGGCAGAACACCTCGGTTGCCACCGTGCTGCATGTCCGGGAAGTCTGCTCGCACGTGCCGCACGTCACCGCGC
>JBKQSL010000053.1:0-3676 GCA_052143655.1 Streptosporangiaceae bacterium | reverse complement strand
CACGCCGGACACCACACGCTCGTCTGGGCACGTCCCGACCTGCAAGCACCCGAGAACTTCACCCTCACCAGCCCCGCCTTCGACCACGGCACCCCCATCCCCGAGCGATACCGCGGCAGGCTCTTCGGGGCCAACATTTCACCCGCCCTCGCCTGGACAACGCCGCCAGCCGAAACCGCGGAACTCGTGCTCATCGTGCAAGACCCCGACGTCCCCCTCGGGAAACCCGCCACCCATGCGCTCACGCTCGGCATCGACCCATCGCTAAGCGGCATTCCCGAGAACGACCTCACCGGCCCCAGCCCGATCAGCGGGCTCAAACACGGCAAAGGCGCCCTCGGCCACCGCGGCTGGGCCGGCCCCAGGCCCCCGCGCTCGCACGGACCACACTCCTACGTCTTCCAACTCTTCGCCCTGGACCACCAGCTCGACCTGCCCGACAAGTTCACGCTCGCCGATGCACTCCACGCCATGGCCGGACATGTCATCGCACGCGCCCGACTCGACGGCACCTACGAAATCCGGTAACCGCGCACCAGCAGAGCCTGAACCGTTCCCGCTGTCCTCCCCACCTCGACGCGATCGTGGTGGGGGAGTATGAGCGGGCGTTCTACGGCAGCCAGTACGCGCTGATGGCGCCATTGTTTGAGCATTACGGCGTGCAACTGTGGATGCCGGAAGCCGGCGGCCTAGTCGACTTCCAGGCCGAAGGGCACGAGGAGACGATGACCGCGCTGGGGCTCCAGTCGAAGCGGGAGATCATCCGGACCCGGATCCGGGTCCGCACGGCGATGGCGGCCCAGACCCGCGACCAGGGCCGGTACCTGGGTGGCCGGCCGCCGTATGGGTACCTGCTGGCGGATGCGGGCCCGCACCCCAACCGGGCGCACGCGGCGTGGGGGCGGCGTGCCTGACGGCTGGAGCCGGACCCGCCTACGACCCGCGGACCGGGACCCTGCAGGCAGGCACCGCTGAAGCCGTGACAGCCATCATCGACCGCGCAAGCTAACCCTCCAGGGCCCCGCGCCCACGAACCGAAGAACGCGCAGAGAAGGGAGGAAGGCAGGTCAGCGGGCTGAATCGCCCGGTCCACGCGAAAGCCTGGGCCCAGGCGACGCTCTGCTGTGCCCGCAATCAGCCGGATATGTACAAATGGTGTGTCCGAGGGGGGACTTGAACTCCGGGGCTCAAGGGAGCACCGAAGGACACCAGAGAGCATCTGACCTCGGCAACTGCCTGCCGTACCGCGTTGCCGATCGTGCGCGCGTAGCACCCGGATCCACCCGGATACATCGGCGGCAGCATCACCCGAAGCATCACGGGCGCTCATCCCGGCCGCCCGGTTTCTGCCATGCCCGCTTAAGGGCGGGCCGCCGCTGCGTTGGAGCGCTGCGGCGGCCCTAGACCCCATCCCCGCTAAGAGAGGACAGGACATGACCCACATCATCGCTCAGGAAGCGCCTGCTGAAGCGGTGCGCGCCGTCCGGTGCTCACTGTGCTGGGCGCCCCCCGGCCGTGCGTGCCAGGAGCGCCCGCGAGCCGACCACGTGCAGAGGTGGCTGGACGCCTGCCGGGCCGGCCTGGTGAGCAAGGCCGGCGTCGGCGAGGCGGTCTCCGCGGTCATGATCATCACCCGCTGGCAGGTCATCCCGGAGCGTGCGGCATGAGCGGCTACCGGGACCGGGCGGTGGCCGCCCTGATCGCCGCGGCCCGGGATGACGGCGACTTCGCCGGCTGGCTGGCCGGGGTGCTGGCCGACGTGGCCGGCCAGCTGGGCGGCAGCGGCGAGCTGACCGCCGGCCGCCCCGGCTCATGGGAGGCCGACCTGGTGGACCAGCTGGTCAAGGGCACCGTGGGCTGTCACGACGAGTACCTGCCCGGGCCCCGGCGCGGGAAGCTCGCCGACACGACGGCCCGGCAGATCCGCGACGCCGCCGACTGGAGCGAGCTGACCCGGGCGCAGATCGCCGCCCAGTTCGGCGTGTCGGCGTCCACGGTCAGCGCCATCGCCACCAGCCGGGCGCACCGGCACCTGGACGGTGCCCGGTGACCGGCGCGGAGCTGGCCGCCAGGATCACCGCGGCGAAGGCCGTCAACGACGACTTCAATCGCGAGGTCGACGCCTGGTCGCGCCAGGACGCTGACCGGCCGGATTACGCCGCGCGGGCGTTCCGCCTCTCGTGCGTGCTGGGCCTGCTGCTCGCCGAGCTGGAGCCCGGCAGCGCCGCGGAGGCCGCCCCTGGACGCGATCCCGGCCTCGAGCACGACGAGACGGAGCGCCGGTGGCTGCGCACCCGGCTGCTGGGCGCCCTGGGAGTGACCGAGCCGACGGACGGGGAATCCGCGATCGCGGACGCGCTGGCCGCCATGCCCGGGGATGTGTGCCTGGTCGTGACCCGGTGGCTGCAGCGCCGCCAGGGCGCTGGCCCGGAGGCCGGGAAGCTGGCCGAGGTCCGGGCGGTGCTCGCCGCGTTCGACTGGGGGCGCGACGACCTGCAGTACGCGCTCAAGCACATCGAGCGGATCGTCACCGGGGGCGACCGGTGACCGGGGCGGGGCAGGCGCCGGGCGTGGTCAAGCTGCGGCTGATGGGCTCGGCTGAGGACTGCGCCGCGGTGGCAGACGAGATGGAGCCGTGGACGGCCGAACGGTCGGCGCCGTACCCGAACCGGCGCGATCCGGGCGTGCGCGTCTATCTCACGCTCATGGTCAGGGCCACGCAGGGACGGCCCCAGATCGGCGGTGCCCGATGACCGCCGACGCTGCCCTCGCCGACCGCGTAGGCGCCCTGGAGGCGAAGATCCGGGCCCTCTTCGTGATCATGGAAATGATCAGCCGCGAGGCCGGCTTCCCGGAAGCCGAGCTCGCCGCGTCCATCGCCGGCCGCGGTGAGCCGCCGCCCCGGCACCTGACGGCGGTCCCGGCCGGCGCGTGCGTGATGACCGAGGCCGAGATCCGCCACATGGAGGACGCGATGCGGCGCGGCCTGGAGGCCGAGCGCCGGTCGCGCCTGTCGATCGTGAGGCCGTCATGACCGGGGACCGGGCCATCCGGCGGCTGACCGCGGCCGTGGTGCTGGCCGTGGCCGCGTTCGCCGCAGTGGTCAGCTACAGCCACATCTACGACCTGGGCCGGGCGCACGGCCAGTCGGGCACCGCGGCGCGGCTGCTGCCGCTGTCGGTGGACGGGCTGATCGTGGCGGCCGGGCTGGTGCTGCTGCACGCCGCCCGCAACGGCCGCCCGGCACCCGCACTGGCCCGGGCGATGCTGTGGCTGGGCATCTCCGCGACGGTCGGCGCGAACATCTCCTACGGCCTGCCGTTCGGGCCGCTGGGCGCCGTCGTCTCGGCGTGGCCCGCGGTGGCGTTCGTCGGCGCCGCGGAGATGGCCCTCGGCATGGTCCGGTCCGTCGTCCGCGCCGCGGACGGCCCGCCCGTACCCGGGCCTGTTACTGAGCCGGATACAGCCGGATACGGCGCCGGTAACGGGCTGCCCGCGCACCTGGCCGAAGCGCAGCGCAGGTTTGCCGGCGACCTCGCCGCCGGGACGCTGCCGGCGATCCGCCGTATCCGGGCCGAGCTGGGAGTCGGCCAGGCGAAGGCCACCGAGGTACGCGCGCACCTGGCCGCGCTCACCGCAACCGGAGGTAACCCGCAATGACCATCGTCGTCGTGCT
>JBKQSL010000052.1:0-16376 GCA_052143655.1 Streptosporangiaceae bacterium | reverse complement strand
GAGCCGCGGCACGCCATGGTGATCGGGGACAGCGTCTGGGACATGCTCGCCGCCCGGCGGGCCGGGGCGCTGGGCGTCGGCGTGCTGTCGGGCGGCTACGGCCGCGAGGAACTGGAGCGGGCCGGCGCCTACCGGGTCTACGCCGACCCGGCCGAACTGCTCGCCCGCGGCGACGAACTCGGCCTGCGCGACCTGGCATAGCCGCCCGCGCGCATCCCGGGCCCGTCTCCAGCCGGCCCAGCCCCCCCGGCAGGCTCCGGCCCCCGGCCCGCATGGATTCTGTTAGGGATCATCGCGGGCCCGCATGGGTTGCGCATGGACGCGATCTTTCCCCTGCCCAGCGCGGTTCACTGGGGCTCGTCCCAGGTGTGAAGCCCCAGGAGGGCCCATGCAAGACCTGCTCTATATCGGCCTGACGATCGTGGTTTTCGCCGTGCTGTTCCTCATCTTGAGGGGGATTGAGCACTTTGAGTCCTGAGAACCTGATCGGCCTCATTATCGGCATCGGGCTGGCCATCTACCTGTTCCTCGCCCTAGTCCTGCCTGAGAGGTTCTGATGAGTAGCACCGCCGCGGGCTGGCTGCAGGCCGGCCTGCTCGTTGCCGCGCTGGCGGCATGCTACGTGCCGCTTGGCAACTACCTGGCCCGCATATTCACCACCGACAAGCACTGGCGCGTGGAGCGCGGCGTCTTCAAGGTGATCGGGGTCGACCCGGCCGCCGACCAGAAATGGTCCGCCTACGTGCGCAGCATGCTCGCGTTCAGCGCAGTCAGCGTGCTGTTCCTGTACGGCATGCAGCGGCTGCAGCACTACCTGCTCCAGTTTGTCGGACCGCACATGGCCAACGTCCCGCCGGATGTGGCCTGGAACACGGCTGTCTCCTTCGTGACCAACACGAACTGGCAGAACTACGCCGGCGAGACCACCATGACGTACCTGGTGCAGATGGGCGGCCTCGCGGTCCAGAACTTCCTGTCCGCCGCCGTCGGCATCGTGGTCGCTTTCGCGATGATCCGCGGGTTCACCCGGTCCAGGACCGACAAGCTCGGGAACTTCTGGGTGGACCTGACGCACTGCACGTTCCGCCTGCTGCTCCCGCTGTCGGTCATCGGCGGGCTGATCCTCGCGGCCGGCGGAGTGATCGACAACTTCGCCGCCTATCACACGGTGACTACCCTGTCCGGCGCGCATCAGACCATCGTCGGCGGCCCGTTTGCCTCGCAAGAGGTGATCAAGGACATGGGCAACAACGGCGGCGGCCCGCTGAACGTCAACTCGGCGCACCCGTTCGAGAACCCGAACCCGTTCACCAACTGGTTCGAGATCTTCCTGATCCTGCTGATCCCGTTCGCCATGCCGCGCGCCTTCGGCAAGCTGGTCAAGGACAACCGGCAGGGCTACGCGCTCGTCGCGGTCATGGCCACCATCTGGCTGGCGGCGGTCGGCGGCATCAGCTACTTCCAGGCGCAGGCCGGCGGGCTTGCCCCGCACCTGGCGCGCGGCGCGATGGAAGGCGTGGAAACCAGGTTCGGCGACGCGGGCTGCTCGATATTCGCGGCGTCCACCACGGTCACCTCGACCGGCGCGGTGAACTGCTTCCACGACTCGCTGACCCCGTTCGGCGGCGGCATCGCGCTGTTCGACATGGCGATGGGCGAGATCGCCCCCGGCGGCGTCGGCGCGGGCATGTACGGCATCCTGGTGCTGGCGATCGTCACCGTGTTCGTCGCCGGGCTGATGGTCGGCCGGACGCCGGAGTACATCGGCAAGAAGATCCGGCCCGCCGAGATGAAGTACGCGGCGCTGTACTTCCTCACGCTGCCGGTCATCATCCTCACCGCCGCCGGGCTCTCCATCGGGACGAGGATCGGCCAGAGCTCGATCTTCAACCCGGGGCCGCACGGGCTGACCGAGATCATGTACGCGTTCGCCTCGATGGCCAACAACAACGGCTCTGCCTTCGCCGGCCTGGCGACGGACACGACCTGGTACAACACGCTCGGCGGCGTCGTGATGCTGATCGGCAGGTTCGCGCCGGAGATCTTCGCCCTCGGCCTGGCCGGCTCGCTGGCCAGGCAGAGTCCGGTGCCCGCGAGCGCGGGCACGCTGGACACCAGGACACCGCTGTTCGTCGGCATGCTCATCGCCGTCATCCTCGTCCTCGTCGGCCTGACGTACTTCCCCGCCCTCGCGCTGGGCCCGCTCGCAGAAGGACTGCACTGATGTCTGTGACCACGACACCCGCCCCGGCCGGCGCGGGCAAGAAGCCGGCCGGCGGCCAGCCGCACCGGATCGGCGGCGGCCTGCTCGATCCCAAGATGATCTGGCACTCGCTGCCGGACGCCCTGAAGAAGCTGGACCCGCGGGTGCAGCTGAAGAACCCGGTCATGTTCGTGGTCGAGGTCGGCGCGGCCCTGACCACCGGCACGGCCATCGTCAAGCCGACCGTCTTCAACTGGACGATCGTGGTCTGGCTGTGGCTCACCGTCGTCTTCGCCAACCTGGCCGAGGCGGTGGCCGAGGGCCGCGGCAAGGCACAGGCCGATACCCTGCGCCGGACCAAGCGGGAGACCGTGGCCCGGCGGCTGGTGGGCTGGCAGCAGGGCCAGGCCGGCATCCACGAGGAAGCGGTGCCCGGCACCGGGCTGCAGCTCGGCGACCATGTCATCGTCGAGGCCGGCGAGATCATCCCCGGCGACGGCGACGTTGTGGAAGGCGTCGCCTCGGTCGACGAGTCCGCGATCACCGGCGAGTCCGCCCCGGTGATCCGGGAGTCGGGCGGTGACCGCTCGGCAGTGACCGGCGGCACCAGGGTGCTGTCCGACCGGATCGTCGTGAAGATCACCTCAAAGCCGGGCGAGACGTTCATCGACCGGATGATCGCCCTGGTCGAAGGGGCCAAGCGGCAGAAGACGCCGAACGAGATCGCGCTGAATATCCTGCTCGCCTCGCTGACGGTGATCTTCCTGCTCGCCGTGATCACGCTGCAGCCGATGGCCTTCTACTCCAAGGCGCCGCAGAGCACGGTCATCCTGGTCGCGCTGCTGGTCGCGCTGATCCCGACCACGATCGGCGCGCTGCTGTCGGCGATCGGCATCGCCGGAATGGACCGGCTGGTGCAGCGCAACGTGCTGGCCATGTCAGGCCGGGCGGTCGAGGCAGCAGGCGACGTCAACACGCTGCTGCTGGACAAGACCGGCACGATCACCATCGGCAACCGCCAGGCCAGCGAGTTCCTGCCGGTCAACGGGGTCAGCGCTGCCGAGCTGGCGGACGCGGCCCAGCTGTCCAGCATGGCCGACTACACCCCCGAGGGCCGGTCCATCGTGGTGCTGGCCAAGGACTCCTACGGGCTGCGCGAGCGGCACGAGGGCGAACTGCAGGGCGCGGAGTTCGTCGAGTTCACCGCGCAGACCCGGATGAGCGGCATCGACCTGGCCGGCGGGCGCCAGGTCCGCAAGGGCGCATCCAGCGCCGTGCGGGAATGGATCCGGGTCAACGGCGGCACGCCCGCCGACGAGCTCGGCCCGCTGGTCGACGGAATCTCCTCGGCCGGCGGCACCCCGCTGGTCGTCGCCGAGCGGAACTCCGACGCCGACGGCGGTACCGCCCGCGCGCTCGGCGTGATCCACCTCAAGGACATCGTCAAGGAGGGCATCGCCGAGCGGTTCGCCGAGATGCGCAAGATGGGCATCCGCACCGTCATGATCACTGGCGACAACCCGCTCACCGCCAAGGCCATCGCCGACGAGTCAGGCGTGGACGACTTCCTCGCCGAGGCCACGCCGGAAGACAAGATGGCGCTGATCAAGAAGGAGCAGCAGGGCGGCAAGCTAGTCGCGATGACCGGCGACGGGACCAACGACGCCCCCGCGCTCGCCCAGGCCGACGTCGGGGTGGCCATGAACACCGGGACCTCCGCGGCCAAGGAGGCCGGGAACATGGTGGACCTGGACTCCAACCCGACCAAGCTCATCGAGATCGTGGAGATCGGCAAGCAGCTGCTCATTACCCGCGGCGCGCTGACCACGTTCTCGATCGCCAACGACGTGGCCAAGTACTTCGCGATCATCCCCGCCATGTTCGAGGCGGTGTACCCGGGCCTGGCCAGGCTCAACATCATGCACCTGCACAACCCGCAGACGGCGATCACCTCGGCGATCATCTTCAACGCGCTGATCATCATCGCGCTGATCCCGCTGTCGCTGCGCGGTGTCCGGTACCGGCCCGCTTCGGCGTCGTCGCTGCTGCGCAGGAACCTGCTGATCTACGGCGTCGGCGGGCTGATCATCCCGTTCATCGGGATCAAGGCCATCGACCTCATCATCCAATTCATTCCCGGACTCCGGTGATCTGACATGAATCGTCTTCCCAGCATCGTCCGGCAGCACATCGCGGCGCTGCGCGGCCTGCTCCTGTTCACCGTGATCTGCGGGATCATCTACCCGGTGGTCATGTACGGCGTCGCGCAGCTGGCCTTCCACCGCCAGGCCAACGGCTCGCTGGTCAGCTACCACGGCAAGGTGGTCGGCTCCAGCCTGCTGTGCCAGGAGTTCGTCACCGCGTCCGGCCAGCCGCTGCCGCAGTACTTCCAGCCGCGGCCGTCGTACGCGATCCTGGCCGGGGCCAAGGACGACTACGGCTGCGACCCGCGGTACTCCTCGGCCTCCAACCTCGGCCCGGACAACGCGGTCCTGGTCAAGGCGGTCCGCCAGCGGCAGCGGCAGATCGCGGCACTCGACCACGTGAAGATCTCGCAGATCCCCGCCGACGCGGTCATGGCCTCGGGCTCCGGGCTGGACCCCAGCATCACGCCGCAGGACGCGGCCATCCAGGTGGACCGGGTCGCCGCCGCCCGGCACGTCAGCCCGGCCGCAATCCGGGCGCTGGTCGGCACGTACACCCAGGGCCGCACGATCGGATTCCTCGGCGAGCCCCAGGTGAACGTGCTCAAGCTGAACATCGCCCTCGATGAGAAGTTCCCCGTCTGAGCCGGGCCACGGGTTAGGACAGCCGATGAGCGCGGGCGGGCGGCAGACAGCCAGCCCGCCCGCGCGCCCGGCCCCGGCCGACGGCCCCCGCATCCTGGTCGCCGAGGACGAGCCCGCGCTGCTGCGGGCGCTGCGGATCACGCTGCGGGCCCGCGGGTACGCCGTGGCGACAGCGGCGACCGGGCAGCAGGCGCTGGCAGCGGCGGCCGAGCAGCCGCCCGACGCCATCCTGCTCGATCTGGGCCTGCCCGACATCGACGGCATCACGGTCATCCGCGAGCTGCGCGGCTGGTGCCGGGCCCCGGTGATCGTGCTGTCCGGCCGGGCCGGCTCGGGTGACAAGATCGGCGCCCTGGACGCCGGCGCGGACGACTACGTCACCAAGCCGTTCGACACCGGCGAGCTGCTGGCCCGGCTGCGCGCCGCGCTGCGCCGGGACGCGGGCGGCGGCCCGCCCGACCCGGTGCCGCTCGGCCGCTGGCGCATCGACCTGGCCAGCCGGTCGGTGACCGGGCGCGAAGACAGCGCTGAGACGGTGGCGCTCACGGGAGCCGAGTGGCGGCTGCTGGCCGTGCTGCTGGACCACCCCGGCCAGCTGGTCAGCGATCGCCGACTGCTCGCGGAGCTGTCCGCGCCCGGCACCGAGCGCGGCGCCCACCGGCTGCGGGTCCAGCTGGCCGGCCTGCGCCGCAAGCTGGAAGACGACCCGGCCCGGCCGCGTCACCTGGTCACCGAGCCGGGCCTGGGCTACCGGTACCAGCCGTGAGCACGCGGCGGCAGCCGCCGCGCACGGCAGCCTGCCCGGCAGCCCGGGGTACATATGCTCTGATCGCCGGGCGAGGCCCGGGAGACTGGCAGGGACGAGCATGACGACAGTGCAGAGCGCGGCCTGCGGCGACGCCCGCGGGGCGGCCGAGGGGACCGAGGGCACCGACGGAGCTGAGGGGACTACGGCGGCTACCGCCCGCCCGGCGGGAGCCGGCGGACAGCAGCCCGACAGTGCCGGGACCGCCGGCCAGCCGGAGCCGGGCAGCCTGGCGGCCCTGTCGCAGCACTACCCCGACATCGACCCCCGGCCCGAGCACAGCCGCGGCCAGCTGCGGATCTACCTGGGCTCGGCGGCCGGGGTCGGGAAGACGTTCGCCATGCTGGGCGAGGGCCGGCGGCGGCTGGAGCGGGGCACCGACGTGGTCGTCGGGTTCGTCGAGACGCACGGCCGGGCGCACACCGGCGAGCAGCTCATCGGCCTGGAGATCATCCCCCGGCGGCGGCTGCCCTACCGCGGCACCTACTTCGAGGAGATGGACCTCGACGCGATCGTGGCCCGCCGGCCCGAGGTCGCGCTGGTGGACGAGTTCGCGCACACCAACGTGCCGGGCAGCCGCAACGCCAAGCGCTGGGAGGACGTGGCCGAGCTGCTCGACGCCGGGATCGACGTCATCTCGACGGTCAACATCCAGCACCTGGAGTCGCTGAACGACGTCGTCGAGAAGATCACCGGCGTGCCGCAGCGCGAGACGGTGCCGGATGCGATCGTGCGCGCCGCTGACCAGGTCGAGCTGGTCGACATGACCCCGGAGGCGCTGCGCCGCCGGATGGCGCACGGGAACATCTACCCGGCCGAGAAGATCGACGCCGCGCTGACCAACTACTTCCGGTCCGGGAACCTGTCGGCGCTGCGCGAGCTGGCGCTGCTCTGGCTCGCCGACAAGGTCGACGAGGGGCTCCAGCGCTACCGCGCGGCGCACGACATCTCCGATACCTGGGAGGCACGCGAGCGCGTCGTCGTCGCGCTGACTGGCGGCCCGGAGGGCGAGACGCTGATCCGCCGGGCTGCCCGGATCGCGGCCCGGTCTTCCGGCGGCGACCTGCTGGCCGTGCACGTGACCAAGTCCGACGGGCTGACGGGGGCCAACCCCGCGGCGCTGGCCGCGCAGCGACGGCTGGCCGAATCGCTCGGCGGCAGCTACCACCAGGTCGTGGGCGACAATGTATCGGAGGCGCTGCTGACGTTCGCCCGGGCGGAGAACGCCACCCAGCTGGTGCTCGGCGCCAGCCGCCGCAACTGGCTGCTGGCGCTGCTGACCGGCCCGGGGGTCAGCACGCGTACCATCCACGACTCCGGCGACATCGACGTGCACATCGTCACGCATGGCCACATGGGCCGGGGCCGCGGGCTGCCGATCGCCCGGGGCGGGCTGCCGCGGCGCCGCAAGCTGGCCGGGTACCTGCTGGCGGTCATCCTGGCCCCGCTGCTGACCCTGGCGCTGGCCGCGCTGCGGCACCAGCTGAACCTGACCACCGATGTGCTGATGTTCCTGTTCGCCGTCATCGCCGTGGCGCTGGTGGGCGGGCTTGTCCCGGCGCTAGTCGAGGCCGTCGTGGGATCGCTGCTGCTGAATTACTACTTCACCCCGCCGCTGCACGAGTTCACGATCGCCGAGGCCAACAACGTCCTGGCGCTGATCGTCTTCGTGGCCGTCGGCCTGGTTGTCAGCTCGGTCGTGGACGATGCCGCCCGGCGCACCAAGCAGGCCGCCCGGGCCAGCGCCGAGTCGGCGATGCTGGCCACCACGGCCGGCAGCGTGCTGCGCGGCCAGCAGGCGCTGCCGGCCGTGCTGGACCGGGTACGTGAGGCGTTCGGCATGGAATCGGTGACGCTGCTGGAGCACGACCCGGCGCTGCCGTCCGGGCCGCGCAGCCCGACCGGCGGCTGGGCGGAGGTCGCGACCGCAGGCGCGCCCCCGGTCACCCGGCCGGACGCCGCCGACGTGGAGGTGCCGATCGGCGACGCCCTCTGCCTGGCCCTGCGCGGCCGGCCGCTGCCGGCCACCGACCGGCGGGTGCTGGGGGCCTTCGCCGCCTATGCCGCCGCGGCGCTGGAACAGCAGCGCCTGACCGCCGAGGCGCAGGCGGCCAAGCCGATCGCGGCGGCGGACCGGATGCGCACGGCGCTGCTGGCCGCCGTGAGCCACGACCTGCGCACCCCGCTGGCCTCGGCCAAGGCCGCGGTGACCAGCCTGCGCTCAGCCGACGTGGAGTGGGACGCTCAGGACCGCGACGAGCTGCTGGCTACCGCGGACGAGTCGCTGGACAAGCTGGCCCGGCTGGTGGACAACCTGCTGGATATGAGCCGGCTGCAGGCCGGCGCCCTCGCGGTGTTCCCGCGGCCGGCCGACCTGGCTGACATCGTGGCCCGGGCGCTGGACGACCTGGGCCCGTCCAGCCAGGCGGTGGTCGTCACGATCCCTCACGACCTGCCCGAGGTCAGCGTGGACCCGGCGATTCTCGAACGGGTCATCGCCAACCTGACCGCCAACGCGCTGCGGTACTCGCCTGCCGGGCACCCGCCAGTGCTGGCCGCCAGCGCGCTCGGCGGCCGGGTCGAGCTGCGCGTGATCGATCGCGGCCCCGGCATCCCCGAGCATGACCGGGACAAGGTATTCGTGCCGTTCCAGCGGCTGGGCGACACCGACAACACCACCGGCGTCGGCCTCGGCCTGGCGCTGTCACGGGGCCTGACCGAGGCACTCGGCGGCACGCTGGAGCCCGAGGACTCCCCCGGCGGCGGGCTGACGATGACGGTGACGCTGCCGGGGCTGCCCCGGCCTGGCAGCGCCGGCCGGGACGGCGCGGGCCAGGGCGCCGCGGACGGCGCCACCGCGGACGGCGCCACCGCGGACGGCGCCACCCAGGACGGCGAAGGCCCTGGCGACGGCGGCTCTGCGGCGGACAGCAGGCCTGGCGCGGCTGGCCAGCCTGACGCCGGCGGCCGGGCCCCGGCCGGCGGCCGGGGGAGCATGGGCTCCCGGTGAGCCGCACTGTGGCACGGTAGTGGCATGACCCGGGTGCTGGTCGTGGATGACGAGCCGCAGATCGTCCGCGCGCTGCGGATCAACCTGCGCGTGCGCGACTACGAGGTGCACGCGGCGGCGACCGGCGCCCGGGCACTGGAGCTGGCGGCCAGGTACCCGCCGGACCTGGTGATACTCGACCTCGGGCTGCCTGACCTGGACGGCGTGGAGGTCATCGGCGGGCTGCGCGGCTGGACCGACGCGCCGATCATCGTGCTGTCCGGCCGGGCCGACAGCGCCGACAAGGTCGCCGCGCTCGACGCCGGCGCGGACGACTACGTCACCAAGCCGTTCGGGATGGACGAGCTGCTGGCCCGGATGCGGGCGGTCAGCCGCCGGGCGGCCGGGGACGGCGACCTGCCGCAGGTCCGGCTGGGCGCGCTGACCATCGACCTGGCGGCCAAGCGGGTCCGGGCATCCGACGGCGCGGACATCCGGCTGACGCCGACCGAGTGGCACCTGATCGAGGTGCTACTGCGCAACCCGGGCAAGCTGATGAGCCAGCGGCAGCTGCTGACCGCGGTCTGGGGCCCCGGGTACGCCGACGCGGCGGGCAACCTGCGGCTGTACATGGCGCAGCTGCGCCGCAAGCTCGAGCCCGACCCGGCCAGGCCGCGCTGGCTGCTGACCGAGCCAGGCATGGGGTACCGCTTTCAGCCCGACGACGCCGCTCGGTGAGCTGCACTACCACACCACACCTGTGACTCAAAGTGAGAAAATAAATGCTCTGAGTTATCAGAAACTATCCCTTTCGGCCGGGCAGCACGCCATCATGCCTGTATGGGATTTCGAAGATCTGCCGCTGTAGTGCTCTTTGTCGTAAGCAGCCTAGTAGTCGCTTGCGCCGGGCCGGTCTTCGCCGACACTGCCCGGCCCGCCGCCTCGCCCGCCCCAGCCGCCGGCTGGCGCACAGTCTCCTATCACGGCATCCGGCTGCGGGCGCCCGTAAGCTGGCCGGTGGTCAGCCTGGTCCGGCATCCCGCCGCCTGTCCCCGTCTCGACGTGCACGCGGTCTATCTCGGGGCGGTGGGCCCGGACCCGTCGTGCCCGCCCGGCCTGCACGGCAAGACCGAGGCCGTGCAGATCCAGCCCGCCAGCCCGGGGAGTCCCGGCGTCCGGCTGGCGACGGCTCCGGCCACGATCGGCGGGCAGCGGGCGCGGACCAACCCCGACTCCGCGGTCACCCACACGATCACCGACGTCATCCCCGCGGCCGGGGCCGAGGTGGACCTGTCCTACGGGCACGACCGGGCGCTGGCCGAGCGGATCGGCGCCAGCATCACGGTCACCCCAGGATCACGGGCCACCTCACCCGCGCGTGCCGCCCTGCTGGCCCGGCCCGCTCCCCTCGCCGCCCGCGCCGCGCAGGGCACGTATGCCGGGCCCGGCTTCGATACCTGTGCCGCCCCGTCGGCATCCGCCCTGGCCAGCTGGCTGGCATCGCCGTACCGGGCCATCGGGATCTACATAGGCGGCATCAACCGGGCCTGCGCCCAGTCCAACCTGACCGCCGCCTGGATCTCCGCAATCCAGGCCAAGGGCTGGCATTACTTCCCGTTCTACGCGGGCCTGCAGGCGTCCTGCGTGCTGGCCTCCGGGGACGCGCTGATCAGCAGCGGCAGCGCCGCCGCGCAGGGGCGGGCGGCCGCCGCCGATGCCGCCGCCCAGGCGCAGAACCTTGGCATCCCGGCAGGCACCCCGCTGATCTACGACATGGAGGCCTACGGCGGCTGCGGGCACGAGGTCGTCCGGTTCCTGAGCGCCTGGGACACCGGCCTGCACGCCCGGGGCTACGAGGCCGGGGTCTACGAGTCCTTCTCCAACATCGGTGACCTGATCAGCGCGGCCGGCACCATGACCGAGCCGGACGTGATCGCCTACGCCGACTGGGACGGCCAGGCCACCACCACCAGCCCCTACATGCCGTCGCGCAGGTGGCTCGACCATCACCGGATCCATCAGTACTCCGGCGGCCACGAGGAAACCTGGGGCGGCACCACCCTGGACATCGACAACGACCAGCTGGACGTGAGCCTGGCCGGGCCGGCGGCGCCGGCGCCCGCCCGCGGCCACGCCGGCTTCCGCATTGCGGTCGGGATCAACGCCAACGGCGCCGCCGAGTGGTTCGCCCGCAGCGCCACCGGCACCCTGCTGCACTCCTACCAGCACCCGCTCGGGAGTGCCTTGTGGTCACAGGTCGGCGCCGTCGGTCGTTCCCCGGCGGGGTTCGCCGGCAACCCGGCAGTGGCGGCGGATTCCGACGGGCGACTGGTCCTCGTCGCCCGCAATTCGGCGGGCCACATCCGGGTGGCCTGGCAGCAGCGCCACGCGCCGGGCGGCTGGCAGTGGGGCGGCCCGCTGCGCACCGCCAGCGCGCCCGCAGCGGTGACCGGCGGCCCAGCGGCCGTGCAGCTGCCCGGCGGCGCGGTCGCCGTGCTGGTGACCGGCGCGGACGGGGCGGTCTCAGTCGCCCGCCAGGTCCGGCCGGACGCCAACCGCAGCTGGACCCGGTGGCGGCCGATGGGCGGCAGCTGCGCCAGCTCGCCTGTCGCGCATCTGACCGCCCGGCACCGGGTGGCGGTGTTCTGCATCACGACCTCCCGGACCCTGGCCGTCATGACCGGCTCGGTAACCGCCGCCGGCGGGCTGTCGTGGACCGCCTGGGCGGCGGCGGGCCACAGCCCGGCCGGGCTCACCGGGCTGCCTGCGGTGGCTGTCGACGGGACCGGGCAGACGGAGGTGTTCGCAGCGGCGTCCGGCCGCCTCCTGCACGCATGGCAGGGCCCGGCCGGCGGCCGGTGGACCTGGGGCCCCGCACTGACCGGGGCCACCAGGGCCACGAAGGTCAGGAACTCGCCTGCCGCCACCACCTGGCCCGGCGGCCGGGTTGCCGTGGTGGCCCAGCTGGCCGACGGCCGGGCCGGGCTGACTGTGCAGCAGGGCCGGACGGCCACGGCGAGCTGGTCCGGTCTGGCGCCGATCGGCGGCACCATTGACGGCAGCCCGGCCAGCTGGCTGAATCCCGGCGGCAGCGCGGAGGTCGCGGCACTGGCCGGCCACGCCATCGTCGCGTCGGCCTACTCGGGCTCCGGCTGGACGCCCTGGGATCAGGTCGGCGGGTCGTTCTGAGCACGGCCGCGCGCCGCAGCAGGCCCGCGCCGCCCGGGCCTGCAGGTGCCCGGCAGGACTGAAACCGGCGCCGCCCCCGTCCGGACGCAGGTGCCCGCCCGGCGCCGCCGGGCAGGGCGTGATCATTCGCCGGGATCGGCGCCGCCCGGTACCGAGCCGGCCAGCTGCGAGCCGGCCACTGCCGACAGCCGGTAGCGCAAGCGGCAGATGACGACGTTGACCGTGCCCCGCTGGATCGCCCGCTCCAGCACGAAGCCACGCTGGTTGTGCAGGATCGCCTGCCAGCGCCGGGCCGGCATCACCTCGGGGATCAGCACCACGAGCCGGCGGTACTGGTCGGAGGTCTCCAGCTCCCGCAGGTAGGAGGTGATGGCCGGGCCGAGTGACCGGCGCTGGGCGCGCACCGTGACCAGCGGGACGTTCGGATGCCAGTCCGCCCACCGGCCGCGGAACTCGGCGTCGGCGCGCTCGCTGTCGGGATCGGCGTAGCAGACGGTCACCGCGATGACCTGGTCGGCCATCGACAGCGCCGCCGAGATGGCCTCCCCGGTCAGCAGCGACATGCCGCCGACCGGGACGACGACCAGCGAGCTGCGCGGTCGCGGCGGCGGCGGCTGCTCGCCCATGTGCAGCTGCGCGCCGATCCGCTGGTAGATGGCATGCACCCGGACGAACATCAGCACCAGCAGCGGGATCACGACCACGACCAGCCAGCCGCCCGCAGTGAACTTGCTGACCAGCTCGATCACCAGCGCGGCCGCGGTGAACACCGCGCCGACGCCGTTGATGACCGCCCGGCCCGCCCAGCCCTTGCCGCGCTCGCCGCGCCAGTGCCGGACCATGCCCGCCTGGGACAGCGTGAACCCGACGAACACGCCGATCGCGAACATCGGGACCAGCGCCTGGGTGTTGCCCTGCGACACCACCAGCAGCGCCGCCGCCGCGACGGCCAGGACGATCACGCCGTACCGGTGCACCTGCCGGTCGGCTCGCAGCCAGAACAGGTGCGGCAGGAAGTTGTCCCTTGCCAGCAGCGAGGCGAGCACGGGCAAGCCGCCGAACGATGTGTTGGCGGCCAGCGCCAGCACCACCGTGGTGAGCAGCTGGATCCCGTAGAACACCGCGCCATGGCCCAGCGCCGCTCCGGTCAGCTGAGCCAGCACCGTCACGCTGGGCGAATAGGTGGCGCCGAACCTGTTGATCAGGACGGCCAGGCCGATCAGCATCACGCCGAGGATCACGCCGAGGCCCACCTCGGTGCGCTGGGCCCGCCGCGCGCGCGGCACCCGGAAGGCGGGCACCGCGTTGGCGATCGCCTCCACCCCGGTCAGCGCCGAGCAGCCGGAGGCAAACGCCTTCAGCAGCAGCAGGATCCCGACCAGCTGAATCGTCTGCACCGTGTTGTGCACCACCGGGACCACCGGGTGGGAGCGCAGCAGCCCGCCGACGATCACCGCGGCCATCCCGGCGATGAACGCCAGCGTCGGCACGATGAGCAGCCGGGCCGATTCGGCCACGCCCCACAGGTTCCCGGCGGTGATCAGCGCCAGCACCAGCAGGCACAGCCACACCCGGCTGTCGTACAGCGCCGGGAACGCCGAGGTCAGCGCCGCGACCCCGGCGGAGACGCCGACCGCGGCGTTCAGCACGTAGTCGACGATCAGTGACGCGGCCGCGATCAGGCTGGGCATCGTGCCCAGATGCCGGCCGGCCACGGCGTAGGCGCCGCCGCCGCCGGGGAAAGCAGCGATGACCTGGCGGTAGGACACCACCAGGACGGTCAGCAGCACCACGATGGCGATGGTGACCGGAAGCGTGAATCCGAGGCCGACGGTCCCGGCCGCGCCCAGGACCAGGACGATGGCCTCGGGGCCGTAGGCGACAGATGACAGCGCGTCGAGCGAGAGGGCCGCCAGGCCCTCCAGCGCCGTAAGCCGATGGCGCTCCTCATCCCCGGCAGCGGTCATGGCCACTTCTGTAGCACGCGGCGGGGGCCTTCGGGCAAGAGGCACGCGTACTCAGTTTCCGGCGTTTCCGGCCAGGTCACCGGTCAGGCCGGGGCGCGGCCGGGCGTCAGTGGCCGAGGACCACGAAGGCCAGCACGATCAGCACGATGACCACGGCGATGATGGCCGCGGTCAGCGCAAGGACATTCCGGCCGGAAGCGCGCATGGACCAGGCGTGCTCGCCCTCCGGCCCGGCCGCGAACGCGCGGAACTGCGCGGTGCTGGCCGAGATGTCGGGCGTGGCCCGGAACTCGCCGGTGGTGGTCGGCAGCCCCTGGCCAGATGGCTGATCGGCGCCGCCCCGTGCGTGGATGTCGCGCTCGGACATGCCTGCGACTGTAGCGGATCGGACCGGGGCGAATCCGCCGGTCAGTCAGATCCGGCCCGGCCGCCGGCCTCGGGGCCGGGCACGTCCGGCCGGCTGACCAGCCGGGACAGCACGATGACGCTCTTCGTGCGGACCACGAACGGCTCGGCGCTGATGCGCTCCACCACCTGCTCGAAGTGGCGCACGTCCGCGGCCCTGATGTGCAGCAGCGCGTCAGCCTCGCCCGTGATGGTGCAGGCGCTGGTGATCTCCGGGAAGCGGCTCACCGCGGCGGCGATATCGGCCGGCGAGGTACGGCCCCGGCAGTACAGCTCCACGTAGGCCTCGGTGGTCCAGCCCAGGGCGGAAGGGTCGACCCGCGCGGAGAACCCGGTTGCCGCCCCGTCAGCCTGAGGAGACGCCCAGCGAGCCCGCGGGCTTGACCTGGGCCAGGTTTTGCTGTCTGCCGGGCCGGCTGCGAGTCCAGCAGGCCGGCGGCTGGCCGCCGGGCGGGATATGGTCGCCTGCAGAAGGCCGCTGCCTGCAGGAGGAACGGGCATGACTCGACTGGGCGGGATGTACGGACCCGACGTGACATTTCTCGGCGTGCGCCGCGCCGACCTGGCGGTCCCGGCCTCCTGGCCGGGCACCGACATCATGATCATCGGAGCGCCGTTCGACGGCGGGACCTCGCACCGGCCCGGTGCCCGGTTCGGGCCGCAGGCGATCCGCAGCACCGACTACCTCCCGCACGACGGGTCGCGGCCGCATCTGGCCCTCGGCGTGGACCCGCTGGCCGAGATGGTCGTGGCCGACGCGGGCGACGTGGAGATGCCCTCCGGCGACACCGAGCTGTCGCTGCGCCGGCTGGAGGAAGCGGTGCACCGGGCCTGCCGGGCCGGCGCCATCCCCGTGGTGCTCGGCGGCGACCATACGATCGCGCTGCCGGACGCCACCGGCGTGGCCCGGCACGTGGGCTGGGGCCGGGTATCGATGATCCACTTCGATGCGCACGCCGACACCGGCGACACCCAGTTCGGGTCGCTGCACGGGCACGGCACGCCGATGCGGCGGCTGATCGAGTCCGGCGCGGTGCGCGGCGACCGTTTCCTGCAGATCGGCTTGCGCGGCTACTGGCCCGAGCCGGAGACGCTGGAATGGATGGCCGGCCAGCGGATGCGCAGCTACGAGATGACCGAGGTGGTCGCCCGCGGCCTGGACGACTGCCTGACCGAGGCGTTCGGGATCGCGACCGACGGCTGTGATGGCGTCTTCCTGTCGGTGGACGTCGATGTCGTCGACCCGGGGATGGCCCCGGGCACCGGCACCCCTGAGCCCGGCGGGCTGACCAGCCGGCAGCTGCTGGACGCGGTCCGCCGCATCGCGATGGAACTGCCGGTTGCCGGGATCGACGTCGTGGAGGTGGCGCCGCCCTACGATCATGCGGAAGTAACCGCCTACCTGGCCAACCGGGTGGTGCTCGAGGCGCTGTCGGGGATCGCCTGGCGGCGCCGGCGGGCCGCGGCGCAGGCGGCCGGGCCGGGCGCGGCCGGGCCGCGGCTGCCGCAGTCGCCGCTGCTGGAGGGCCGGGAGCCGGGCGCGGGCGCGCCTGCCTCGTGACTGCGGCCGAGTAACGGCCCGGCTCGTAAACCCCGCGCCAGCTGCGGCGATAGACCGGTTCGCGGCTGCGAACGCAGCCGATCGATCGAACCTATAGTTAGTCCATGCTGGACCTGACCAGGCTGCGCGTCCTCGTCGCGGTGGCCCGGCACGGCTCAGTGACCGCCGCGGCCAGGGCGCTGAACTACGCCCAGCCATCGGTCAGCCATCACATCGCCCGGCTGGAGGCCGAGACCGGCGCCCAGCTGCTGCAGCGGTCCGGCCGGAGCGTGCAGCTGACCGAGGCCGGCCGGCTGCTCGCCGAGCGCGCGGCGGAGATCATCGGCCGGCTCGACTCCGCCGAGGCCGAACTGGCCGCGCACGTCGGGCTGCGCGACGAGCGGGTGCGGCTGGCCGCCTTCGGGTCCGCCCTCGGCACGATCGTGCCTGCCGCCGCGGCTGCGCTCCAGGCCCGGCGGCCAGGTACCG
>JBKQSL010000051.1:0-3532 GCA_052143655.1 Streptosporangiaceae bacterium | reverse complement strand
TAGGCGCGACTGCTTTACGACGGTCAGTTGAACCTGCCCAGGCGGCCATGCCGAGATGCCCGGTGGCGGACAGCGCGATAACTTCGTGTGATTGCTGTCCATGGTGGAGGCGCGCACGTAGCCGCCGTTATGATCGGCTGCTCTGCCGTCGGATGACCGCTTCAACTGCGTCCCGAAGTGGGTGTCATGGCATGGTCGGCCGGGGCTGTGCCCCGGCGCGCTTGCCCAGGTCCTGGCATGCCTGGTGCACCGGCACGCCCGCCCGGCTGGCTGCGGCGCGGATGCAGGCGATCGCCGCGAACAGGGCGTACTGCCAGAAGTCGTCGGCCTGCCACCAGGCGACCTCCTCCAGCAGGCCTGGTTCGGCGCCGCCGTGGAGGGCTGCCGCGGCCAGCACGGCGTACTGAAGCTTTTTGTTCTGCCGGCCGCGGAAGGTGGTCTCGGGCAAGAACCGCTCAGCTAGCCGCTCCAGGGGCAGCGGGTCGGCCCGGCTGGCTTTGCACCAGTCCAGTGCCTCCGCCGCGAGGTGGAGGAGCACCTCGCCGGGAAAGGTGCTGTCCCGCGGGTGCAGGGGCGCAAGCTCGCGCACCAGCTGGGAGATGTCAGCGTCGCGGGCAAGGCCGTCCAGCACGATCTGGCGGGCGGTCACTGCTTCCCCGGGCGCGGGCTGCTTCCTGGCAGGCATATCCCGGCCATAGGACAGAACGCCGCCGCCGCTCAGCGGCCGCACCTGCCGGCGCGCGATCCGCCGATATGCTCGCTTCGGACTGGCTGCCTTATTCCTCAGCGTCTGGCGCGTATTGAATGTTCTGGCGCGGCGAGATCAGGATGGGACCAACCCCATGTGGGTCGCCAATGACAGCATGATTCCTTCAGGCTTGAGGGCATCGCGGCTGGAGTGCAGGAAACTGAATACGGCCCGGTGGTTGTTACGGGCAGGTGGCCGGCCTCATCGGGGTCCCGGCATCACGCAGCGCCAGTGATTCCAGGGCCGAGCTCAACACCGACCTGGTCATGGTCGAGGACCATGCGGCATTCGCTGCACACGAGCTGCTGCTCAACTTCGCCACCGCAATCGGCGTGGCGGTAGATGATCGGGCGCCCGTTTGGCGCCGCCCAGCGATCCCCCCAGCCGGTCAGGGCAATGATCACGGGGGCGAGATCTCGGCCCTTGTCCGTCAGGCGGTACTCCTGGTGGGCCGAGCCTTCGGAGGAGAAGCGCTCCATGACCCCCGCTTCGACGAAACCTTCGAGCCGGGCAGCGAGGATGTTCCTGGCGAGGCCGAGGCGCCGGGCGAAGTCGTTGAAGCGGGTCACGCCGCCGAACAGCGCGTCCCGGACGATCAGCAGGCTCCAGCGCTCACCCACCACCTCGAGCGAGCGGGCCGCCGAGCAGACCTGGCCCTCGTAGCTATTACCGAGCACAGCACGATCGTACCCCTACTGGTTGCATCATGCGACCACCCCTGTTAGCCTGCCTCTAGTAGTGTGACGCAACCGCATCGGAGGACCGGAGACATGACAAGTCATAGCTTCAGCACCGCCTTCCTGGTCGATCAGAGCCCCGAGGAGGCATTCGCCGCCATCGCCAACGTCCGGGGCTGGTGGTCGGGACAGATCGAGGGAGCCACTGACGAACCAGGCGCCGAGTTCACCTACCGCTACCAGGACGTTCACTACAGCAAGCAGCGGATCACCGAGTTCATCCCGGATAAGAAAGTGGTCTGGCAAGTGCTCGACGCCTATCTCAACTTCACCGCAGATCCGAAGGAGTGGACGGGCTCGGAGGTCATCTTCGAGGTGGCGCAGCAAGGCGAGCAAACCGAAGTGCGGTTCACCCACCTGGGGCTCGTCCCGGCTTTCCAGTGCTACGACAAGTGCTCGAGCGCCTGGGGCTTCTACATCAACAACAGCCTCCGGCGGCTGATCACGACTGGCCACGGCGAGCCCAACACCAACTAAGGCCCTGGGCGCAGGGAACCTGATCCGGGACTCTCAGCGCCGGCGAAAGCGAGGACTGCGGTGGGAAAGATCGTCATCAGCGAGAACGTTTCGCTCGACGGGGTCATCCAGGACCCCGTCGGCGACGAGGGCTTCAGCCGCGGCGGCTGGGTCGGTCGCGTCGGCGACCGAGGTCGCGAACAGGCAGCCAGGATCCTGCTCGATGAGGCACTGGCTGCCGAGGCCCAGCTGCTAGGCCGGCGGAGCTACGAGTTCCTGGCCGCTCGGTGGCCATTCCGGAACGGCGAGCTGGCCCACCGGCTCAACAGCATGCCCAAGTACGTGGTGTCCTCCACGCTCGAGAATCCGGAATGGAACAACACCACGGTCCTCAAGGGCGACGTCGTGACCGAGGTCTCGAAGCTGAAGAAAAGGCTCGGCGGGGAAATCGTCATAGCCGCCAGCTTCCAGCTCGCTCGGGCCCTAATCGAACACGACCTCGTCGACGAGATGCGGCTGATGGTCTACCCGGTCGTGCTCGGCGCCGGCGAGCGCCTCTTCGGCGGGACTAGCGACAAAAGCTCATCCGCCTCGTCAAGACCGAGACCGTCGGTGACCTCGTCCACCTCATATACGAGTCGGTCGGGGAATGAAGGTCTCAAGGGTTATGCACAGCTGGCAACTCGGCCACTGGAGACAAGGCAATGGCTGCACGCACTGACCAGATGACCACCTTTACCTACACGACATACATCCACGCCGCGCCCGAACAGGTCTGGCGGGGCCTCACCGACCCGGCCATGACGAAGCGCTACTGGCGGCACCAAATGGCCGGCCCGAAGACCTTCCGTTCGGGTTGGAAGAAGGGCTCGACCTGGGACCTGGAACACAAAGATGTCGGGCTCGTCGTGAGCGACCCCGAACAGGTGATCCTCGAATCCGATCTCTGCCGCCGACTGTCCTACACCTGGCATACGTTCACACCCGGGTGGGCCGTCGAGGTCGGCATGGACGAAGCAACCGCTGAGGCCTGGCGAGCCGAGCCACGCTCAAAGGTAACCTACGACATGGAAGACGTCGGGCGGGGCGTCGTAAAGCTGACGGTCACCCACGACGGCTTCTCGCCCGGGAGTCGCGTCCTACAGGCCATCTCAGAGGGCTGGCCCGCCGTGCTGTCGAGTCTGAAGACCCTCCTTGAGACCGGGACAGGCCTGCCTGCCACGTAGGCTGAGCCCCGCGAACGCGGGTCCGAGTCCGGGCAAGAACGAACCAGCGCGCCAGAACAGATAATCCGCGCCTCATCCGATACCTCTGTCTGCGTTTCCGCTGAAGCAGCGTATCGGCGCTCGGGCGCTGTGAACCGACTTCGGCGGCCCGCCAGGGCTGTGACCTGGCGTAACTGTCGTGACCGGCTTAACGTGGGGTTCTCATCGTCTTGCTGGGGCCTCGGGTGGCCCAGCTTGCGGGGTCTCAGCCTGAGTCCTCGGAGGTGCCTGATGGCCACCACTCCCTCGTCCGCTGCTCTCGTCCCGGTGACGCCGGTGTTCAGCAACACCGAGCGGCTGGCCTTAGCCGGGTTCCTGGCCGGGTA
>JBKQSL010000050.1:0-36028 GCA_052143655.1 Streptosporangiaceae bacterium | reverse complement strand
GCGGCCACTCGATTGCCTGCTCACTGGCGGTGCTGCGGAGCCTGCACGCGCTCGGGGTCCGGTACCTGACTCTCACCCACAACCGCAACGTTCCCTGGGCCGACTCGGCGACCGACGAGCCGGCCGCCGGCGGGCTGACTCCGTTCGGCCGCGAGGTCGTCGCCGAGATGCAGCGGCACGGCCTCGACTACCGGGACCTGTCCAGCCGGCCGGGTGCCGCCGCCGACTGGGTCGCCGCGCACCCGCCGCCGGCCGCGTCGATCGCCGAGGTCGCCGATCACGTCGACCATGTGCGGCAGGTCGCCGGGCCGGCGCACGTCGGCCTCGGCGGTGACTACGACGGCACCGACCGGCTGCCCGCGGGCCTGCACGACGTCTCGTGCTACCCGGCGCTGCTGGCGGAGCTGCGCGGCCGCGGCTGGATGCAGGCCGATCTCGCCCGGCTGGCCAGCGGCAACATCCTGCGGGTGCTGCGCGAGGCCGAGTCGGCCGCCGCGGCGATCAGCGCCCGCCGCGGGCCGTCGCAGGCCCGGATCGACGATCTCGACCACCCGGCGGCCTGACCGGCCGGAAGGGGCCCCGGCCGGCCAGGCGCGGGACGCTGGCGGGCCGGCGCGAGTGCCGGGACCGGCCCCGCTGAAATGGCTCCGGCTCAGCTGAAAATGAGTCCGGCTCAGCTGAAATGAGTCCGGGGCCGGTCCTGCCGCTCGCCGTCCAGGTACACGTCGGCTTTCTCGTCGTAGAAGCACACCAGCCCGGCGATCTTCTGGCTCTCCGGCAGCGGCGACCGGTACATCCAGGCGATGTCGGCATGCACGGCCGTGCCAGTGTCCACCGACCAGTAGCTCGCGGTGCCCTTGTACGGGCAGTGCGACGTGGTCGCCGAGGGCCGCAGCAGCTCCAGCGTGACGTCGGCCAGCGGGAGGTAGTAGCGCGGCGGCAGGCCGGTCTCGAACAGGATCCGCGGCTGGCCGGACTGTGCCACCGTGACGCCGTCCAGCTCAACCCGCACGTTCCGGGAGCTGGCCAGGATGTCCACCCGGGTGTAGGGGTCCCGCGGGTGCACGTAGACCGGCTCGTCTTCCTCCAGCCACTCGGTCATTGCCGCCCAGTCCAGCCGGACCAGGCCGCGCAGCGGCTGCAGCGGGGATTCCGGGTATCGCAGGCCGGCCCGCGGCGCGGTCGACCTGGCGGTGCGCACGTGCAGGACCTCGCCGTCGCCGCGGCTGGGCGAATGCTGCGTCTCGCCCGCCGGGATCAGCGTGGCGCGCACGTCCGCGGCCGGGAAGTAGTACGTCGGGTAGTACGGCCGCTCCCAGACCAGCACCGGCGCGCGGGTATCGGCGGCGAGGTCGCCGCCCAGGTAGGCGCGCACCCGCTTGCGGCCGGGCTCGATCCGGACGCTGCCGCGCGATGCGCCGGTCATGAGCGTCTCCTGGGGGTCCGGGCCGCAGACCGCGGCGGAACCGGTACTGCGGTCGGCCATGAGCCGCAGTAGCGTCAGAGTATGCGACTGGGCGTGCTTGACGTCGGATCCAATACCGTGCACCTGCTCGTGGTCGACGCGCACCTGGGCGCTCGGCCGCAGCCGGCGTACTCGCACAAAGCCGAGCTGCGGCTGCTCGGCCACCTGGACAGCCAGAACCGGCTGACTCAGAAGTGCGCCCAGCAGCTGCGCGAGTTCGTCGACGAGGCGCTGCGGATTGCCGAGGACAAGGGCGTGCAGGAGGTGCTGGCGTTCGCCACCTCGGCGGTGCGCGACGCCGACAACGGCGACGAGATACTCGCCTGGATCGAGGAGCAGACCCAGGTCAGCATCCGGGTGCTGCCTGGCCAGGATGAGTCGCGGCTGACGTTCCTGGCCGCCCGGCGGTGGTTCGGCTGGTCGTCCGGCCGGCTGCTGATGCTCGACATCGGCGGCGGATCGCTGGAGATCGCCTCCGGCGTGGACGAGGAACCAGGAGTCGCGGTGTCCCTCCCGCTCGGCGCCGGCCGGCTGACCCGGGACTGGCTGACCGGTGACCCGCCCGACCCGGAGGAGGCGCGGCAGCTGCGCAAGCACGTCCGGGCGGAGATCGCCGCGACCGCCGGGACGGTGCTGCGGGACGGCCGGCCCGATCACGTGGTGGCGACCTCCAAGACGTTCCGCCAGCTGGCCCGGATCGCGGGTGCGGCGCCGTCCAGCGAGGGGCCTTACGTGCGGCGGCGGCTGCTGCACGCCGACGTGACCGCGCTGGCGCAGCGGCTGGCCAGGACCTCAGCGGCCGAGCGGGCCCAGATCCCCGGCGTGTCCCGCGGCCGGGCCCCGCAGCTAGCGGCCGGCGCGATCGTGGCAGACGCCGCGATGGACCTGTTCGAGCTCGGCCAGCTGGAAATCTGCCCGTGGGCGCTGCGCGAGGGCGTCATCCTGCGGCGGCTCGACACGCTGACCGCCTAGCCGCGCTGTCCGCCTGGCCGCGCTGTCCGGCTAGCCGATGGTGATCGCGTCCAGGCGCTCCTTGAGGAACTGGGCGGACACGACCGGCGCATAGTCGTTGGGCCTGCCGACCGGCGGCCGCAGGGACTCGATCACCGCGTCGTGGTCGGCCTCGTAGAAGTAGACCAGCGAGACCAGGTCCTCGTCGGGGGCCTGCGCCTGCGGCGGGAGCACGCGGTGCCGGTTGGATGTCCACCGGCTGCCGCTCCACCGGGCTAGCAGGTCACCGGTGTTGATCGTGAACGCCTCCGGCTGCCACGGCGCGTCCTGCCAGCCGTCTTCCTGCGTCCAGACCTGCAGGCCGCCCCGGCCCGGCTCGCGGTCGAGGATGGTGACGGTGCCGAAATCGGTGTGCGGGCCGATCCGGAACTGGCCTGGCTCCGGCGGGCCGGCCAGCGTCATCGGCGGGTACCGGTTGATGTTCATCGTGTGCGTGGCGTGCCCGGTGTGCCGGGTGAAGAAGTCGCGTTCCAGCCCCAGCGCGGCGGCGCACAGCACTAGCAGGTCGTCGGCGAGCTCGCGCATCCGGGCCAGGTAGGCCACGACAGCGGGCTGCAGCGCCGGCACCTCGGCCGGGTAGACATTGGGCTGGAACCAGAACCCGTCGACCTCCGGGTCCCCGGTCGGCTGGTCCGCGCCCACCGCGAAGGACTCCTTCAGGTCCGGCGGGGTCTGCGTGCCCTCGGCGTAGCCGTTCGCCTCGACGCCGGGCGGCAGCCAGCCCCGGCCGCCGACGGTGACGGCGTAGCGCTGCTTGACCTCCGGCGGCAGCGCGAAGAACGCCCGTGCCTGGGCGCGTACCTGCGCGCGCAGCTCGCCCGCCACGCCATGGCCGGTGACCAGAAAGAAGCCGACCCGCTGCAGCGCGTCGTCAACCTGCGCGGCGACGCCAGCCCGCGCGGCCTGGTCGCCGCTGCGCCAGGGATGCAGATCGATCACCGGAACTGACGAGCGCATGATCTGGCTCCCGCTAACGTCCTCGCCGCACCGCCGCGGATGATCGCGGCACGCCCATCGTAGGCCGCCGCGAGGGCGCTGCGAAGAGACCGGTGAAGCGCGGCAAGGCCCGGCCGGCTATGGCTGAGCCGGTCCCGGGTCGGTGACCAGCCACATCTGCACCCGGGCCCCGCCCAGCGGCGCGCGGTCGATGCGCAGCTCGCCCCCGGTGGACTCGGCCACCCAGCGGGCGATCTGCAGCCCGTTGTGCCCGCTGCCCTGCCGGAGCACCTCCTGCGGCTCGGCGATGCCGGGCCCGGCATCCGCGAAGGTGATCACCACCCCGTTATCGCCGCCGTGCAGCGCCACCACGAACCTCGTGCCGTCGCCGGTGTGCCGGAAGATATTGCCTAGCAGCGCGTCGGCAGCGGCGGCCAGCTCCTCGCGGCGCACTGGCACCCAGGCGGCCCGGTCGGCGCCGGTCAGGCTGTGCCGCCGGTGCTCCCGGCGAGCCCGCGGCGACCAGGACTCCATCCGCTCGGTCAGCACCTCGGCGGCGTCGCAGCCGGCCGGCTCGCTGGCCGGTACCAGGCTGGCTGGCTGCGCGCTCGCCGGTGCCGGGCTCGCCCGCTCCGGGCGGGCTGGTTCCGGGCTGGCCGGCTCGGCACTGGCCGGCTCGGCACTGGCCGGCTCGGCACTGACCGGCTCGGGGCCCGTCGGATGATCGGTTCCGAGCAGCTGGGCCAGCCGTTCGGCCAGGGCGTTCAGTACCACCGCGGCCGACCGCGTTTCCGCCGGGCCGGTCACCGGGCTGCGCGCGCTCAGGTCGCCGGCCGCCATCGCGTTGGCCGCGGCGGCCAGGTCCCGGGCCGAGCCGGTGATCGGCGCGGCCAGCCGGTCGGCGACGAGCACGGACGCGGCGATCAGGCAGATAGCTATCCCGGCCATCGCCACCCACGAGCTCGTCACGCCGGCCGAGACCTGCGCGGCCGGCAGGAACACCTCGATCACCGCAGTCCGCTCTCGGCTCAGCTCCACCGGCTGCAGGACCGCGTAGCCGCCGGGTACGGCGACGCTGACCGGCCGGGCTCCGACGGCCGCGGCATTGACGTCAGCCGCGCTGGCCCGCTGAGTGCCGAGCAGCAGCCGTCCGTGGCCGCTGGCGTCGGTCAGGTAGATCGCCAGCCGGGAGAGCACGGTGGGCCCGATGCTGGCGGCCGACCGGCGGATGAAGGCCGGGCTGGTGGAGATGACCACGACTGGCTCGATCGCTGCCGCCTGCGCCTGCGCGGAGCTGAACCCCCGGTCCCTGGCGAAGTCGCCGATGAACAGCGCCAGCGGGATGAGCAGCGCCGTCGCGACCAGCCCGGTCACGGCGACGCAGATCACTGCGAACCGGCCTCTCATCGCAGCGAGCCCCCGATTCAGCCGCCGGGCGCCAGCCGCGCGGCAATACCGCGGACGGCAGCGCAGGCCGAGAGCTGCCGCCAGATCGTGTCCGGTTCAGGCCGCTGCCGTGCGACGGCTGCGGCGGCGACGGCGCCCGGTCAACGGCGAGCCGTCATGGTACGAGGCCGGGCACTCGATCTCGCCTCGGGTGCCCGGCCTCGTGGCTGGTGCGGGCGGGCTACTCCGACAGGATCCGGCTGCCCGGAGCGTCCTCGGCGCCGGCCGCGGAGCGCTTGATGGTCTCGGCGCCGTGCCGCCCGGTTCCCGGCGCGGGCTCACGGGAAGCCGCCTCGGCCGCCGGGTGAGCGACCCGGCTGGACTGCGCTGACGGCCGGGACTCCGCGCCGCGGCCGTTGCCGTGCGGCGCCTCGGCTACCTCGGTCCGCCCGGCACCCTGCGCGGCGGCGGCCTTCCCCGCCGCGGCGGGGCCGCTGGCGTGCCGGCCGTCGGAAACGCCGCCCGGCTGCCCCGCCGGCGTCTTCGGCTGGTGGCCGAGCACCCCGGCCACCGCCTTGTTGACCTCGTCCTCCAGTGACCCGCGCGAGTTCTCCCCGGCAACCAGGGTGGTGACCACGTCGCGGATCTCGGTCAGCCGCCGGATCGCCTCGGTGTGCCGGGACATCAGCAGGTTCAGGCGGCGCTCTGCGCCGTCGTGGATCGCGGTCGCGCGCGCGGTGGCCTCGTCCAGATGCTGCTTGGCCTGTGCCTTGGCCGCGGCGACGGCGTTCTCCGCGTGCTTGTTGGCCTCGGCGACCACGCGGTCGGCCTCGGTTCTGGTGGCATTGCGGATCTTCTCCGCCTCGGCCTTGGCCGTGGCCACGGAGTGCTCGGCCTGCTCCTGCGCCGCGCTCAGCATCCGCTCGGCCTGCTCCTGCGCCTCGGCCCGGACCTTCTCGGTCTCGGCCTTGACGTCGGCCCGCAGCTTGTCCGTGTCGGCCTTGGCGGCCTCGCGCAGCTTGCTGATCTCGTCCTGCGCCCGGTCCCGCTGAGCCTTGGCCTCCTCGTCAGCAAGCTTGAGGATCTGGCCGACGCGCTCGCTGATCTCCTCGTGCGCGGGCTTGTCGGCGGCCTCCTGCCGGAGCGCGGCGAGCTCGAGCCGCATCCGCTCGCCTTCGTCGATTGTCTGCGAAAGCCGGTCTTCCAGGTCCCGGATCTGACTGCGGTTCCTGGCTACGAACTCTTCGACCCGGCGGCGGCTGTAGCCGCGAATCTCGCGCTCAAAGAGGTCTTCCTGACCGGAGTCGGTAAGGAGGTCGCTGTGCTCGCTCATGATGTCACCCGTCAGGTGGTTCAGGCAGATTCTGACAGGCTGCCCGGGGGCACATGTGCCGGGCAGCCGGTGCGGGCAGGATCTGCGAGTGGACTGCGCTGAGTAGGCGGTCGGCGGCTGATGCCGGTGATCAGCCCGGGTCCGGTCCGCGATGGTCTGCTGGTATATCGGGACGACTATTGTCCTGAAGGGCCCAGGCGCGCAACCGAAACGGCTGTCTATCCTGTTTTGTCGTGTTCGCGGGCCGGGCCGCTGCGGGTACCGGCGGGGGCATCCCGCGGACCCGGTGCGAGGACCAGCCTGGCCGGCCGGCTCGGGGCGGGAGCAGACTAGGACGGTGCAACCGCTGATCGGCGCCCTCGGCGCAGCGCAGCCGCAGGTGCACCCGGAAGCCTGGGTGGCCCCGGGCGCGGTCCTCGTCGGCCGGGTCCGGCTGGATCGCGGGGCAAGCGTCTGGTACGGGTCGGTGCTGCGGGCCGACGAGGACGTGATCGAGGTCGGCCCGGACTGCAACATCCAGGACATGTGCTGCCTGCACGTGGATGCGGGCGAGCCGGCAGTGCTGACCGAGCGGGTCAGCCTCGGGCACGGCGCGATCGTGCACGGGGCGTACATCGGGGCCGGCGCGCTGATCGGCATCGGGGCGATCGTGCTGGGCGGCGCGCAGGTGGGCGAGGGCTCGCTGATCGCCGCGGGCGCGGTGGTCCGGCCGGGAGCCCGGATCCCGGCCGGGGTCCTGGTGGCCGGCGTGCCCGGCCGGGTGGTGCGCGAGCTGACCGAGGAGGACATCCGCGGGTTCAGCCAGACGCCGGAGAACTACCGCCGCCGCGCCGCGGTGCACCGCGGCGCGCAGTGGGCCGGACCGGCGGCTGGGGGCGGCTGAGCCGCCCCGGGTGATCACGGCAGGCCAGCCGGGTAGCCCCAGGCGCCCGCGGGCTGGTCACCCCGGGTGATTCCGTAAATGACCCTATCGGGCCATGCCGGATCAGCCGGTCGCACCGTACCCTGGAACGCAGGTAACCGGCAGCCTGCGTGCGCACTGCCGTCGCCGACCGGCGGAGCGGCGGAGCGGTCGCCAGCACGTCACTCGACGAGGAGGTCGATACGGTGCGTGATCATTTCGACCTCCGGCTGCATGACAGGGTGGCGCTCGACGAGATTGACCTGTACGCCGACGTGCTGAGCGCGGTAGCGGCCAGCGAGCATCCGCTGACGATGGCGGAGCTGGACGAGGTACTCGGCATCCGGCGCGAGGCGCGGACGCCCGTACGGGTCGGCTGACCCGCCGCCCTAGCCGGGCTGATGAGTGAACATCACGTCGCTGTCCCAGTGCGTGAAGCCCAGCGACTGGTACAGCCCGATGGCTGCGGCGTTCGCCTCGTCGACGTACAGCATGACTTCCAGCAGGCCGCGCGAGCGCAGGTAGTGCAGTCCGACCAGGGTCAGCGCCCGGCCCACGCCGGAGCCGCGCTCGGCTGGGTCGACGCCGACGACGTACACCTCGCCGATCGGGTCGTGGACCCCGGTACCTGGTTCTTCCGCGGCACCGCGCACCTTGGTCCAGTGACCGTGCACCTTGGTCCAGTGGAAGCCGACGATGCGGCCGTCCCGCTCGGCCAGGAAGAAGCCCGCCGGGTCAAACCACGGCTCGTGCTCGCGCAGCTCCAGGTCGGCGCGGGTCCACCCGCCCTGCTCAGGGTGGCGGGCAAATGCCCGCCGGTTCAGGTCGGTCCAGGCGTCCTCATCGGACCCCACCGCGAACGTGCGGACGGTGATCCCGGCGGCCAGCGCGGGGTTGCCGATGCGGGCCCGCAGCGACCGGCGCATCTGCCACAGCACCCGGGTACGCACAAAGCCGGCGGCGGCCGCCAGCCGGGCTGCGGCGGGCAGGTCGCCGTGCGCCCACAGCCGCAGCGGCCGGCTGTCCGCCTCGGCCACCAGCGCCCGGACCAGGGCCCGGCCGACCCCGTGGCCCCGGTCGGCCGGGCCGACGACCAGCTCGCTGCTCGGCCCGGCTACCGGGTCGGTCGGATCGAAGTGCGCGTATCCCGCCAGCCGTCCGTCGCGGCGCACCAGGAAGTTGCGCGCCCGCGGGTCGCCGCCGTGACGCAGGTGCAGCATGACGTGCTCGGACAGAGGACCGACACCGTCCTGGTCGGTGGCCTGCGCGACGAGCCGCAGCACCTCACCGGCGGCGGGCTGCGCCAGCTGCCCGGTTACCTGCACCTGCTCCGCGGTCACGGCCGGGCCGGGCCGGTGCCCACCGCCCGGCTGCCAGCCTCCGCCGCCCGTGCCGGGCGGGGCCGCCCGGCAGGCGGGCTGCCGTCGATGGCGGCGTCGTCCGGCGAGCCGCCCTGCTGCCCTCCGGCCGCATGCTCCACGGCCGGGAGCGGCCCGGCTGGCCCCTGCCCGCCGGGCCGGCGATCCGGGGCCGGGCCGGCGCTGTCGGACCGGGCGGGAACGAAGCGGTAGCCGACGTTGCGCACGGTGCCGATCAGCGACTCGTTCTCGGCCCCGAGCTTGGCTCGCAGCCGCCGCACATGCACGTCCACGGTCCTGGTGCCGCCGAAGTAGTCGTAGCCCCACACTTCCTGCAGCAGCTGAGAGCGGGTGAAGACCCGGCCCGGGTTGTGCGCGAGGAACTTCAGCAGCTCGAACTCCTTGAAGGTCAGGTCCAGTGACCGGCCGTGCATCCGGGCCGAGTACGTGGCCTCGTTGATGACCAGGCCGCCCGATCGCAGCTCGTCGGCCAGCGGCGGCGCCTGCTCGGTGGCCCGGGCGATCGCCAGCCGCAGCCGGGCCTCGACCTCGCCCGGCCCGGCGGTGTGCAGGACCAGGTCATCGGCCCCCCAGTCGGCGCTGACGGCGGCCCATCCGCCCTCGGTCACGATAGCGATCAGCGGGACCTTGATCCCGCTCTCGCGCAGCTGCCGGAACAGCTGGCGGGCCTGCACCAGCTCGCGGCGGGCGTCGACCAGCACGGCGTCCGCGGCCGGCTGGCGCGCGGCGGCGGATTGCACCGCCGGTGCTACCCGGACATCGTGGGCGAGCAGGCTCAGCGACGGGAGAATGTCCGCCGCCGACTGGCTAGCGGCCGTGAGCAGCAGCACATTGCTCAACCAGCCCACCTCCAGCCCGCGGCAGCGCGCGGGACGCTGACATCAGCAATTTGCCGGAACCCCGGGGGCGGCGCTGGCCAGGGGTCGTTATGAGCGAGGATAGCTGACATGGCCATAGTGACCTTGAGGTACTGGGCTGCGGCGAAGGATGCGGCCGGTGTCGCCGAGCAGACCGTGCAGGCTGACTCCCTGGCAGAGGCGCTGAGCGCGGCCGTGGCCGGGCCGCCCGCCGCAGTCGGCGGGCGGCCCGGCGCCCAGCGCCTGCAGGCGGTGCTGGCCAGGTCGTCCTTCCTGGTCGACGGGCATCCGGCCGGCGCCAGGGCAACGCAGGCAGTGGCTCTGGCCGACGGGGCGGTCATCGAGGTGCTGCCGCCGTTCGCCGGGGGCTAGCCGTGCGGCCCGGCGCACCGTGAGCCAGCGGGCCGGCTGGCCGTGAACCGGCGCGGCGCCCGGGCCGTTATCAAGGGTGTGGCAGGCGGACAGGGCAGAGCCCGGGGCCCGGTCTCCGACGAGGCGCTAGTCCGCGCGCTGTACGCCGAGCACGCGGGCCCGCTGCTGCGCTATGCGCTGCACCTGACCAGCGGCGACCGGCAGCGGGCGGAGGACATCGTGCAGGAGACCCTGATGCGGGCCTGGTTGCACCCGGCGGCCATCGCCAGCCGGCCCGCCCGGCCGTGGCTGTTCGCCGTGGCCCGCAATCTCGCGGTGGACGCGCACCGGGCTAGGAAAGCCCGGCCGCGGGAGGTGGGCGAGGCGGCGCTGGAGCTGTTCGCCGTGCCCGACGAGGCGGACCGCGCGCTGGAGTCCTGGGCCGTGGCGGACGCGCTGCGCGCGCTGCGGCCCGAGCACCGCACGGTGCTGGTGGAGACCTACTACCGGGACCGGTCGGTGGCGGAGGCGGCCGCGGTGCTCGGGATCCCCGCAGGCACCGTCAAGTCGCGCACGTTCTACGCGCTGCGCGCGCTCAGGCTGGCACTGGAGGAACGGGGGCTCGCGCCGTGATCGACATGCCCTGCCGCGATGCCCGCCAGGCGCTGGGCGTCTACGTGCTGGGCGCGATCGACCCGGCCGAGCGCGCGCTGGTCGAGGCGCACCTGAGCGCTTGCGAATCATGCCGGACCGAGCTCGCCGGGCTGGCCGGGCTGCCCGCGCTGCTCGGCCGGGTCCCGCCGGCGGACGCCGAGATGCTGGCGCTGGACGCCGACTGGGAGCAGGGCGACGAGCCGCCGCCCGAGCTGCTGGAGTCACTGCTGCACCGGGTGGCGGCCCGGCGGCAAGCCCGCCGGTGGCGTGGCCTGGCGGCCGCCGCGGCGGCCGTCGTCATCGCCGTCGGCGGCGGGCTGCTGGCCGCCTCGCTGGGCGGCGGCCAGTCCGGCCCGGCGCTGGACACCGCCAGCGCCAGCAACCCGCGCACGCATGTCAGCGCGGTCGTGGACTTCTCCCCGTCGACACCGGAACGCACCGTCCGGGTCCAGGTCAGCGGCGTTGCCGCGGGAAGCACCTGCCGGCTGTGGGTGGTGAGCCGGGACGGGCGCCGCACGGTCGCGGGCAGCTGGACGGTGCTGCCCGGCTACGGCACCGGGCACTGGTACCCGGTCCGCTCGCCGGTGGCCCTGGCCGGCGTGCGCGCATTCGACCTCACCCAGGGCCGCACCGTCCTGCTGACCATCCGGGCCGGCTGACGGGCCGGGTTCGCCCGGCGCGCGGCGCCGGCGGGCGTCGCCGGGCTGACTGGATGCTCCTGGAGCGCTGCGCTTCCTCCGGGGCACGGCGCTGCGGGGATGACGCGGCGGGAATGCAGCGCGGCGGGCCGGCGGTTAGTGCGGCTATGACGACCGGGCTGATTGTCTGTTTGCTGGCGCTCGCCGTCGCCGCCGGGTCGGGTGCCGTGTGGCGGGCCCGCAACGGCAGGCTGCGCGACCCGCGCGGTGCCGCCGCGGCGACCCGGGACCCGGGGCAGCCGCAGGCGGCGCGGTCGGCCGGCGGGCAGGCCGCTGCCGCCGCCGGGCATGCCGCCGCAGGCGGGCACGCCGCCGGGCAGCGCGCGCCGGCCGCTGCGGCGATGGCGGCCGGGCCGGCGTCATCGCCTTCCCGGCTGACCGCCGGGGAGATCGGCCAGCCACTGGGCCCGCGGGCCACCCTGGTGCAGTTCTCGACCTCGTTCTGCGCTCCGTGCCGGGCTACCCGGCGGGTGCTCAGCGAGGTAGCCGGGATGATCGACGGCGTCGAGCACGTCGAGATCGATGCGGAGTCCCGGCTTGACCTGGTCCGGCGGCTGGATGTGCGGCGGACCCCGACTGTGCTGGTGCTCGGCCCGGACGGGCAGGTCGCCAAGCGCGCCAGCGGCCAGCCGCGCAAGACCGACGTCATCGCGGCAATTGGCCTGGTCAGCCGAGGCTAAGCCGGCACTGCTGAGCTGAAATGCCGCTAGTGACACGATGCCGGTTCCCGCATACGATCGGCTGCGTGCTTCTGCTCACCCGGCGGCGGGCCGTGGACTTCGGCCGCCGCACCACCGACGGCTGTCCGGCTGCCCGGTAGCGACCAGCCTGCCCCCGGGCGGCTGCAGTCCTGGCCAGCCGCCGGCCCGCCCGCCGGGCCGCGCTCAACCGGACAGCGTGCGCAGCCGGCGCCCTCGCGGATGCCGGCAGGCGCGGCCAGCCAGTCCTGTGACAGCCCGGACTGCGTCCAGACAGCACTCCGGTGAAGGGAATGACCGCAGATGCAGATCGACCCGAGAGGGCCGCGGTTCGGCGCGCTGCTGACCACGGTGGTCTTCGCCGTCGTCCTGATCACCGCCAGCGCATGGCTGCTGGCGGCGCAGGCACTGGTGTTCGCGATCGGCACGTTCTTCGGCATGCGGTACGCGCCCTACGGCCTGCTGTACCGCTGGCTGGTCCGGCCTAGGCTGGGACCGCCAGCCGAGCTTGAGGCGGCCGCACCGCCGCGGTTCGCCCAGGGCGTCGGCCTGGTCATCGCCGTGATCGGCGTGATCGGCTATGCCGCCGGGGCGACGGCGCTCGGCCTGGCGGCCGCCGCGGCGGGGCTGGTCGCCGCTTTCCTGAACGGCGTCTTCGGCCTGTGCCTGGGCTGTGAGATGTACCTGATAATCCGGCGTATATGGCCGGCCCAGTCGCAGCTGGCGCCGGCCGAACCGAACAAGGAGGTTCCCCTATGAGCCGCTCCGACGTCCTCGTGGACGCCGACTGGGTCACCGCCCACGGCCATGACCCTGGCGTGGTGCTCGTCGAGGTAGACGAGGACACCAGCGCCTACGACACCGGCCACATCAAGGGCGCTGTCAAGATCGACTGGAAGAAGGACCTGCAGGACCCGGTCCGCCGGGACTTCGTGGACCGGGCCGGGTTCGAGGCGCTGCTGTCGGAGCGGGGCATCGCCAACGACGACACCGTCGTGCTCTACGGCGGCAACAACAACTGGTTCGCGGCGTACGCCTACTGGTACTTCAAGCTCTACGGCCAGCAGAACGTCAAGCTCCTCGACGGCGGGCGCAAGAAGTGGGAGCTGGACTCCCGCGAGCTGGTGACCGACGTGCCACAGCGGCCGCGCACCGAGTACAAGGCCCAGGAGCAGGACCTGGCCATCCGCGCGTTCCGGGACGAGGTCGTGGCCGCGATCGGCCAGCGCAACCTGGTCGACGTGCGGTCCCCGGACGAGTTCGCCGGCCGTCTGCTCGCGCCGGCGCACCTGCCGCAGGAGCAGGCCCAGCGCGGCGGCCACATCCCCTCCGCCAAGAACGTCCCGTGGTCGAAGGCGGCCGCCGAGGACGGCATGTTCAAGACCGACGACGACCTGCGCGCGCTGTACGGCGACGAGGCGGGCCTGGACTTCAGCAAGGACACTATTGCCTACTGCCGCATCGGCGAGCGGTCCGCGCACACCTGGTTCGTCCTGCACGAGCTGCTCGACCAGGCCAACGTCAAGAACTACGACGGATCGTGGACCGAGTACGGCTCGCTGGTGGGCGTGCCGATCAAGACGGGAGATGAGTCGTGACCGCGACCAGCGGCGATGGCTGCGGCGCTCCGGCGGGCGGTGTCACGGTGACGGCCGCGGAGGCCGGGAACCAGGCGATCATCCACGGGAACCAGGCGATCATCCAGGGGCATGTCACCCGCAGCGGGGCAGCGGTGTCGGTCGGGTACGCGCGGCTGCTGAACTCCGGCGGCGAGTTCGTAGCCGAGGTCCCGCTCGGCGGTGACGGCGGCTTCCGCTTCTTCGCCGCGCCGGGCAGCTGGACGCTGCGCATCCTGGCGCCCGATGGCGTCCGCGAAGAGCGCACGGTGTCCGCGGCCACCGGCCAGGTAGCCGAGGTGGAGGTAGCCGTCTGAGACGGCCCGGCACAGCTGCCGCGAAGGCGGCTTCCCGCGTGGCGGGGAGCCGCCTTCGGCCTTTGTTTCCCCGCCTGACACCTGTCCTTCGCTGAAAATGTCACCTTCTGTTCAGCTGCTGGCTACCTACGGCCCCTAGAAAGTAACCGGGGCCGCAGCACGGCGGTCGCCCGCAGGGTCATACGGCAATATCAGGGGCGAGGCAAAAGCATGTCGATAGAGGCGGATTCCGGCAGGTTCGCCCGGCGGCAGCCCGGCGGCGCGCCCGCCGGAACTGTCACCGGGACGACTGATCCGTCCGACGCGATCGAGGGAGCGGCCCCGCCGCCATCTGACGGCGGGACTGCGGTGATCAAGGCGGTCGATCTCACCCTGGGCTTCGCCAAGCGCGCCGTGCTGTCTGACGTGTCGGTTGACGTGCAGCAGGGCAAGATCACCGCGCTGATCGGGCCGACCGGCTCGGGCAAGTCGACCCTGCTGCGCACCTTCAACCGGCTCAACGACAAGGTGACCGGCTACCGGCATGCCGGTGACGTGCTGCTGGACGGGCGCAGCATCTGGCATTCCGGCGTCGAGCTGATGATGCTGCGGCGCAAGGTCGGCATGCTCTTCCAGCGGCCCAACCCGTTCCCGATGTCGATCATGGACAACGTCACGGCCGGCGTCCGGGCGCACCGGATGGCCAGCAAGGACGGCATGAAGGAGATCGCGGAGAAACGGCTGACCGAGGTCGGGCTGTGGGACGCGGTCAAGGACCGCCTGAAGGACTCGCCGTTCCGGCTGTCCGGCGGCCAGCAGCAGTTGCTCTGCCTGGCCCGCGCGCTGGCGATCAGCCCGGAGGTGCTGCTGCTGGACGAGCCCACCTCCTCACTGGACCCGGTCACGACCGAGTCGATCGAGGCGCTGCTGAAGACCCTCGTCCCCAGGCTGACGGTCATCATCGTCACGCACAACCTGGCGCAGGCCAGCCGTGTCGCCGAGCGCACCATCTTCCTGAACGCCGGCCGGATGGTGGAGCACGGGGCAACCCAGCAAGTGTTCGAGACCCCGGTCCACGAGGAAACGGCCCGCTATGTGACTGGCCGCTTCGGCTGACAGACCCGCCCGGCCGGGGGAGTGGCAGCTCCCCTGGCCGGGGGCAAGAGCCGCGCGCCTGCGCGGACCCTCATCGCACGCGCCGCGTGCGAGTCGTGTATCGCACGCTGCAGCGTGCATCAGTGAAGGAGTATGCCCCGGTGGCCAAGAGAATCCGCCTGGCATTCACGGCGGCCGCCCTGGTTCCGCTGACCGTCCTCGCGGCGGCCTGCGGCAGCAGCGGCAGTTCCAGCAGTTCAAGCTCGGCATCGGCGCCCGCTTCTGCGGCCGCCTCCTCCGGCAAGTCCATCTCCGAGACCGGCAGCACGCTGCTGTTCCCGCTGTTCGGCTCCTGGCAGGCGGACTACAGCACCGCCAACCCGAACATCACGATCACCTCCGGCGCCACCGGCTCGGGCACCGGCATCACCGACGCCAGCCAGGGCCTGGTGAACATCGGGGCGTCGGATGCCTACCTGTCGAGCGCCGATCTCTCGCAGTACCCCGGCCTGCTCAACATCCCGCTGGCGGTAGCCGCGATCGCTGTCAACTACAACGTCAGCGGCGTGAAGAAGCCGCTGGACCTGAACGGCACCGTGCTCTCCGAGATCTACACCGGCAAGATCACCACCTGGAACAACTCCGCGATCGCGAAGCTCAACCCGGGCGTGACACTGCCGTCTGAGAAGATCGTCACGCTGCACCGGGCTGACAGCTCGGGCAGCAGCTTCCTGTTCACCTCGTACCTGAACGCGCAGGATCCCAAGGCCTGGCCGTCCACTGACGTGGGCACGACCATCACCTGGCCGTCGGTGCCGGGCGCGCTCGCCGAGACCGGCAGCGGCGGCATGCTGAGCGCCTGCGGCACGACCAAGGGCTGCATCGCTTACATCGGCGTCAGCTACGCGGCCAAGGCACTGGCCGCGGGCCTGGGCCAGGCGTCGCTGGCGAACAAGTCGGGCAAGGCCGTCCAGCCGACCCCCTCGACCATCAAGACCGCGCTGGCGAGCTTCCCCAAGGTTCCCGGCAGCGGAGCGCAGTCCCTGATCGACACCTCGGCTGCGGGCGGGTACCCGGTCATCAACTACGAGTACGCGATCGTGAAGAAGACCCAGTCCAGCTCGGCCGAGGCCAGCGCGATCAAGGCGTTCCTGAACTGGATCCTCACCACGGGCCAGGGCTCGAAGTACATGTCGGCAGTCAATTTCCAGCCGCTGCCGGCGGCTACGCTGGCGACCGCCAAGAGCCTCGTCAGCTCGCTCAGCGGCTGAGCTATGGCAGCCTCTGTACCAACCGTTGGTCCGGACGCCGGGGCGGGCAGCCCGCCCCGGCGCCGGCCCGGCGCGGTGCTGCGCGACAGCGTCCGCAACGGAGACGTGATCCGCTGGGCGGGCCGCATCGGCGCGGTGATACCCGTGCTCATGCTCGGGCTGATCCTGGTCACGCTGATCATCAAGGCGATCCCGGCGATCGGGTACAGCGGCGGCAGTTTCTTCACCGGGCGGACCTGGAACTTCGGCTCCCAGTACGGCAAACCGGTGACCAGCAACGGCCTCACCCACCTGCCCGGTGAGGAGTTCGGCGCGCTGCCGGAGATCGTCGGCACGCTGGCCAGCTCGCTGATTGCCCTGCTCATCGCGGTCCCGGTGTCGATCGGAGCGGCGCTGGCGATCGTGGAGCGGCTGCCCAAGCGGCTGGCTTCCACGGTCGGCGGCTTTCTCGAGCTGCTGGCCGGGATCCCCAGCGTCATCATCGGCCTGTGGGGCGCGCTCGTCTTCGGGCCCTTCATCGCGCACTACGTCGCGCCGCTGATCGCCAACAACGTGCCCGACTGGCCGGTATTCAGCTTCTTCCAGGGCCCGACCGGCAACGGCCAGGGCCTGCTGACATCGGGCCTGATCCTCGCGGTCATGGTGATCCCGATCGTCGCCTCCACCTCCCGTGACCTGATCCGCAGCGTGCCGATCCTGCCCCGCGAGGGTGCCGTCGCGCTGGGCATGTCGGATGCGCAGACCGCGCGCCGGGTGACGCTGCCGTGGGTCGGCGCAGGCCTGATCGGCGCCGTGGTACTCGGTCTCGGCCGGGCGCTCGGCGAGACCATCGCAGTCGCCATGGTGTGCGGCGTCGCGCTCGGCCAGCTGCCCACCAACCTGTACGCGGCGTTCATCACGATCGCAGCCAACATCGTGCAGAACCTGGACACGGCGATCAGCGACCCGATGGACATCAGCGCATTTGCCTACCTGGCGCTGATGCTCATGGTGATCACGCTGGCAGCCAACGTGCTCGCGCGGATGATGGTCCGCCGGGTCTCCGGCACCGCGCTTCCCGTCGGAAGGGGGCTCTAGGGATGAGCGGGACAACGGGCAATGCGCCGGCTCCCGGCGCAGCCGCAACCGGCGGCGCCGTCGAATGGCCGCGCGTGCCAGGACGCAGGAAGATCGGCAACGCGATCTTCTGGGCCGGCTGCGCCGTCGCCTTGCTGCTGGTGGTCGGTCCCGCGATCTGGCTGGCTGTCGGAGTGGTCGTGCGGGCGGTCCCGACCTTCTCCTTCAGCGTGCTCACCACCAACACCCAGGCCGGGGACGCAGGAGGGCTGAAGCAGGCGATCATCGGCACGCTGCTGATCACCGTCGGAGTGCTGATCGTGGGCGGCACGATCAGCATCCTCACCGGCCTGTACCTCGCTGAGTTCGCCAAGGGCCGGCATCGCAGCTTCCTGCGCGGCGGCTATGAGGTGCTGTCCGGAATACCGTCGATCGTCCTCGGCCTGGTTGGCTTCATCACGCTGGTGATCGCCCTGCACATGGGCTTCGGCCTGCTTCCCGCGGTCCTGGTGCTGTCGGTGGTCACGATCCCCTACATCACCAAGGCAACGGAGACCTCGCTGGCCCAGGTGCCGGTGGGCTACCGGGAGGGCGCCGAGGCGCTGGGGATCGCGCCGGGCTGGACCCTGCGCAAGATCGTGATGAAATCCGCCCTGCCGGGAATCATGACCGGGCTGCTGGTGGCCATCGCGATCTCGGTTGGCGAGACGGCGCCGCTGCTGTACACCGCGGGCTGGAGCGATTCGACGCCGTCACTTGCTCTGACCAACTCGCCGGTTCCCTTCCTGACCTATCCGGTCTTCAGCTTCTGGGACGTCGGGACCGTCTCGGGGCGGATCCTGTCCTATGACGCCGCCCTGATCCTGCTGGTGTTCGTACTGCTGATCATCATCGCCGGCCGGGTGATCGTGGCTTTTTCCCGGCGGAATACGGAGTAAGTGGTCAGCATGCCCGCGGCCAGCGAAGGGGGAGGTCACGCACTCGGCGGACCTGCCCGGCCGCTTGCTGCCGGGCTCAGGGGGCTCGCCGGGGCCGGCGGCCTCCCGGCGGAGAATGCATCAGCAGCGCCCGATCATCCCGGTCCGGCCGTGACCGGCACGGGTGACCGCAGCGCCGGGAACAGCGGTGCCGAGAGCCACCCGGTCGGCGAGGCCGCCCGGCCGGCCGTGCAGGTCCTCGCCGACCGCCTCGCCGCCGCGCTGGTGCACCACGAGCCGGGCTGGCGGCTGCCCCGGCACACGGCGCTGGCCCGCCGCTACAACGTCAGCACCGCCCAGCTGGAGGCCGCGATCAGCGAACTGGTCCAGCGGCACCTGATCCGCAGGCTGCCCGACGGGCAGCTGTACCGGATCAGCCCGGCAGAGTACCTGATCTCGCTGGAGGGCTCGGCGGGGCTGTCGTCCCGGCTCGACCCGATGGGCGGCGAACTGAGCTGCCGCAGCCGGCAGGTGTCCTGGCGGCGGGTGCCCGAGGACATCGGCTGGGCTCTGCAGGTGGACCCGGCCGAGCAGGTCTGCGTGATCCGGGTGCTGTGGACCGCGGGCGGCGAGCCCGCCGCGTACGCCACCACCTACCTGCCCGGTGACCTGGCCGGCCAGGCCGTGCTCGACGACGGCCCGGCCAGCGTCCCGGCCTTCCTGCCGCTGACTGCCGGGCAGGCGGAGCAGCCGGGCGGCCAGGTCCCGGCGGGCACCCCGGCCGCGCTGCACCTGGAAATGCAGCCGCCTCCGCCGTCGGTGGCCCGGAGCCTGCGGCTGTCGGCGGGGCAGGCCGCGGCGATCGTGACGATCCGGTTCGACGACCCGGCCAGCCGGCCCGCCGCGCTGACGGTGGCAGTGCTGCGGCCAGACCTGTTCCGGCTGGTGATCCAGGCGGGGTCCCAGCCGCCGCCCGGCCCTGCGGCGTCGGCAGGGGCGGCTGCGGCCGGAGTGACGGCTGGCCAGGACGGCAGTTTCGCGGCTGCCTGGACACACGCGGTGGAGGACTGGGAATCTTGACCCGATATGCCTGCCCCCACCACTGGCGCGGCGCAGCGGACGGCGCGCTCCCGCCTGCTGACCCCGGCCGACGACCCGCGTCGGCGTGACTACGCTGCCGCAGCCGGCCTGGTGCTGCTGCTGGGACACCTCTTATTCGCGCAGGTCACTGTGGTGCTTGCGGTCGTGTTCACGGCCACAAGCCGGCTCACCAGGTGGCGGCCGCTGTGGCTGGCCGTCCCCGCGGCAGCGGGCCTGACCTGGGCCTGTGCCATCGGCCCGGTCCGTGCCGCCGCCGGGTTCGCGGCCGGGCCCGCCCAGGTCACGGGTTACCTGGCGGGCAGCTTCGGCCATCCCGGCGAGCTGCTGCACCTGTCCCGTGCCTACGCCGGCCTCGGCAGCTGGCTGCCGCGCCAGCTGCCACTGGCGCTAATCGCCGGGGCAGCCGAGGCCGGGCTGGCTTTCTGGATCCGCCGTTACCGCACGGGTGAGCCCGACCGGTACCGGCCCGGCCTGGTCGTCGCGGCCCGCCGCCGCGCCGCGGCGGCCGCGCTCGCCGCGGGGGACACACTGACGGCCACGGGGGCCGGCCTCGGCCTCGACCCGGCCACCGGCCGCCGGGCCGAGGTCTCCTGGGCGGAGGCGCAGCGCGGCGTGCTCATCACCGGATCAGCGCCGGACGCGCTGGTGCAAACCGGGCTGGCGCTGGCCGTGGCGGCGGTCCGCCGCCGCAAGGCCGTGGTTGTCATCGACGTGGCCGGTCGGCCGCAGACCGGTGCGGCACTGGCGGCCGCCTGCGCCGCCGCCGGGGCGCCGCTGCGCCGGTTCGGCCCGGCCGGGCCGGGCTGCTACGAGCCGGTGCGCGGCGGCCATCCGGAGCGGGCCGCGGCGCTGGCGCTCGCGATGATCGACTGGTCGGAGGTCAGTGACGCGGGCCGGCGCACCTGCACGGCGTGCCTGACCGACGCCTGCGCCGTGCTCGCCGCCGCCCCGGCGGCACCGGGGCGGCCGGGGCTCGACGACATCGCGGCCCTGCTGCAGCCGGATGCGCTGCGGGCCAGGGCAGCGGGCATTCCCGGCTTTCACGCGCGCCGGCCCGTGCTGGCCGACCGGGCGGAGGTGTCGGCCGCGCTGCTGGAGCAGGACCCGGCTGCGGCGGCCGTGGCGGTGCAGCAGCTGACCCGGCTGCGCCGGTCGGCGCTCGGCTGCTGGCTGCGGCCCGCCGCGCCCGGGCCTGGCCCGGGCGGCGTCGAGCCGGACCTGCCGATCAGCCTCGGGCAGGCCCTGCGAGATCGCGCGGTGCTGTCGTTCGCGCTGGACCAGGCGGTGCACGGCAGGTCTGCCCGGATGATCGCGGCGCTCGCGCTCGCCGACCTGATCGACGTCCTAGCCGAACTGCAGGCCATGGCGGTGCGGACCGACTGCCTGGCCTGGATCACCGGTTGTGAGGCCCTGCCGGCCGGGCGGCTGGCCGAGCTCGTGCGGCTCGGCGCCCAGACCGGCGCCGCCATCGTGCTGTCGGCCACGTCCGCGCCGGCGGCGGTGGACCTGGCGGGCGTGGCCAGGGTGATCGCCGTGCGCGGTGCGGCCGAGCCGCAGCTGGCAGCGGCGCTGGCCTCCGGCACGCCGTCTGACGGGGCGGCCCAGCCCGGCCCGGTACAGACCGGGCTAGCCCAGGCCGGGCCACGCCAGGTCGGCCCAGCGCTAACCCGGCCTGGCGCGGGACCGGCGGCCTGGGGTGGCCCGGCGTCGGCCCGGCCGGCTGCGTTCTGGCCGGAGGACAGCGGCCAGGCGATGGCTGCCGCCCTGGCTGCCGCGGACCCGGACGTGCTTACCCTGCTGGTGCGCGGGCCGGGCGGGCGGCTGCTGCATGGCTGCCAGGCAGTTCCGGCCGGACTGGGGACCGGCCGGTGACCGCCGGACCGCGGGCCGCCGACGGCCCGGTCGTCGCGGGCATGCCGCCCCCGGGGAGCGGCCGCTCCCGGCCCGGCATCGACCCCGGCCGCGTCTACCTCGGCTGGCAGCATGCGCTGCTGCAGCCTGATCCCGGCCCGATGCCCCGGCGGCCGTCCCCGCCGGACTTCGAGCAGCTCAGCCCGGCCTGGGTGACCGCGCAGCAGCGGGCGGGCCGGCACCTGGCCCGGCCCGCCCGGCGGGTCGCGGCCGGCTGTGCCGCACTCGCCTGCCTGGCCGGGGCGGGGTGGGGGGCCGGCCTGATCAACCCGGCGCTGGCCTGCCTGCTGCTGGCGGCCGCCGCGGCCGGCGGCGCCGCAGCCGTCCGGGCGCTGCGCAGCAGCGCGCAGGACCTGCGAGCGGCCGTCAGCGCCGAGGAGGACCGGGTGGCCGCGATCCGGGCCGTCCAGCAGAGCCGGCTGGCCGCGCGCCAGCAGCAGCATGCCCGGGCCTACCGGGCGTGGCACCGGCGCCGGATGGCATTCGCCAGCCTGCCGCAGTGGTTCGCGGTCTCGCTGCCCGGCGACATCGACCGGATCGACGTGGCCGGGGGCACGCTGCCCGGCTGGTCGGCGCTGCTGACCATGATCGCCGCGCCGCGGCTCAGCGCCGGCGGCGAGGTGACCGTGCTCGACCTCACCGAGGGTGCCGTGGCCGCCGACCTCGTCGTCGTGGCCCGGCAGTCGGGCATCAGCCCGCTGGTGTGGGTACTGCCGGATGATCTTCCGCAGCTGGACCTGGGCACGATGCTGGAGCCCCGGGCGCTGGCCGACGTCCTGGCGCTGGTCGCCTGCGCGAGCGAGCAGCCGGACGGGCCCGGCGACGCGGCCAGGGACGCGGCGCTGCTGCGCCGGGTACTCGGCGCGCTAGGCGGCGACGGCGAGGCTGCCGGCCGGGACCCGGGAGCCGGCCCGGTGCGCCTCGCCTCGGTTGCGGCCGCGCTCCGGGTGCTCGCCCAGATCGACCCGCAGCCTGACCTGCAGTCCGGCCTGCTGACGGCCGCGCAGGTCCGCCGGGTCAGCGGGCTGTTCGGCCGGGGTGCGGCCGAGCGGGTGGTGATCGAGCGAGCGTGGGCGCTGGAGTCGCGGCTGCGGGTCCTGGAGCCGCTCGGCTCCGGCCCGGTCCCGCTGGCGCCCAGCCCGCTGCGGGTGGCGTGGCTCGACCGCCGGTCGGAACTGACCGGCAGCGCCGTCCTGGCCACCTACCTGGCCGGCGCGCTGACCCACATCCTGCGGCAGGCGCCGCCCGGCCGCCGCTGGCAGCACACGCTGTGCGTGCTGGGTGCCGACCGGCTCGCCGGGGTGGTGCTGGACCGGCTCAGCGATGCCTGCGAGACCTCCGGCACCGGCCTGGTGCTGGCCTTCCGCAGCCTGCCCCGGCATGTCGCCGCCCGGCTGGGCCGCGGCAGCGCGGTGGTGGCCTACATGCGCCTGGGCAACGCCCAGGACGCCGCGGTGGCGAGCGAGCAGATCGGCACCGAGCACCGGTTCGTCGTAAGCCAGCTGACCGTCACGGTCGGCGACTCGCTGACCGACACCGCGGGTGACTCCTACACCAGCACGGTCGGCAGCGCGGACTCGGCGGCCGACAGCCGGTCGGTGAGCCACACGGCCGGGCGCAGCTCCGGCCGAGGCCGCAGCCGCCACGGCATGTTCGCCCCGTTCGCCGACTTCACCGGCTCCGCCAGCCGGGACGCCAGCTCGTCCAGCGGCACATCGGACTCGGTGTCGGTGACCGAGTCGATCAGCGCCGGCTCGTCCTGGGGAGTGTCCACGTCCCGGGCCCTGTCAGCCAGCGCCTCGCTGGCCACCTCGACGCAGCGCTCGCGCGAGTTCCTGGTGGAAAAGCACGAGCTGCAGCAGCTGCCGCCGTCTGCGGTGATCATCACGCATGCGGGGCCGGCCGGCCGCCAGGTAGTACTGGCCGACGCCAACCCGGCGATCATCTCGCTGCCATCCGCGACGCTGCTGACCCTGGAGCAGGCGCGGGCGAGCCTGGGGCAGGCCCGGGCCGCTGGCCAGGGCCGGGCTGACGGCACCGTGCGGGCTGACGGCACCGTGCGGTCTGACGGCATGGCGCGGTCTGACGGCACGGCGCAGAACGACGCTGCTCAGTACCCCGCAGCACAGAGCGACGCGTCCCCGCGAACTGGAGCCCATCCATGGCACGCCACTGACCAGCGAGAACCAGTTCTGTCAGGACAGTCTGACACCATGCCGGCTGCTGACGGCCCGCCACCTGCCGCCGCTCGGGCGGTGGCGTGGCAAGGCACCGAGACTAGCGCCCCGGTGCCCGGTCCGCCCGGCGGCGCGGACCGGAGCCCTGCTGGCTCCGGCTCACCTGACCCGGGTTCAGCCGACCCGGGTTCACCCGACCCGGATTCGGCCGCCGTGGGCACGCCGGATTTCGGTCCGCCGGACTTCGCTTCGCCGGAGCTGGGCTCCCCGGATTTCGGTACACCGGACTTCGGGCTGCCTGACTTCGGCCCGCCGGATTTCGGGCGGCCGGAGGACGAGCTGCCGCCGAACCTCGGGCCGCCGCCCGAGCGCCTCGACTGGCGCCGCCCCCGCCGGTGAGCACACGCCGGCCGGACCGCACCATGCCACGGGCCGCACCATGCCGCGGGCCGCACATGTCAGGTGCCTAGGATGGCCGGGTGCATCGCGAAATCCGTCAGGTCGACGTGTTCACCACCGAGCCGTACTACGGCAACCCGGTCGCCGTCGTGCTGGATTCGGCTGGCCTGACGACCGGCCAGATGCAGCGCTTCGCGCACTGGATGAACCTGTCCGAGACCACGTTCGTGCTGCCGCCGGACGAACCCGGCGCTGATTACCGGGTGCGCATCTGCACCCCGGTCGCCGAGCTGCCGTTCGCCGGCCATCCGACGCTGGGCACCTGTCACGCCTGGCTGGCGGCGGGCGGCACGCCCAGGCAGCCGGGCGAGATCGTCCAGCAGTGCGGCGCCGGGCTGGTGACCATCCGCCGCACCGCCGAGGGGCTGGCGTTCGCCGCGCCGCCGCTGCTGCGCTCCGGGCCCGTCGACGAGCCGCTGCTGGCCCAGGTCGCGGCCATGCTGCGGATAGACCGGTCCGCGATCGTCGACGCGAACTGGGCCGACAACGGCCCGGGCTGGATTGCCGTGCTCCTGGGCAGCGCCGATGAGGTGCTCGCGGTGCGGCCCGGGGTCGTCGACCTGGACGTCGGCATCGCCGGGCCGTACCCGGCCGGGTCGCCTGCGGCACTGGAGGTGCGCGCGTTCTTCCCCAAGGACGGCGCCACGACCGAGGATCCGGTGACCGGCAGCCTGAACGCCTCGCTGGCCCAGTGGCTGCTGGCCGCCGGCCGGGTCAGCGCGCCCTACACGGCGAGTCAGGGCACGGTGCTCGGCCGCCGCGGCCGGGTGCACGTGACCCGCGACCCCGCAGGCTCGATCTGGGTCGGCGGTGCCACCGTGACCTGCGTGTCCGGCCAGGCGGAGCTGTAGCGAGCGGCGGGGTCCCGGCGCCCGCCGCGGCGGGCGCCGGCCGGCCGCGGGGCGCCTTTCCCCGGCGCCACATCTCAGCGCATCCGGGCCAAGTCGGTGGCAGCAGGCCGCGCTGCCTGGTAGGCACGCACCATGGGCACGACGTCAGGAATCGGGGGCGGGGCAGCCGGGCCCTGGTACCAGGTTCAGGCCATCATGGCGAGCTACCTGGGCGGAACCGCCGACAGCGATTACGCGCTGGTGCTGCCGGCCGCGCTGAACGCCGCCTTGCACGGCCGGCCGTTCGTGGCCGGATGGCTGTGCCGCGGCGGTGGCGCTCCGCTGGAGCTGATCACCAACGCCGGGCCGCTGCCGCCGCCTGCCGTAGCCGGGGCAGCCGGCGGTCCTGGCAGCGAGACGGGCGCCGACTCTGATGGCTACGGCTTCGCCGGGACCGGTCCCGAGGGCCTGGAGCGCAGCGGGCTCGTCCCGCAGCCGGCCGGAACCGGGCCGGGCGCCGCCGTGCTCAGCCTTCCGGCCGCCGCCGGAGCCGGGCAGCCCGCCGCCAACGGCTCGCCCGGGGGACTGCCCGGTGCCGGGGTCGCAGCCGCCCGATCCGGGCAGTTGCATGCCGCGGCGCCGGCCCGGGCGGACGGCCGCTCCGGCGGGCCGGCCGAGCTGTTGTTCCCGTGGGGCGCACGGGGCGTGCCGGTGGCGGCCGGGCTGCTGGCGGACCTGGACCGGCTGGTCTGGGCGCCCTGCCCCGGCCGCCAGGCACTCCCCGTGCAGGCCGGGCTGGCCGATCCCGGTACCGGGTGGGCGCCGCCCGGTCCCGGGGAACCGCCGGGTGCTCGCGGGCGGGCCACCCCGCCGCCGGGACCCGCACGGTTCGAGACCGCGCTGACCACGCTGCTCGGCAGGCCTTTCGGCTGGCTGATCGTCGCCGAGCCCACGGATTCCATCGACGCCGAGACCGCCAAACTGCGCACCCGGCTGGACCTGCTCGGCCAGTACGAGGAGGAGAATGCCCGGTTCGACGCCAGCCGGGCCAGGCACCGGCTGGCGGAGCTGGATGCCTACCGCGAGGCCGGGCTGTGGAATGTCCGGGTGCTGGTCGGGGCGGCCAGCGCCGAGGATCTGAACGTGATCGCGCCGGTGCTGGTCGGCGCGGCCGACCTGAGTGCCCACCCGTACCGGCTGCGCAGTGCCGAGGGCGCCCGGGATTTCGCCGACGCGCTCGCCGCTACGCTCGCCGACCCGGTGGACGGGGCGCAGGTGCCGCTGCAGACCACCGCCGGGCCGCTCGCCGCGCTGATCGGCCTGCCACGGCGGGAAGTCCCCGGCGTCCGGGTGCTCACCGCCGGCCACTTCGACGTGACCAGCGAGACCGCCGCCGGTGCTGCCATCAGCCTGGGCTCGATACTCGACGGCCAGGACCGGCCGGTGGGGGAGTTCCGCGTGCCGCTGGCGACCCTCAACCGGCACGCGTTCGTCGCCGGGGCCACCGGAGCGGGCAAGTCGCAGACCGTGCGGCACCTGCTCGCGCAGCTGACCGGGGCGGGCATCAGCTGGCTGGCCATCGAGCCGGTCAAGTCGGAGTACGCGGCAATGGCCGGGCGGATCGCCGGGCACGGGCAGCTCACGCTGATCAACCCGGCCGATCCCGCTGCCGTACCGCTGTCGGTGAACCCGCTGGCCCCCGAGCCCGGCTATCCCGTGCAGGCGCACATCGACATGGTGCGCGCGCTGTTCCTGGCGGCGTTCGACGCCCGCGAGCCGTTTCCGCAGATCATGGCGCAGGCGCTGCAGCGAGCCTACGCCGACTGCGGCTGGGACACGGTAACCGGCGCTGGACTGCCCGGTGCCGCCGCCCCGCCGGCCGTGCCCACGCTGGCCCGGCTGCAGGCAGCGGCGCTGGAGGTGATCGAGGACGTCGGTTACGGCCGGGAGCTGCAAGCCGACGTGCGGGGCTTCGTCGAGGTCCGGCTGCGGTCGCTGCGGACCGGCTCGGCGGGCCGGTTCTTCGAGGGCGGTCACCCGGTCGACATCGGCGAGCTACTGCGCCGCAACGTGCTGCTGGCCATCGAGGACGTCGCCAACGACGAGGACAAGGCGTTCCTGATCGGCACCCTGGTACTCAGGATCGTCGAGCACCTGCGGCTGCGCGCCCGGTCCGCTCCGGCGACCGGGCTGCAGCACGTGATCGTACTGGAAGAAGCGCACCGGCTGCTGCGCGCCGGGCGGGAGGGCGCGAGCGCGCACGCCGTCGAGCTGTTCGCCGGGCTGCTGGCGGAGATCCGCGCCTACGGCGAGGGCATCGTGATCGCTGAGCAGATCCCGGCCAAGCTGGTACCGGATGTGGTGAAGAACACGGCGCTGAAGATCTTGCACCGGCTGCCCGCGCACGACGACCGGCACGTGGTCGGCGCGGCAATGAACCTGGACGAGGACCAGTCCAGGGACGTGGTCTCGTTCCCGCCCGGCATGGCGGCGGTCTTCGCCGACGGCATGGACCGGCCAGTGCGGATCGCCGTCCCGTACGGCGGTGCCGCCGAGCGCCCGCCGCGGGCCGGCGAGCTGCTGCCGCCGCCGGCCGCCGGCCGCCGGTCGCCTGCCTGCGGCCCGGCGTGCACCGGCGAGAGCGCCTGTACCCTGCTCGACCTGCGCGCCGCCGACCTGCTGCTGCGGCCTCCGGAGGACTCGTGGCTGCGGGTGTGGACCGAGGCGCTGGTACTGGCGTTCCTGACCAACCGGCCGCTGCCGGCGGTGCCGGCCGCGCTGCGCCAGCGCTGGGCAGCCCTGGACGAGCGGCACCGGGACTGCCTGCTCGCCACCACGCTGGATAAGGCGCTCGCCGGGCGGGCACCGGTGATCCGGGACTTCACCGACCCCGCGAAGCTGGCGGCGGCGGCGGCGGTCACCGCGCGGCGCATGCTGGGCGGCGGCACCGGGGCGGGCACGCTGCCCGGCGCCGCATGGGTGATCCCGCAGCTGCAGTGGCTGCACGAGATCGAGCGCGTCTGCCCGCTCAGCGACTCCCCGCCCGATCCGTTCGGGCCGGCGCCGCGGCTGGACTTCTCACTTCCCGGGCTGGCTGACCGGCCCGATCTGAAGATCGGCCAGCGGGTCACCGGGCTGCGCCGTCATCCGCTGTCAATGGAGCTGGCCCGCAACCGGATGCCCGCATGGACCGTGCTGCTCGGCGAGGATGACCAGCGCGGGTTCACCGACGACCTGGCCGCGGTCGTGATCGGCTCCAGCCACCGCGGCCAGCTCCGGCAGGCCGCCGGGGAGATGGGAGTGGTCGGCTGGCTGGAGGCCGTGCTGTCGTGGCCGCGGCGGTTCATCGTCGGCGAGGACCAGCGAGCGGCCGCCGGCCTGCCCGGTCAGCGCTTCACCGCCGAATGACGTCGCGCGGCCAGATAACATCGGCGCCCATGAGCAAGCTTCCCCTGCGGGCGCGCCTGGCCACCTCGATTGGCGGCGCGGCAGGACGGGTGTCGCGGCTGACCGGCCGCGGTGACGGCTCGGTCATCGGCGGTGTCCTCGGCCTGCGGTTCGAGCCGGACCTGCTCAGGCTGCTGGCGGCCGGTCGGCAGATCGTCCTGGTGAGCGGCACGAACGGGAAGACCACGACGACCCGGCTGATCGCGGCCGCGCTCGGCGCGCTCGGCCAGGACGTGGCCTCGAACGCGTTCGGCGCGAACATGGAGGCGGGCATGGCCTCGGCCCTGGGCCGGGCCCGCGGCGCGCCGTACGCGGTGCTGGAAGTGGACGAGCGGCATCTGCCCGCGACCATCGAGGTCACCCGGCCGCGCGTCATCGCGCTGCTGAACCTGAGCCGGGACCAGATGGACCGGGCGGCCGAGATCTGGCTGATCGCCCGCCGCTGGCGGGAGGCGCTGGCCAAGGTACCGGACTGCCGGGTCGTGGCCAACGCCGACGACCCGCTGGTGGCCTGGGCGGCCGGCACGGCCCGTCAGGTGACCTGGGTAGCCGCCGGGCAGCGCTGGCACGAGGATTCCTGGTGCTGCCCGGAATGCGGCTCGCACCTGCGCCGGGACGAGCTGGGCTGGCGCTGCCACGAATGCTCGTTCGCCCGGCCGCCGGCCAGCTGGGTGCTGGACGGCAACTCCGTCATCGACGGGTCCGGCCAGGTACGGGAGCTGTCGCTGACCCTGCCCGGGCGCGCCAACCGGGCGAACGCGGCCGTGGCCCTGGCGGTGGCGGACTTCTTCGGCGCCACCGCGGACCAGGTGCTGCCCCAGCTGCGGACGGTCAGCTCGGTCGCGGGCCGGTACACGACGGTCGAACGCCGGGGACGCCAGCTCAGGCTGCTGCTGGCGAAGAACCCGGCTGGCTGGCTGGAGGCGTTCGACGTGCTGACGCCGGGCCACGGGCCGGTGCTGCTGGCCGTCAATGCCCAGGTGCCCGACGGCAAGGACACGTCCTGGCTGTGGGACGTGGACTACCGGGTGCTGCGCGGCCGCCCGGTACTGGTCGCCGGCGAGCGGCGGCTGGACCTCGCGGTCCGGCTGGAGGCGGACGAAGTGCAGTTCGAGCTGGCCGACGGCGTGGATGCGGCAGTGGACCGGGTTCCGCCCGGGGCCCTCGACGTCATCGCCAACTACACCGCGTTCCAGCAGATCCGGGCGACGCTGGGGAGAGCCCAATGACCGATCAGGATGGCCGCCCGGCCCGGCAGCACCGGCCCAGGCACGCCGCACCGCCGGCCAGACCAGCGCCGCGCGCGGCCGGGCCGCAAACGCAGGCTGCCCCGCCGGGGCCAGGGACGGGCGGGCCGCCGCTGCCTGCGGCCGGGCCGGGACCGCGGGCGGAATCGCAGCCGCTCAGGCCTGCCCAGGGGACAGCTGCGCCGGGACCGCGAGCTGCCGCGACCGGGGCACGGGCGGCTGCCCTGGCGCCGGGCGCGGCAGCACCAGGACCGCTGGCCTCCGGTGCGGGCCAGCATGCGGCCGGGGCGGGCTTTCCCGTGGCTGACCCCGGGCCGCCAGCCGCCGCCGGGCCCGCTCCCGCGCCGGGGCGCGCGTCCGGGCCCGCCCGCGGGCCGGGCGCCCTCCGGCTGGTGTGGGTCTACCCGGACCTGCTCAGCACCTACGGCGACCGGGGCAACATGCTGGTCCTCAGCAGGCGGGCCCGGCTGCGCGGGGTGACGGTCGAGGCCGTCGCCGTCAACTCCGACCAGCCGGTACCCCGGCAGGGGGACATCTACCTCATCGGCGGCGGCGAGGACCTGCCGCAGATCCTGGCGGCACGGCGGCTGCGCGCCGACGGCGGGCTCGCCGCCGCGGCCGCCGCGGGCGACGTGGTGTTCGCGGTCTGCGCCGGCTATCAGGTCATGGGGACCGTCTTCGGCGGCGTGGACGGCGAGCCGGAAGCCGGCCTGGGCATCCTCGACGCCAGCAGCGGCCGGGGCGACCGGCGCGGCGTCGGCGAGATCGTGGCCGATGTTGATCCGGCTCTCGGCGTGCCGCGGCTGACCGGCTTTGAGAATCATCAGGGCGTCACGGCGCTCGGCCCGGCCGCCCGCCCGCTGGCACGAGTCACGCTGGGCGTGGGCAACGGGGACGGAACTGAGGGCGCCTACGCGGGCAAGGTGCTCGGGACCTACCTGCACGGCCCGGCGCTCGTCCGCAACCCCGGCCTGGCCGACCTGCTGCTGGCGTGGGCGATCGGCCCGCTGCCCGCAATGGACGACGAGGCCGAGGCGTGGGCGGCCCGGCTGCGCGCGGAGCGGCTCGCCGCGGTCTCCGGCTGACGGGCGGGCAGGCGCTGGCGGCAGGCGCTAGTAGACGAGCGCCTGGACGCCGTCGGCGATGACCTCGGCCACGAACGTCGCCGCGCCGGCGATGCGGACGCGCTCGATCACGTCCGCCTCGGTGATCTCCCGGCGGGCGGCGCACTGCGAGCACAGTGTCACCGTGCCCGCCGCCAGGATGCTGGCCAGCAGCTGGCTGAGCGGCACCGCGTACGGCAGGGCTATCTCCTCGGCGTTGCCCGGGAGCGCAAACCAGGATGCCTCGCCGGTAAGCCAGAGGGACACGGCAACGTCGCTGGTCACGGCAGTGGCCGCGACCGTGAACGCCTGATTGCAGCGCTCTAGGTCGTCCCGGCCCGCCGTTACCTTGATCACCACAGAGCGCGCCATGACGGCAACTTTATTAGCTGCGCGGCCGCAGCGGGGCCGTAGCGGCGGGGTGCGAAGGTCCCGATCCATGCCGCGGTGACAGGGAGCGCGGGCGCCGCTCGCTCCCGGCAGGCGCAGTCCCGATGCCCTGGCCACCCGCGTGGCTCGCCGCTGTGGCGGCCCTGGCGTGCCTACACTCGCCGTATGCAGGGTGAGATCACTGGCATGCTGCTGATGGCGGTGTGCGCCGTGGCCGCGCTCGCGCTGGCGGTGCTGGTGGGCAAGCTCTGGCACGCGACGCAGGCACCCGGCCGGTCAGCCGGGACGGCCGCTGAGCTCGCGGCGGCCTGCTCGCTGCCGCCTGACGTCCCCGCGCCGCCGGACAGCCGGGGCGGCAGCCTGGCTGCCGCCCCGGCCTGCGGCCTAGGGTGGCCGGATGGAAAGCGATCAGGCCGGTCCCGCCCTGCACCCGATGCTCGCGCCGCTGCAGTTCCTGATCGGCCGCTGGGAGGGCGCGGGGGTGGTCGGTTACCCGACCATCGAGAGCGCGCAGTTCGGCCAGGAAATGACGTTCAGCCACAACGGGAAGCCTTTCCTGTCCTACGTCAGCCGTACCTGGCGGCTGGACGCGGACGGGAAGATCGGCCCGCCGATGGCCACCGAGAGCGGATACTGGCGGCCGCAGCCCGACGGTCGGCTTGAAGTGCTGCTCGCCCATCCCACTGGCATTACCGAGATCTACCTGGGACAGATCACCGGCACCCGGATCGAGATGGCGACCGACGCCGTCGTGCGCACCGCGACGGCCAAGGAGGTCACGGCCGGCCGGCGTCTTTACGGGCTGATCGGGACCGACCTGGGCTACGCCTTCGACATGGCGGCGGTCGGCCAGCCGCTCCAGCCGCACGTCTCGGCCCAGCTCAAGCGAGTCAGCTGACGCAAGCCACCGGCGAGAAGCTGACTCCCGGTCCGGCTGACTCCCGGTCCCGGCTTACCCCCGGTCCCGGCGAGGGCTCACTGCTAGCCGCCGAAGCCCACTGCTCGCCTCGAAGCTCACCGTCAAAGCAACAGCAGCGATGTTCCATCGGCACTATTGGCGACGGGGCGGCAGGAGCGGCACCGGCCAGATCGCGCGGCCCGGCGGCCCGGCGGCTTGGCCGCCGGGCCGTGAGCTCAGTTCTCGCGCAGCCAGTACACGCTGAAGCTGCCCGAGCGGGTGGTAGTCGGCTGGGCCACGGTCGGGTGCGGGGACGTCTGGCTCACCTGAAGGATCTTCGTGGTGTTCCAGGACCGGGAGGTAAGGCCGCCGTCGGCGCCCTTAGTGGTCCGGATCGCGATGCCGGAGTACCCCACGGCGCCGTAGTCGGCCAGGTTGGCCAGCTTCAGCTGCCCGTTCTCGATCAGGGTGGGCGCCTCGCTGATGACCTCGGCCGAGTTGCGCTTGCAGGTAACCCCGTGAGCGCAGCGCAGTGCGGTGCTGTAATGATGCCCGGTCGTGTTGTTATAGATCGCCAGCGTGAACTTCTTGCTGGACCTGCTGTAGGAAACCGATGCGGTGACCGACTGGCCCGGCCGCACCTGCAGGCTGATCCGCTGCTCGGCCTTGGGGTAGAACTCGATCCAGGCGTGGTAGGTCGCCGTGGTCCCGAAGCAGTCGGCCTCGATCCCGTCCTGCTCGACGGTCTGGCTGGAGAAGCCGTCCAGGCCCGCCCAGTGCGAGGAGAAGCGGTTCCCGGTGCCGGTAGCGCTGCTGCAGTTCATGTACGGGACGAAGAAGGTGGCCGAAACGTGCCGGAACGTCGTGCCCTTCCTGGTGGCGGCGTAGCCCGCCCAGTTGTAGGACCCCACGGTCTGCCGGGACTGCTGCTGCGCGAGGGCATGCTGCTCCTGGCCGGTGGCCGGGATCAGGGGATGGCCGGGGTACAGCGCGCTCGGCGCCGCCGCCCCGGCCGCGCGGGTCCGCGCGGGGGCGGAGTGCGCGGCCAGTGCCGGGGCTGCCGCGGTCCCCGCAGCCGCCATCAGCGCGACCACCCCTGCGCCTGCCAGGGCGGTCTTCGAGATCATCTTCACCAGCTCGTTCCCTCCAGATAGCCGTACGTGCTCAGCCCGCAATGACCGAGATCGGGCGCGCCCCCGCGGGCAGTAGGACGTCTGTCGCGCGCGAGAGCCCTGTCGCGCGCAAGAGCTACTGACCCTACTCCCGTGACATGCGGGGCACGCCGAGACTTACGAGTAATGGGCGGCCCAAGACAGGGGCAAGATAGGCAGTTAGCCGGACGGGAACGGGCAAAAAAAAGAACCCCCGGGCGGCTCCCGCCTGGCTGCTCCAGTGAGCGCCAGGGCGGGGACCGGCTGGACAAGGCCGGTCAGCCCGGAGGCTTGGTGTCTGCCGTGTACTCGCCGGCCGCCGCCAGGCGGCACCGGAACCCGACCGCGCTGCGGCGGAATCCTGGCCGGTGATAGCACTGCCGCGTCAGCGGCAGCGCCCACGGGACGGCGGCTAGCGGACAGCCACCTCGCGAGTCCGACATCTATGCATAAAGTTGGACCACCTCCTTTCCCGCGATAGCCCGAACGCTACGTCACGCTTCGCCGTGGAGGCAACCCGGTTACTGGCGCATCACTAGACTCGGCATATGCCGAAGGCATGGGCCGACACGCTGCGGGCCCGGGGGTACCGGGTCACCCCGCAGCGCCAGCTGGTGCTGGAGGCGATCACCAGGCTTCATCACGCCACTCCGGAGGAGATCTACGCCGAGGTCCGGCAGCGGGCGGCCGGCGTCAACGTCTCGACCGTGTACCGGACGCTGGAGCTGCTGGAGCAGATCGGGCTCGTGACCCATACCCACCTCGGGCACGGCGCGCCGAGCTACCACCTGGCCGCCGAGGCGCAGCACATGCACCTGGTCTGCCGCCGGTGCGAGCAGGTTATCGAGCTGGACCCGGCGGTGGCCCGCTCGCTGGTCGCCGCCCTGGAGCGAGACCAGGGTTTCGAGGCCGACGTCGCGCACCTGACCGTGTTCGGCCGGTGCGCTGCCTGCCGGGCCGCGGAGGGCTGATGCCGCAGCCGGCCGGGCCAGATGGCGCCCGGCAGGCCGCGCGGCCGAGCGCATAGCCTGGCTGCATGCACAGTCCGCTACTAGCCCAGCCTGGCGCGGTTCCCGCGGACGCACCGGACGCTGGCGTGGCCGCCCACTACGGCGACCCGTACGCCGAGCAGCGCGCCCTGACCGGCACGGCCGGGGTCACCGACCGGTCGCACCGCGGCCTGATCCGCGTCACCGGCCCGGACCGGCTGTCCTGGCTGCACAGCCTCACCACCCAGCACCTGCAGGACCTGCCGCCGGGCGGCAGCGCGCAGGCCCTGATCCTGAGCCCTAGCGGGCACGTCGAGCACCACCTGACGCTCACCGACGACGGCACCGCTATCTGGGCGCACGCCGAGCCGGAGACAGCCGGGCCGCTGCTGGAATTCCTGGAGTCGATGCGGTTCATGCTGCGGGTGGAGCCGGCCGACGTGAGTGCCGAGTACGGGCTGCTCACCGTGGCTGGTCCCGGGGCGGCCGCGATCCTGGCCGGCCCCGGCCAGGACGAGTCGGCGGACGGCGCGACCGGAACCGGCCTGCCGGGAGTCGCCGCGGTGATCGCCGGGCCGCTCGGCACCGACCTGGTGGTCGACCGCGGCGAGCTGGCGGCCGTGGCCGGGCTGCTCGCCGACCGCGGCACCGCGCTGGCTGGGATGTCGGCGTTCGAGGCGGTGCGAATCGCCGCCCGCACGCCACGGCTCGGGCTCGACACCGATCACCGCACGATCCCGCATGAGGTGGGCTGGATCGAGTCCGCGGTGCACCTGAGCAAGGGCTGCTACCGGGGGCAGGAGACGGTCGCGCGGGTGCACAACCTGGGCCACCCGCCCCGCCGGCTGGTGCTGCTGCACCTGGACGGCAGCGAGGACCGGCTGCCCGCGCACGGCGCCCCTGTCACCGCCGGGGACGCGAAGGTCGGCTTTACCGGCTCGGCGGCCCGCCACTACGAGCTCGGGCCCATCGCGCTGGCGCTGGTCAAGCGCACGGTTCCGACGGACGCGACGCTGGCCGTCGATGGCCTGCCCGCCGCGCAGGAGGTGATCGTGCCGCCAGATGCGGGCGCGAACGTGACCGTCACGCTGCGCCGCCCGCGCGGCGGCCAGGCCGCCAGGACGCGCGGGTAATCTGGCCAGGCAAGGCACCCCCGCCCCGCCCCCGGAGGAAATCGGCAGTGCTCCGCCGCGCTCTGCTGGCCGCCTCGGCCAGCGACCGGATCCGCCAGTTCATCACCGCCGCGCCGGTGAGCCGCGACATCGTCTCCCGCTTCGTGGCCGGGCACACCGCGCAGGACGCGCTGGCCGTGACCACCCGCCTGCTCGGCCGGGGCTTCCTGGTCTCCCTCGACTACCTCGGTGAGGACACCGCCGACCCGGCCCAGGCCGCAGCTGTGACCGGCGAGTACATCGCACTGCTGGGACGGCTCGCGGACGAGGGGCTGGCGGTCGGCGGCCGGGCTGAGGTGTCGGTGAAGCCGACCGCGGTCGGGCTGGGCCTGCCCGAGCACGGCGAGAAGACCGCCGCGCAGAACCTGGCCCGCATCGCGGCGGCAGCCCGCAACGCGGGCACCACCGTGACGATGGACATGGAAGACCAGGCCCGGGTGGGCACGTCACTGCGCATCCTGGCCGAGCTGCGCGCCGACTTCCCTGACCTGGGCGTGGTGATCCAGTCGTACTTGCGGCGCACCCCGGAGGACTGCGCCGCGCTGGCGACGGCGGGCTCCCGGGTCCGGCTGTGCAAGGGCGCTTACAGCGCCGCGGACGACGTGGCGTTCACCGCCCGGTCGCAGATCGACCGGTGTTATGCCCGCTGCCTGCGCATCCTGCTGGACGGCCCGGGATACCCGATGCTGGCCACGCACGATCCGCGGCTGCTCGAGATCGCCGGGGCGCTGGCCCGCACGGCCGGGCGGCCGGACACCAGCTTCGAGTACCAGCTGCTGTACGGGGTCCGGCCGGACGAGCAGGCGCGGCTGGCGGAAGCCGGCGCGCAGGTCCGGGTATATGTGCCCTACGGCGATGACTGGTACGGCTACCTGATCCGGCGGCTGGCCGAGCGCCCGGCAAACCTCGCCTTCTTCCTGCGCGCGGTGAGCACGCGCGGCTAGCTAGTCCGCCCTTCCTTCGCGCGGCCAGCAGGCGCGGCCAGGCAGCCGGCGGGCCCGGACGCGGCGTGCCCGGCCGGCAGCGGCCGCCGCTGCGACCCGCCCGGCCGGTAAGCCGGTCGCGCCGACGCGGCCGCACGGTTAGGCTCCGTCGGGTGATCGCGGTACTGGGTGCGGGCAAGATGGGCGAGGCCCTGATCTCGGGGATGCTGCGGGCCGGGGTGTCCCCGGCCGACGTGGTGGCGGCTGTCCGGCGCGAGGAGCGCGCCCGCCAGCTGCACGACTCGCACGG
>JBKQSL010000049.1:0-2527 GCA_052143655.1 Streptosporangiaceae bacterium | reverse complement strand
CCCGGGCGGGCTCATGCCGGTGCCGGGTGAGGCGGCACAGCAGCGGTGCGCCCGGTTCTGCAGCATGCGGGCAGGCCGGACCCGGCGCCGCCGCGGCGGCTGGCGGCCGCGCATGCGCGCGGAATGTTCTGGTCAGCGCGCAGGCCCGCGGGCCTATAGTGACGCCATGTCCGCCGGTCCGCCAGGCCCGCCCGCTGCCGTCACGTCGGTCCCCGGGGCGATAGCGCAGATGCAGGCCATCGCGGCGGCGATGGCGCCCGGCGATGGCCTGGCCTGCTTCAACCGCATGTACCTTCAGGTGACCCAGGAGGTGAACAGCAGGCTGTGCCAGGGTTTTTTCGCCGATCCGGGTTTCATGACTGCGCTGGATGTGGCCTTCGCCAATCTCTACTTCGGTGCCGCCGCCGCGGCTGATCCGGCGGCGGTCCCGCTGGCCTGGCGCCCGCTGATCGAGCAGCGGGCCGCAGCCGGGATCGAGCCCGTCCGGTTTGCCCTGGCCGGCATGAACGCCCACATCAACCACGACCTGCCGGTCGCCGTCGTCAGCACCTGCATCGAGCTGGCGACCTCGCCGGCCGCGGGCACCCATCTGGCCGACTACCAGAAGGTGGACCAGCTGCTAGACGCGGCCGAGCAGTCCGTCCGCCAGTCGTTCGAGTCCGCGCCCGAGCTCGCCGCCGACCACCACCTGCAGGCGGTCGGCAACCTCGTCGCCAGCTGGACCATCAACTCCGCCCGGGACCTCGCCTGGAACAACTCCCTGCTCCTGTGGGAACTGCGCGATATCCCGGTAGCGCGTGACCTCTTCCTGGACAGCCTCGCTGCCGCGGCAGCGGCGGCCAGCCGCATGCTGCTCGTAGCCGCGTGACAGCCCCGGCGCGCTCACCTTCGAATCGTTGTCCTGCCACCCGTCAGCAGAGCGGATCTGCCGATGATCGGAATATTTGCCCGGCCGCAACGGCGAGGAAGAGAGGCCGAACGGCCATGTTGTGGCCGCCTTCGGGCCGCTTACGCTTCCCGTATGAGATCCGTGTTGGGGAGTTCTCATGCGGGATTTCACACTGTTGCAGAGACGTCTGGTGTCAGCGTGGCGGTTGAGCCGACCGCCAGGTGGCACGGAGCACGTGCGTGTCGTCCTGCCGTCATACAACCTCGGCGCTTCGGCGCTTGGGCATTACGCGTATCGCTTGCCCGCGCTTGAACACCGCTTCCTGGTGGAAATCCTGCAGCTGGCGCGTGTCGAGGCCTGCACGCTGGTGTTCGTCTTCTGCCAGGCGCCGGACGCTGAGGTTATCGATTACTACCTTTCGCTGCTGCCGCCGGAGACGTCGGCGCGGATCCGCCCCAGGATCGCCACCGTGGTGGTCCCCGACGATTCCGGTCGTCCTGTCGCAGCAAAGCTGCTGGACCGGCCCGACCTTCTGGACCACATCCGCGAGCGCATCGGTGGCCGTCCAGCGTTCATCGAGCCATGGAACGTCACCGGCGACGAGGTCGCCGTGGCGGTTCGGCTGCAGGTCCCGGTGAACGGCACTGCCCCCGAACTGTGGCCGCTTGGTTTCAAGAGCTCCGGGCGCAGGCTCTTCGCCGCCGCGGGAATACCAGCACCTCCCGGGAGCGAAGGCGTCCGGACGGCTGACGACCTGCAGCTCGCGATCGCCAGCCTGCGCAAGGCACACCCCGGCCTGGCGGCCGCCGTCGTCAAGCTGGACAACAGCGTCTCGGGCGACGGCAACCAGGTGGTCGCGCTGCAAGACCCAGCCGGGTCACCCGCCTCGGCGCGGACAGTATCGGAGCGCGTGGCCTCGATGCCGGACTGGTACCTGGCTGAGCTCGCGCTTGGCGGTGTCGTTGAGGCGTATGTCACGGGCGACTACTGGTCAAGCCCCAGCGTCCAGATCGAGATCACTCCCGAGGGCCGGGCCGTGGTTCTCGCAACTCACGAGCAGATCCTGGGCGGGGACAACGGGCAGGTCTACCAGGGCTGCCGTTTCCCGGCCAGCCGGGACTACGCCATGCAGCTGACCAGGTACGGCCAGCGTGTCGGGCGACTTCTTGCCGGGCACCAGGTGATGGGGATGGTGAGCATCGACTTTGCGGCAGCCCGGGACCGCGGTCAGCAGTGGCGGCTCTACGCCCTGGAGGTGAATCTGCGAAGGGGCGGCACCACCCCGCCCGTCGTCGTACTGTCCAGCCTGCTGCCGGGCAGTTACGACGCCTACGGCCGATGGCGGCTTCCCGATGGGTCGGCGAGGTACTACTGCGCGACGGACCACCTTGGCGACCCGCGGTGGACCGGGCTGCCCCCTGGCCGCGTCATCGATGGCGTACGCTCCGCCGGCCTGGAGTTCGACCGCCGGACCGGGACCGGCGTGGTGCTCCACATGCTGTCCGGCATCGCCATCGACGGCAGGTTCGGCATGACCGCGGTCGGCGGCTCCGCCCAGGAGGCCAGGCACCTGTCTGCCGCGGTCCGCCCCGCGGTCGACCGGCTCTGCGCCAGGTGGGCTGCCAGCACGGCGGCTAC
>JBKQSL010000048.1:0-3237 GCA_052143655.1 Streptosporangiaceae bacterium | reverse complement strand
GGATCTTGGGCGTCCCCTTTTGAACGTGAGGGATCCCTCCTCGCCTTCGTTTGGCCACGGTCGCGGGGAGGGATCCGAGGCGGTGTCGCCCGTGGCCATGGTATGGCCGTGCCCGCTGCCGGTCGATGCCTGCGTGGCGGCCGGGCGGGAGGTGAAGTTCCCCCGTCCGGCGTGCCCGGCGTGTGCCGGGCCGCTGGCGTTGTGGTCGGGTTACTGGCGTCATGTCCGGGAGGCGGGCCGCTGCCGGAAGATCTTCGTGCCGCGGCTGCGATGCCCGGCGTGCCGGGTGAGCCATGCGCTGCTGCCGGCGTTCGTGCTGGCCTGGCGGCTGGATGTGGCCGAGACCGTCGGCGCGGTGATCGCCGAGGTGGCCGGCGGCGGGTGCGGGGTCCGGCCTGCGGCGGCGCGGCGGGCTGTGCCGTATACGACCGCGCGCGGCTGGGTGCGGCGGTTCCGGCGCCGGGCCCTGGAACTGGGCACAGGATTCGCGGCGCTGGCGGTGGAGCTGGGCGAAGACGCGCTCAGGCCGGTGGCGGACGCCGGCCGGTTCGCGCTGGCCGCGATCGGCGCGGCGTTCGGCGCGGCCGCGGGCCTGCCGGGATGGCTCGCGCTGGGCGTGTGGCGGTTCGCGTGCTCGGTGAGCGGCGGGAGGCTGATCGCGGCCAACACAACCTCGCCCTGCCTGATGGTCGGCAAACGGCGTTTCATGCCTCCTGTCCCGCCATGACCGGCGAGAGAGGAGAACGGCGTGGATCACAAGCAGCAAGAGCAGGTGGCATTGCACCGCTGGGCGGTGATCGCCGAAGCGGCCGGGCAGAATCTGACCGCCGCGGAGCGGGGCGCGCTGGTCCGCCAGATCGCCGCGCGCGCTCACACCCACCCGGACGGGTCATCCCGCCGCTACTCGCGGGGCACGATCGACCGGTGGCTGCGAGCGTGGCGCAAGGGCGGGCTGGAGGCGCTGCGGCCATCGCCGCGGGCCGACACCGGGACGGTGCGCGCCCACCCGGAGCTGTTCGCCGAGGCCGCGGCGCTGCGGCTGGAACTGCCCGGCCGCTCCGCCGCGCAGATCGCCTCGATCTTGTTCCACCGCCACGGGATCGCCGTGTCGGAGCGGACCGTCCGCGGCCAGCTGCGCCGCGCCGGGCTGCACCGTGAGGCCCTGGCCGCCGAGCCGAAGACCTACGGCCGCTACGAGGCCGCCCGCCCGAACGAGCGGTGGATCACCGATGTCCTGGTGGGCCCGTGGGTGCCGTTCCCCAGGCGGGAGGGCTCGGCGCGGGCCCGGCTGTTCCTCATCGTCGACGACCATTCCCGGCTGCTGGTCGACGGCCGGTTCTTCGCGCACGAGAACGCCCGCGCGTGCCAGGACTTGCTGCGCCGGGCCGTCACCCGCCGTGGTGTCCCAGATGTCCTGTATGCGGATAACGGCGCCCCCTTCTCCAACGCGTGGCTGGCGCGGACCTGCGCGGTGCTCGGCGTGCGGCTGGTCCACAGTCAGCCTTACTCACCGCAAGGGAGGGGGAAGCAGGAAAGGCTCAACCGCTATATCCGCGAGGCGTTCCTGGCCGAGGCCACCCATCAGGGCATCGACTCCCTGGAGCAGCTCAATGACCTGTTCTTCGCCTGGGCCGAGCAGGTCGCCAACCGGCGGGCGCACGCCGAGACCGGCCAGGCCCCCATCAGCCGGTTCGAGGCCGGCGGCCCGCCCCGCCAGGCCGATCCGGGCCTGCTGCGCGAGGCATTCCGCTGGTCGGTGACGCGCAAGGTCACCCGCACCGCGACCGTCCCGCTGGAAGGCAACGCCTACGCCGTCGACCCGGCCCTGACCGGCCGCCGGGTCGAGTTGCGCTACGACCCCGAGGACCTGACCCGCCTCGATGTGTTCCTCGACGGCAAGCCCGCCGGCGCCGCGGTGCCGTTTGTCACCCGCCGCCACGTGCACCGGGCCGTCCCGCAGGCCACCAGGCCAGAGCCGGCCCCGACCGGGATCGACTACCTGGGCATGGTCGCCGCCGCCCACGACGAAGCCGCCGGCACCGGCGCCAAGATCGGCTTCGCCCGGCTGGCCATGCTCACCGGCCGCGACCGCGAGGAACGGCAATGAGCCCGGCACCCTGGGCCGCGCACTTCGGGCCGGCCCGTACCCCCTTCGGCAAGTCCATTCCCGCCAGGAGCCTGTTCGCCCGCCAGGCCCACGCCGAGGCCATCGCCCGGATCAGCTTCTGCATCATCGAGCAGTCGCTCGGCGTGGTCACCGGCGACGTCGGCGCGGGCAAGACCGTGGCGCTGCGCGCCGCAGTCGCCGCCCTGGACCCCACCCGCCACCAGGTCATCTACATCGCCAACCCCTCCTTCGGCGCCCGCGGCCTTTACGTCACGATCGTCCGCGCGCTCGGCGACCGGCCCCGCTACCTCAAAGCCGAGCTGATGGCCCAGGCGTCCGACCTGCTCGCCGCCGAAGCCGCAGAAAGGCACCGCCGGGTCGTAGTGATCTGCGACGAGGCACATCTCCTCCAGGCCGACCAGCTCGAAGAACTCCGGCTCCTGACGAACTCCGACATGGACTCCGCGTCTCCCTTCGCCGCCATCCTGGCCGGGCAGCCCACCTTGAACCGGCAGCTGCGGATGGGCATGTTCGCCGCCCTCGACCAGCGGATCGCCACCCGGTTCACCATCAAGCCGATGGACCTGGCCGAATCCGCCGCCTACCTCAAGCACCACCTGGCCCTGGCCGGGCGCGATGAGCCGCTGTTCGCCGGCGACGCAACCGCCCGGCTGCACCGCGTCTCCAACGGGCTGCCCCGCGCCCTCAGCAACGCCGCCATCGCCGCGCTCATCGCCGCCGCCGCCGACGGCAAGGACCTCATCGACGATGCCTGCGCCAAGAAAGCCGTCGCCGAGCTCACCCGCGACTGACCGCGCCCCGCCCGGCGGCCCCGCCTCCCGCATGACCCCGGCCGTCGCCGCCAGGGTGCGCCAGCTCGCCGCCCAGGCCGAACACCGCCACGCCATCGCCGAATGCCGCGCCGCCGACCAGCAAGCCCGCCTCAACGCGCTAGCTGCAAGAGGCAATCGCGGCGCTTGCCACCCTCCTCGGCGCACCCGGCCCGCTGACCCGCCGGCAACCACCCGGCCAGGGCCCAGCAGCCCCCGGCAGGAAGTCACCACCCAGACCTGCCACAACATGCACATCGAACGCTGCCGACTCATGTGCAAACATCGTGGCCGCTAACA
>JBKQSL010000047.1:0-28275 GCA_052143655.1 Streptosporangiaceae bacterium | reverse complement strand
TGTTCCCGGCCACGCAAGATGAGGACGTAGCGGTCATTGGCAGTGAGGATGGGCGGGCACGAATTGGCCCCGCCGGCTGGGTGCTGGCGGGGCCGTGGTGTGCGTGGTGGCGTGGTGGTGGTCAGTCTGTCGTGATCTCGGTGATGGCGGCGCGGGCGCTTTGCTCGTCGACGATGTTCTTGCGGCCGGACCAGGCGGCGACGAGGGCCTGGGTGGCGATGTTGTTGACGGCGCGGGGCAGTCCGCGGGCGGCGTCGTGGATGAGGTTGGCGGCGTCGTCGCTGAACAGGGGGTCGGAGCGGCCGGCGAGCTTGAGGTGGTGGGTGATGTATCCGGCGCTCTGCTCGGCGGTCATGGGGGGCATGGCGTAGCGCAGGGCGATCCGCTGGTCGAGGGCGGCCAGGACGCCGAGGCGGAGCATGCGGCGCAGGGTGGGCTGGCCGATGAGCAGGCAGGCCAGCGGGCTGGCGGCATCCATCTCCGAGTTCGTCAGGATCCTGACGGCCTCGAGCTGATCGTGGGTCAGGAGATGAGCCTCGTCCAGGACCAGGAGCGGGAGGCGGCCGCGCTCGTTATGCTCGGCGGCGAGCAGGCCGGCGGCCTGGGCGGCGAGGGTCGCGGTGCCGTGGGCGGGCCGGCCGCCGAGCGCGGTGACCACGTGGTGGTGGATGCCCCTGGTCCCGGTGGTCGGGTCGGGAAGGTAGATCAGGGTGTGCCGGGTCTGGTCCAGGGCGGCGATCGCGGCGCGGGCGGAGACCGTCTTTCCCGCGCCGACTTCACCGGTGATGACGGCGAGGGCGCGCTCGCGGGCGCACCAGGTGATCCGGGCGACGGCCTCGGCGTGGGCGGGGTAGTGGTGCAGCATGGACGGCGCGAGGTCCTTGCCGAACGGGGTGCGGGTGAAGCCGTAGTGGTTGCGCAGGTCGATCATGGTCAGTCCTCCGGGGTGGTGGCGCCGGCCGCGGCCAGTGCGGCGGCGTCCGCGGCGGCGCGGGCGCCGGCCGCGGCCTGCCGGGCGAGGTCAATGTCGTTGCTGGCCCATTCGCCGGCGGCGCGTTCGGCGGCGATCCGCTCCAGCAGGTCCGCCTTGGCGGCGAGGTAGGCGGCGGTCTCGGCGGTGCTGGCGCGGGCGCCGGCCGCGGCCTGCCGGGCGCACCAGGCGAGGACCTGGCTGATCTCGGCGGGCCGCACGGCTGGCGGCTGGCCGGTCACTGGCCCTTCTCCTCACCGTCGGCTGGCTGGTCCTGGCTGTCACCGCTGGCGAGGGCGTCGTAGCGGATGCGGTGGCGCAGGGCGGCGGCCTGGTGCTCGGCAGCGATGATGCCCAGGTAGTCGATCCCGGTCGCCGGCGGCGGCGCGGCGGGGGTCTCCGGTTTCGCCTTGGGGTGGGAGTGGCGCCGGATGTGCCGCGGGACGGCGATGCCGTATGGCGTTCCGTTCCACCGGACCTCGATGACCGTCAGGTCGAACGGGTCGAAGACGCACTCCGCCTTCCGGCCGGCCAGCGCCGGATCGGTCTCGTAGGCACCGCCAAACAGCTTGATCGTGGCGTCTTTGCGGACGACCCGGTACTCAGACCACAAGAACGCCTCCCGCAGCTGCGCGGCCGAGGGCACCGGGAACGGGGCGCCGGCCAGCCACCGGTCCATCGGCGGCTGCCCGGTCTCGCCATGCGGCCGGGCATGGTAGACGGTCTCGTACCAGGCGGTGAACAGCCGGTTCAGCTCCGCCAGGTCCCTGACGCCGGAGCCGTCGCCGATCTCGACCAGGAACTGCCCCCGCACCACTCCGAAAAAACGTTCGATCTTGCCGCGGCCTTGAGGCCGGCCCGGCGCGCTGTGGGTGATCTTGATGCCCAGCCGGGCGGCGGCCCGCTTCAGCGCCGCGTCGACGAAAGCAGAGCCGTTGTCGACGTAGATGGCCTCGGGGATGCCCCTGGCGGCCAGCGCGGGGCGCAGCGCGGCGGCCAGCCGCACGCTGTCCTCGAAGTATCCCCAGCGGGCAGCCATCACCGCCCGGGAATGGTCGTCCAGGAAGCAGAACAGGTACGCCTTGCGGTCTGCGATCTGGGGTCCGTGCAGCGCGTCGCCGGTCCACAGCTCATTCGGCCGGGCGGCCTCGAACCGGCCGAAGGCGGCCGGCGGGCGCCCGTCCGGCCGGGTGGTCAGCTCCAGCCGCTCGAAGTGCCGCTGCAGCGTCCGCACCGACGGCGACCAGCCGCAGGACGCCCGCAAGATCCGCATCACCTGCGCGGCGGTCCGCGCCGGCTTTTCCCGCTTCAGCCCGGCGGCCAGCTCCAGCACCTGCGCGTCGGTGCGCAGCGTGACCTGCCGGGCCGGCGGGGCCAGCGCCGCGAACCCCCCGGCACGCCAGGCCCGGATCCACCGGTCGATCGTGGCCCGCGACACCACCACCTCATCGCCGAACGGCCCCGGGTGCGCGCGGGCGGCCAGCTCGCGGACCAGCCGGCCCCGCTGCCGCGTGCTCAGCGCCGTATCAGCGGCCTCCCGGATCAGCTGATACCGGAACAACGCCACCTGCTCCGCGCGCGCCGCCCGCCTGCGGTCCTCCTCAGCCCCTGACATGGGCTACCTCCTCGGTGAAAACGGTGAAAACCAGCGATCACCGAGGATTCCGGCTCACCGCGCCGCCGCCCAGAGCCAGCTCATGTTGGCCACCCGCGGCGGCCACGACGGAGCCAGCAGCAGGCCGCACGTGACCGCGGCGGCCAGCTGCCACCGCGCCACCATGCCCACCCCCGGCACCCGGGCCGCCGCCGCGGCGGCCGCCGCGACCGCCGCCACCGCATCGGCCGCCGCCGGCCCGGCCGGGGCCGGCAGCGGCGGATCGGTCACCAGGCTGGCCGCCAGCGCGGTGAACACCCCCCGGACCTGCTCCGCGCGCGCGGTGAACGCCCGCAGCCAGCCCCGCACCGTCGACGCCGGGCGGCCCAGCCGCCCCGCGATCACACGGTGCCCCTGACCGGCCGCCTTCGCCTCCACCGCCCGCCCGATCACCTCACCCGCATCCGCCCGCCGCGCCAGGCACCACGCCGGCAACAGCACATGCGTCCGGCCGCAGCCACGGCACCGTGACCTGCGCGGAACCAGCACCACATCCGGCCCGTCCGCCACCCGTACCCGCCGCGCGGCCCCTTTCCCCCACCGCGCCAGCACACCCCCGCACCAGGGACAGGCCAGCTCCCCGCCGCCCAGCTGCCGCTCGACCACACCCCGGTCAGCGTTTACCGTGAGCACGACGCCTCCGCGCGTCAACCCAGCGGCCCTCCCGCCTCCGTGGCCAAACGAAGAAGCGGGAGGGCCGCGCCCATAACCGACGTGATCACCGTGCCGTCGCACACGAAAAAGGACAACCCGAAGGCTGCCCTCAAACCCCGTCCGCGCCGTCAGTGACGCAACCAGGTCCCTACATCCTCATTCTGAGCGGCCGGGAACAAGCGAGCAGCGCGACAAACTCGCCCTGCTCCTCAACACACCACACCGCGCCGCCTGATGTGGCATCCAGTGCCCCGCCGACACCCGTCGGCGGGGCACTGTCTCGCTCGTGTGTGACGGCGCGTTCTCCGAATCGCTCAGGCATCTGGCCCACTACTCTGGGCACACGACGGACCGCGTGCAGCGAAGGAGCGCCGTATCCGTGTGGGAGCAGGACGTAGGCGTCTTCCCGGTCTCGTTTCAGCGGCAGGGCGACGAATGGGCGCACCATCTCAGCGTGATCCTCACCGGGAATGGGCACATGGGCGCCAGTGGCACCGACGGGCAATCCCCAGTGGAACTGGGACCGCCCCTGGACGGCCCTGTGAGCAGCAAACTGTACGTACGGCCCCATGAAGAAGGCATCAGCTGCATGGCCACCGGTGAGGACGAAAGTGAGCCGTCAGCGCTGGAACAAGCGGAGCTGTGGCGGGCCGCAGCGGCCGAGGCAGCATCCGCCCTCGGCCAGCATGATCAGGTCTTCACCTGGGAGGCGATCCTCGGCACCTCACCGCACACATATGGGCTGGATCGCATTGGCCCGCTCAAGCTGCCACAGCGCGTCGGCCCGATTCAGCTATCACCGGGCGGCGTCTGTTCCCGTGAACAGGTGTTCAGCGAGCGGCTTGGCCAGGGCTTCGGGCTCCGGCACAGTTTCCCGATTATCGCGTCTGGTGAGGTCACTACCTACACCTGGAACCGTGTGCAGCCAATCGCGGAGTTGTGCTTGCGCCGTACGTGCGCGCTGCTGTCGCTGTTTACGGGCGGCGAATGGATTCCCCGAACTCACCCGCGTCTGCGCCCCAGTACGGGCGAACACATGCAGGTGCCGGCGGTGTTCGGGGACGTCCCCGAGATCCCCGGACGTTCTGACGGGTCTGAGTGGCGCGGTGAGGTTCCGGCCGATGCCGAGTTCTTTGAACTGCCCGACTGGCTGGAAGGCGCCTGGCCGAAACTGGACGCCGACGCCGAGCTGGCGCGGGCCGTCGACGCGCTTTACGAGGCCATGCGGCTGGAGCAGAAGCACCCGTCGCTGGCCCACCTCACATTCGTGGCCGCAGTCGAAGGGTTCGGGATGCGCTTCGTCCCGGACGCCTCCTGTGACTGCCACGCCGAATGCCGCCATCAAAAGCCGGTGGCGCAGAAGCGTTTCCGCAAGGCACTCAAGACGGTCATGACGGACCGGGAGGTCAGGCAAACCGCCCGGCTCGCGTATGAATTGCGATCTTCGACCGGCCACAGTGGCAACTTGTTCGGATCAGAGGTGACGTTCGGGTACTCACATCACGGGCTGTTCGAAGCGCCCTACACGGCGGTATTCGACTACGGGGTGCTCGGACACCTTAGAAATGCCAGCCGTCGTGTACTCGCCACCGCACTCGGATATGTACCCGCTGGCTCAAAGGCCGCGCCGGGGACCGGTGAGGCGCCCAGCCGCTCTGCGGAGTAGCAGTCAGCCGGCTGCTCGTCGAGGTTCGTCGTCGGGCTCGTGCCAGGTCACCTCGACAGTGTCTGGATCGAAGGCGCGGCGGGCGCCCCTGCCGGGTGAGTGCAGGGTGATGGTCATGAGGGTCTTGATGATGGCCCGCTTGCGGGCCAGGTCTAGGCGCTCCCATACCTCGACAGCGTTGTTCGCCGCGATGAGCGGCGCGAGCACGTTCTCCCGCGCGGCCTCCTCCAGTTCAGCCGCGATCTCGGCCAGCCGGACGTTGCCGTGTTCGTTGGCGGCGATGATCTGGGCGCGGGTGACCAGGCCGAGGACGCGGTCGCGGGCCATTTCCTCCTGGGTGGCGCGGATCGCCGCGGCCTCCTCCCGCAGCGCCGCCACATCCACCGCACCATCCGGTGAGACCACCAGGTCCACCGCGTCCGGTCGTGACAGCCGCGCGATCACAAGTCGCACGGTGAAGTCCTCGACCGGGGCGGCCTGCCGCGCGACATGCCCACGGGTATAGGTCTCGTCACGGGTGGCGGGGCTGCAGCGGTAGATGTAGCGGCCCGTGTGGCTGGGCATGCCCGTGACCACGTTGCCGCACGGGCAGCGCGCCAGCCCACCCAGGAGCGTCCGGACCCCGCGTGGCGGTTTGCGGCCCGGGTCTTGCAGGATAGCGTGCACCGCCCGCCACGTCTCCTCTGGCACGAGCGGCTCCCAGCGGCCGTCTCCGACGATCTCGCCCCGGTACGCCGACAGCCCGGCGATCCTCGGGTTCATCAAGATCGTGCGGATGCTCGTGCGGTTCCACTTGCCGGTCTTGGACTGCGCCGGGCGCAGCCCGGCTGCCGTCCACTCCCGCATGACCCCGCTGATAGTCCCGCCGCCGAGCAGCGCTTTGCAGGCGTCGGCAACCGCCTTGCCCTCCACTGGGTGCGCGCTGACCCGGTCCTCGGCGTACCCGAACGGCCGGGGCGTCCCGAGCCTGCGCTGCCCGGCCACAGCGGCGGCCTCGTTCGCCAGCTTCTGCCGCTCCGACTTGCGCTCCTGCTCAGCCTTCGCCACCGCGACCAGGATGCGCGCGGCGAGCCGGCCGGAGTCCGTGCCCAGGTCAATGACCCCGTCCGCTTCCGCGAACCGCACCCCCGCCTTGTCGAAGCGCGGGATCAGGTACTCCAGGTCCAGCGGCTCACGGATGAACCGGTCCCACCGCCAGCAGAACACCACATCCGCCGCGCGGGAATCGACCAGCCGCAGCGTCTCCTCATACCCCGGCCGGAACCGCCCCGCCGACCTCGGGTCCTTACGCGTCACACCGATGTCGTTGTCCGACAGCCGGTGGGTCACCGTCCAGCCGCGCGCTTGTGCGCGCTTCTCCAGATCGGCAAGCTGGTTAGCGACCCCGTGCGCGTCACCCAGCTTGTCTTTGCTGATCCGCGTATAGATCGCACAAGTGGTCATATGTGTAGTTTAGTGAACCTCGCCCCGCTCTGCCGACGCCATCATCAGGCGAAGCAGCCGCCCCAGCTGGGCGCTTTCTCAGCCGGAGCCCGGCATCATGACCTGGACGCTCCCGTCCGGTCACGGCTGCACCGTGCGGCCCGAGGCCTATCCGAGCTGACCCGTTCCCGGGGCTCACACACGGCACGCAACAGCAGCGGACCGCGCGGAACAAGCGCCACCGCGAGCACCGGCAGGGGAACCCGGCCGGCCACCAGCCGTCACCACGCCTGGCCGGTGACAGCACGCCCGGTCCGCATTCGGCGCGTGATGCCAAGTTGTGGCCGTAATCATCATTGCCGTGCCGAATGGTTATGCGGAACAGCCCGATGCCGTGGTGACGGCCGGCGAACACGGAGCGGATGAGCACAGGGGCGCCGGGCCGGAGTACCCGGCGCAGTTCCCGGGCGGCTGCGGGCAGGTCGGGCAGGTGGTGGATGACGGTGGACAGCCGGGCGCCGTCCATGGTTGCTGCACCGAGGGGGATAGCGTTGGCGTGGCCGCCGATCATGGCCGTGGCGTGCCCGCCGATCGGGGCCGGGAAGGCCGCCCCGGGCCCGCATGGCGGGCGAGGGCTCGACGGCGGCGACGCTGACGCCACACCAGCTGGCCAGGGCGGTGGCCCAGGTCCCCGGGCCGGCGCCCAGGTCGAGTACCCGCATGCCGGGTCGCGGGTCCAGGTGACGGGCGATGGCGGCCCGCCAGTCACTCGTTCTGCGCGACCGTCGGCGAGCGGTGGCGCCGCGGCTTCGAGCGGCTGCGTATCCCCGCCGACCTGGCCCGCTGGTACGCAGAAGCCGGCGTGGCCAGTGTTGCGGTCCCGGTCACCAGCGGGGATCTGGAGGACGCGCGGATAGTTCGCGAAGCGATCTACCGGGCCACCAGCGCGCTGATCGGCGGCCGGGCACCAGCCGATGGTGACGAGGAGATCATCAACCGGGCGGCGGCGGCCGCTCCGCCGGTCCCGCGCATGAGCCGGGGGCGGTGTCGCTGACGGCTGCCGGGCCGAGCCCGGGGGCCAGTGCTCTCAGCGCGGTGGCGCGCGACGCCATCGGCCTGTTCACCAGCCCGGCCGTCCGGCGGATGTGGGAGTGCGCCAGCCCGGAATGCGGACTGCTGTTCCTGGACCTCAGCCGCCCCGGGCGCCGCCGCTGGTGTTCCAGCAACGCCTGCGGCGGCAAGGCCCGCGCTGCGGCCTGCCGGCGGCGCCTCGCCAGCACTCCCGCGAACTGACGCAGCCGGCATGAACGTCCCGCCCGGCCCTCCTGCCCAGGGCGCCCGGCCCAGGGGCGCCTGCCTCAGCTCAGAAGACGTCCCTGCCGGCGCGAGCCCGCACCGGGCGGCCCTGCCCCGTTCCGGCGGGATCTCCCGGCCGCCGCCGATAGTGGGCGCAACGCACCGCGCTTGCGGGTCACGCGTAGCTGTGGGCTTGACCGGGGTAGTGGCCGGCGGCCACGTCGGCGGCGTAGCTGCTGGCGGCGGCTAGCAGTTCTTCGCGCATGTCGGCGTAACGCTGGACGAACCGTGGAAGGCGGCCGGCAGTCAGCCCGGCCATGTCCTGCCAGACCATGATCTGCGCATCGCAGCCTGGCCCGGCGCCGATGCCCACAGTGGGTATGCGAATCTCATCGGAGACCCGCCGCCCGAGGCTCGCTGGCACTGATTCCAGCACGACAGCGAAGGCCCCGGCCCGTTCCAGGGCGAGCGCGTCGGCGAGCAACTCGTCTCCGGCATCACCCCGGCCCTGGACCCGGCGCGTCCCGCCGAGTGCGTGCACGCTCTGGGGTGTCAGCCCCAGATGGCCCATCACCGGGATGCCCGCTCCCACCAGGGCGGTGACTTGCGGGAGCACCCGCCGGCCACCCTCCAGCTTGACCGCTTGAGCACCTCCTTCTTTCAGGTGCCGGATCGCGTTCGCCAGCGCTGCCTGCGGCCCTGCCTGGTAACTCCCGAATGGAAGATCCGCCACCACCAGCGCCGTGCGCGTGCCCCGGACCACAGCGGCGACCAGCGAGACCATCTCGTCCATGGTGACCGGCAGCGTGCTGGGATGGCCGAAGACCATCTCGGCGCTCGTGTCACCCACCAGGAGCGCGCGCACCCCAGCCTGCTCGAACACCCCAGCGGTCAGCGCGTCGTAGCTCGTCAGCATGGACCAGCGTTCATGCCGGTCGGTAGCAGCCTGAAGATCCCGGACGGTGATCCGCCGCGCGGCGGGCCAGGCCATTACGTCAGTCATGACAGTTCCTTCCAGTCGCCACCAGCATGGTTGGCGCCACTGCCCGATCATCCCCCGCAGGAATGTCCGAAGGAAGTCGTATCCGCCCCAGCGCCCGATGGAGATGGTGATCAGCCTGTCAGGTCTGGCGTGGCGCACTGGCGGCTCTTCGGGGCGGCGGTCGAGGATTGCCGTCAGTCCCGCGGCGGCTGGGGATTGCGGGCCGACGGTGCAGCCACGCGGTGACCGCGTCTTGCCAGGTCTGAGCGCACATCGCGAGGACCGCAGTCCGGCGTGCCGGGAACAAGTAACCGGCCGCTCATCTGCAGAACACTCTGACCGGCGGTGTCGCCAAGGACACCGAGATGTTCACCGCCGTCAACGGCCCGCTGCCTGAGGCTGGATTCTGCGGTAACAGCGCCGGGCGTGACCGGGACGACAAATCCCGGCTCGCGCCCGGCGCTACTGTCCGCCTGCGGCTAGCCCTGTCTGCGGGCAGCACGGCGAGCACCTCGGCGCAAGCGGTGCTCGTGGTGGCGCAGCAGCACCCGGACCCGGTCGGCCTGGCGGGCTAGCCGGCCAGTCACCGGTTCTGCCACTGCGGCGCGCGCTCGGCCGCGAACGCGGTTATGCCCTTGAATGTGTCCTCGCTGCACATCAGCTCGTCGAACAACGGCGTCGGCTGGCTCACCGCTTCCACCGGGTCGCGTCGTCCGGTGTCGAGCCGTCCGGCGGCGGTCCGTCCGGCGGCTGGGTGCCAGGGCGGATGTCGCCGGTCAGGTACCGGTCCAGAGTCGGGCCGAGCGTCGCCGCGAGCTGCTGCACGCTGGCCGTGGCCACCGGGCCGAGCGCGAGGACGTACCGGGTCATCGCCACGCCGAGCATCTGGCTGGCCACCATCGCGGCCCGGTACTCCAGGTCGGCTGCGCTTCGTGCCGTGTCGGCTGCGCTTCGTGCCGTGTCGGCTGCGCTTCCCGCCGTCTCGCCGCCGGCCTGGGCGGCGCGCGCGGCCCGGGCCACCGGGCCCATGATCGTCGCGGTAACGAACTCGCGCAGCATCGCGGCCGCCCGCTCGCTGGTGACCGCCGAGCGCAGCAGCCCGAGGAAGGTGGCCCGCAGCTGCGCGGTATCCCAGGTCGTCAGCGCCGTCCTGGCCAGGTGATCGCCCAGGCTGACGCTCGGATCGCGATCGGCGGTCAGCGCCGCGGTCAGCACCTCGCCGGGCACGATGGGCAGCTGCATGGCGGCGGCGAACAGGCGTTCCTTGGTGCCGTAGAAATGGTGCACGAGCGCGGGGTCGACGCCGGCGTCGCCGGCGATCCCGCGAATTGTCGCCCCGTCGTAGCCATAGTCGGCGAACCGCTGCCGGGCCGCGGCCAGGATGGCCTCGCGGGTTCCGCTGTCCCCGGCCCGCCGCCCGGTGCGGGCCGGGGGCCGCCGCCCGGCGCGGGCCGCGGGCCGCCGCCCGGCCTGGGTCATGAGCGGCCCGTCCCGGCCGCCGTCAGCTGGAAGAACCGTTCTTCCAGCGTTGCCGGGGCCTGCGAGATGCGGAACTGGCCCGCGTCAGCGCGGAGGGCGGCAGCCACGGCCCGCGGGTCCGCGCCGGGCACCCGCAGCGACTGGCCGGCCAGTGCCACCGGCATGCCTGCCTCTTCGAGCCGGGCGAAGGCCGCCGCCCAGGAGGCGGACTCCACCACGGTGACCTGCGCGCCGCCGACGATCTGGGCGGCGGTGCCGGCGGCGACGACACGGCCGTCGGCCATCACGACGAGGCGGCCGCACTCCCCGGCTTCTTCCATGTAATGGGTAGTCACCAGCACGCCGGCACCCGCTTCGGATGCGGCCCTGATGGTGTCCCACAGCCGGGCCCGGGCCAGCGGATCCACCCCGGACGTCGGCTCGTCCAGGATCAGCAACTCGGGCTCGTGGGCCAGCGCCTGGGCGAAGGCCACCCGCCGCTGCAGGCCGAGCGGCAGCCCGCCGACCAGCCGGGCCCCGGCGAGCTCGCGGACCGCGCGCTCCTGCGCCGCTAGTTCCGGCTCGGCCAGGTCCGGCCTGGCGGCGCCGAACACCGCGGCCGAGAACTGCAGGTTCTCCGCGGCGGTCAGGTCGTCGTACAGGCCCAGGCCCTGGGGCAGGTAGCCGATCCGCCGCCGGGTAGCTCGCGACGGCGGCTCGCCGAACAGCGTCACTTCGCCCGCCGTGGTGCCGAGCAGGCCGAGCAGCATCCGGATCAGGGTGGTCTTGCCCGCGCCATTGGCGCCGAGCAGGCCCACGATCTCGCCGGGGCCGATCTCCATGGTCACCTCGCGCACCGCGGTGAACTCGCCAAACCGGCGGGTTACCGCCGAGCACCGGGCCAGAGACGCGGCCCCGGCCGGCTGGTCAGACAGCGGCGCCACAGACGGCCTGCCGCCACCAGCCATCGCCGCCGGCGCTGCGGATCCGGCGGCCCCGTGTCCGTTACCGGTTTCGTGGCCATTAACCGTCTCGTCGCCGGTCCCAGCCACCGGGCCGCCTGCCGTCCTGGGATCGGCGGGACCGCTTGCCTCGCGCTCCAGCGCCGCCACCGTCACCGCGTCCTGCAGGTCCGGCCGGAGCAGGGTGCCGGGCCGGGCATCCGCACCAGGCTGCGCGGACGCACCAGGCTGCGCGGACGCACCAGGCTGCGCGGACGCACCAGGCTGCGCGGACGCACCAGGCTGCGCGGGCGTCCACACGCGCCAGCGGCCGCCGCGCCGCCAGGCCCGTTCCTCCGGCCGCAGCTGCGGCGTGCCGTCCGGCCAGGACCGCAGGGTGCCGGGCATCGCGGCGACGATCTGCGCCGCCGTCCCGGCCGCGAGCGGCTGGCCGCGGTCGAGGACCAGGACGTCGGCCGCCCGCTCGGCCTCGTCCAGGTAGGTCGTGGCGAACACCACCGCGGCTCCGTCCACGGCCGCCCGGGTGATCAGCCACCACAGGCCCGACCGGCTCACCGGGTCGACGCCGGTGCTGGGCTCGTCCAGGACAAGCAGGTCGGGCTGGTGCAGCATGGCCGCGATCACCCCGAGCTTCTGGCGCATCCCGCCGGACAGCTGCCCGGCCAGCCGGCCCGACGCATCCGCCAGCCCGGCCCGGCGGGTGAGCTCCGCCACCCGCTCACGGCCGACCGCGGCCGGCAGGCCGTAAGCGGTCGCCCGGAACTCCAGGTTCTGCGCCACCGTCAGGTCCGGGTAGATTCCCGAGCTGGCCGACAGGTAGCCGATCCGGGCGGCGGCGGGCAGCCGCACGTCCCCGGTCCCCGGCGTCAGCACCCCGGCCAGGCAGCGCAGCAGCGTGGTCTTGCCCGCGCCGTCACCGCCGACGACCGCCGTCAGCTGGCCGGACGGGACGGCCAGGCTGACCCGGTCCAGGGCCAGGACCCGGTGCAGCTGGACGGAGATATCCCGCGCTCCCCAGGCAATCTTCTGGCCGGCCGAGCCCGCGGCCGGCCAGCCGGCCGCGGGCGGAACCGAGGCCTGCGAGGCTAGCGGCTGCACGGGCGGGCCGGGCACGGGCGGGCCGGGCACGGGCGGAGCGGGCACCGGGCCGGTCATGACCCGGCTCCGGCGGCCACGGCCGTGGCCTGCGGCGTCGCGGCGGGCCGCGAGCGCCCGGCCCTGGCCGGCGCGAGATAGGCGCGGAACCGGAGCGTCGCCAGCGTCATCACGATCACGCCGAGCAGCGCGAGGTAGACGAACGGCTGCCAGAGCGGGCCTATCGGCTCCGCGCGCAGCATCACGCCGCGGGATATCTCGTTGAAGTAGGTGAGTGGCAGCAGGTAGGAGATCCACCGCACCCCGGCGGCGATCGAGGACAGCGGGAAGATCAGGCCGGACAGCAGCACCTGCGGCAGCATGACCGCCATCATCGCCAGCTGGATCGCCTGCCCCTGGTTCTGCGACACGCTGGAGATCAGCACGCCGAGGCCGAGCGTGACGAACAGGAACTCCAGGGCTCCCAGCGCGAACACCAGCGGCGAGCCGCGGAACGGCACCCCGAAGACGGCGATCCCGACGACCAGCACGATCGCCAGGTCGAGCGTGGCTACCGCGAAGTACGGGCCGATCTTGCCCAGGTATACGTCCCGGGGCCGCAGCGGCATCACGGCCAGCTGCTCCAGCGTCCCGGACTGGCGCTCGCGGACGACGCCCAGGCTAGTGATGATCGTGCCGATGAACACGAGCACGACCCCGGCCAGGCCCGGAATCATGATGTACGAGGTCTTGAGATCGGGGTTATACAGGATGCTGACCTGCGGCCGGATCGCGGCCGGCCCGGCCGCATTCCGCCCGGCCAGCGCCTCCAGGTCGGTGAGCGCGGCCCGGGCGGCGAACAGCTGGCTGCCGTCGATGAGCACCAGCGGGCGCGTACCGCCGGTGACCACCGCCGCCTCGGCACGGCCGTCGCGCAGCTGGTCCTGCGCCCAGGCCCGGCCCTCATCCGGCCGCGAGGCCACCACGTCGAACGAGTGCGGCAGGAACCGGCTGGCCACCCCGGCCTGCGGGCCGGCCACGGCGACCGAGATCGTTGACACGTCGAAGCTGGCGGCGTAGCCGAAGACGATCAGCAGCAGGACCGGCATCACGATCATCATCGCGAGGGTGCGGCGGTCCCGGCGCATCTGGCGGAACTCCTTGACGATCATCGCCCACATCGGGCTCTCCCTCATGTCCGCGCCCGGCAGCCGGGCAACTATCTCAACGTTTGTTGAATTCTACGCACGTTGAATTCTTCCGGTCAACCGATCCGGGGGCTGGAACGCGCCCGCGGCGGCGGTCTGGTCAACTGGCTGCATGCCGCTGACCCGACATGCCGGCCGCTGGACGCTTGACGACATGTTCCGCACCAGCTGGCAGTACCTGCCGGTGGAGGTGCCCCGGGATGCCACCGGCTGACCGACGCGACCAAGGCGACCCTCGCGCTGACCGGCTGACGCGGCGATGCCCGTCCGCGCCGTCCGGTGGTGCCGGCCGACGCCTGGTCGGCCGGCGCGGCGGCCGGACTGCCTGCGCCCGTCAGTGCCCGGTTGTAGTGATCTTGAACACGGGGTACCCGGGGGCGATCTCGAGCAGCTTGTCCGCCGGCGCGCTCGCGTCTACGCCGTCGAAGAACACGCCGACCTCGAACTTCCATCGGCGCAGGTAGGCGCGCAGGATCTCCGGCTTGTCGGCGTCGGCGACCTCGGCGGCGGTGAAGGCCTCGGTCCGGCGGCCGACCCGCAGCTCACCGCCCCCGGCGGCGCGCATGTTGCGCACCCACTGGGTGTGGCCGCGCGGCGCGACCAGGTACCGGCCGCCCTCGTAGCGCAGCAGGTTCACCGGCGTCGTGCGCCACTGCCCGCTGGTGCGGCCACGGACGGCCAGCACCCGGCTGCCCCAGACGCTGATCCCGGCGCGGGTCAGGGCGGCCACCGCGGAGTTGAAGAAGCGGAACATGGCCCGCCCGGCCCCGGATGTCGGCACCACATACCGGTCGGCGGCGGGAGCGGGAGGTGGGGTGATGTCGTTCATGGCGGGCCTCCGGGTCCGGGTCACATTCGAGAGCAGCGCTCTGTGTTGAGATCAGTGTCCGCATAGCGGACCCGTCTTGTCAAGAGCAGTGCTCTCATTATTGATCGGCGCTCTCCAATGTGGCACGCTGACTGGCATGAACGCTCCTCGCACGGCCCGGGACCGGGCCAGGGCGGAACTCACCCGGGAGATCAAGGCCGAGGCACGGCGGCAGCTCGCGGCCGAGGGCGCCCAGCGGCTCTCGCTGCGCGCGGTGGCCCGCGAGCTCGGCATGGTGTCCTCGGCCCTGTACCGGTACTTCCCGAGCCGGGACGACCTGCTCACCGCGCTGATCATCGACGCCTACGACTCGCTTGGCGAGGCCGCGGAGCAGGCGGTCGCCGCCCTCCCCCGGGCCGGCGCACGCGACCGGTGGCGAGCGTGCTGCACCGCGGTACGCGGCTGGGCGCTGGCGCATCCGCACGAGTACACGCTGATCTACGGCTCGCCCGTGCCCGGTTACGTCGCGCCGCGGGAAACCATCCCGTCGGCCGCCCGGGTGGCGGTTGTGCTCGGCGGCCTGCTGGCCGACGCGCAGGCGGCCACCGCGGAGCAGGGCGTACCCAGCACCGGCCCGGCCACCGCGATCGACGGCGCCGGGTCTGGCCCCGCGGGCGGAGCGCTGCCGGAACTGCTGGCCGCCCAGGCGGCTGAGGTGGCCGCGCAAATTGCCCCTGGCGTACCCGCGCCGGTGATGGCACGAGCGCTGATCGCGTGGACGCAGCTGTTCGGCATGGTGAGCTTCGAGCTGTTCGGCCAGCTGGTGGGCAGCGCCGACCCGGCCGACGACTTTTTCTCCTTCGCGGTCGAGCAGATGGCCGGTTTCGTGGGCCTGCCGTCGTGACGTAGTCGAATTCCGGGGGCAGGGCCGGCCGGAGGCTATTACGGCCTGGCCGGCCCGGTGTAGTGCAGGATCAGCGTCCGCATGCCTGCCGTCCCGTCATAGGTGCCGACGGCCCAGACGTTCCGGCTGCTCAGGGCGAGGATGCCGTCCAGGATGGTGTCCCCGTTCTGCGCACCCGGGTCCGGGCTCTGGACCGTCTTCCAGCCCCCGGCCGCCGATCCGTACTCGATCAGCGAAGCCGCGCTGGTGGTCGACGGCGGCACGTCGTCGCCCACCGCCCAGGCCTCCCTGCCGCCGTTGACCGCAGCGATCGCCTGCAGGTAGTTGTCCTGCAGGGTGGGATCCGGGCTGGCGAGATGCCGCAGCCGCCCGCCGGCCGCAGGCGCCTCGACCAGCGTGCTGAAGCCTGCGTGCCCGGCCCGGTCGTTCCCGGCCACCCAGGGACCAGCGGCCGAGGAAGCCACCCCGCTGGGATAGGCGCTGGCCACGGCATCGCCCAGCGTCCTGACCGGCATGCTGCTCACCGCCTGCCAGGTGCGGCCGACCAGGTGCAGCAGGACCTGGCGGTCTGGCTGCCTGTCCGACACCTGGCCAGTGGCCCAGACACCGCTGGCGCCGGAGCTGACCGAGGTCAGGATGCCGTTGCTGAGGTGCAGCCCCGCGATGCGGCGCGCACTCCACCGGCGCCCGTTCCAGTGCTCGATGAGCGGGTGGAAGAACCCGTCAGCCCCGCTGTCAGTGCCGACAGCCCAGACGTCCCTGGCGCTGACCGCGGCCGCGCTGTAGAGCATGTCCTCGGCCGAGCCCGGATTGGCGGCGGGCACGATGGTCCACCTGCGCCCGTTCCAGTGCTCGGTCAGCGCCCGGCCGGTGTGCCCGGAAGCGCTGGTGTAGATGCCGGTCGCCCACGCCGTCCCGTCCGGCAGCGTGGCCAGCCCGTAGAAGGAGTTGGCCTCCGACCCGAAGTTCGGGGTCGGCACCCGGGACCACTTCTTCCCGTCGTAGTGCAGCGCGAGCGTGTGCACGATGGTCGCGTTCGCGTTCGGCAGCAGCGAGCCGACCGCCCAGATGTCGCTGGCCGACCGCCCTGCCACCGACCAGAGGTCATTGTCGTTCGGGCCGGTGTTCGGGCTCTTGACCTGCCGCCAGCCGGACGCGGAAGGGGCAGCCCCCGGCGCGGCGGCAGCCCCGGCAGGCCCCTGCCGGACCGAGGCCGGCGCCCGCCAGACCCGGGCCGCCGCCGTGCCGGTGCGGGTGCCGGGCCAGCTGACGGGGCCGTCCTTCCTGGCACCGAACAGCTTCGCCATCGGTATCACGTGCCTGGAGTCGCAGCTGTACTGCAGGCAGCCCAGGCCGAACGCGTGCTGGATGGTGGCCAGCAGCGAGTAGTGGTTGAACGGCGTGCTGTCCGTCAGGTGGCGCGGTCCGTGGCTGGTCACCACGACCGTGAAGACGCGCCCGGTGCCCGGCTTCGCGTCGCAGCACCCGGCACTGGTCGTGCCCTCGGTCCAGGTAATGACGATCGCGTTGTTGCCGCGGCGCCACTGCGGCCCGGACATGATCTCGCGAGTGACCTGGCGCAGGTAGGCGTTGCCGCCGGCGACGAGCTTGTTGTCGTTGCGCTCGCCGAGCTGGTTCGGGCTGTCCTCGCACCACGGCGGCCCGCCGTGCATGTTGGCGCACTCGTTCGCGTCGATGAAGCTGAAGTTCGGCAGCCGCCCGTGCCGCGCGTCGGCGGCCAGCTCGGCGGCGGGCACCATCTTCCGCGCCTGCGCCGGGTTGTCCGCCACGCTGGTGAGATCCGGGACGGGGTTGAACTTCGGCTGCTTGTACAGCGAGTCCGTCTCCTGGCAGTACGTCGGGTAGCAATCGCCGAGGTAACCGGGGTACGGAATGTTCTGGACGTACTCCTTCCAGGACTTGTGCGCACGGTCGAGCTGGCTGAGCAGGCTGGGCTTGCCGATCTGCTGATCCCAGTACGGAGAATGGTCGTTCACGCCGAAGGAGTTGCCGGCCAGCAGCGCCATGATGTTGGGGGCATCGGGGTCTGAGGTCGTGTAGTAGCGGGCGGCGAGGCCGTACTGCCGGGCCAGCCGGTTGAAGGCCGGCGCGTGCTTGTCATGCAGGATCGCCGAGTAGCCGTGCTCGGTGAACATGATCACCGTGATGTGGCTGTAGTGCGGCACCCGGTCTGCGGCGGTGGCCGGGGCGGCACCGGCCGCCGGTCCGGCACCGGCCGCGGGGGCGGCACTGGCCGCCAGGGCGGCAGCCGGCATGGCCAGCCCGGCGATCAGCGCGGTGGCGGTCACCACCGCGCGGGCACGGGCGTTAAGCCCAGTTCGGATCAATGTCTCATCCTTCGCTCAGTTCCGTGAACTCACTCGGCTCAGGAGATGCCGGCAGCGGCGGCGCGCTTAATCGGCCCAGGGGATTCCGGCCGTGTCGACGGCCGCGCGGAGCCCCCGGGTCGCGCCCGGCGGGACCGGCGGCAGGATCAGGCAGTAGCAGCCGATGCAGATCGAGCCGGAGTCGGCCAGCCGGTTGTTGCCCACCATCAGCGTGCGCTCAGGCTCGACGCCGAGCCGCTCGCAGGCGGTCAGGAACGGCTCGGGCGCGGGCTTGGCGATGCCCAGGTCGCAGGACAGGACGAAGGTCTCGATGAAGGCGTCCAGGCCGGTCGCCGCGTACCCGGCGTCGATGGACCAGCCGGTGTTGCTGACGATCCCGATCGGGATGCCGGCGGCGCTGAACGATTTCAGCGTGGCGGGCGCATCCGGGTAGGGCACCATCGTCTGCGGGTTGGTCTTCCATTCGTCGTACATCAGGTCGGCCAGGCCGGGCACGAGTTCCTCGAACGGGGCGTAGCCGGTGACGTAGGCCGCCCGGTGATCAGCCCGGGACAGGTTGCGCCGGGTCCGCTTCTCGGCCATCAGGCTGCGGCTGTGCTCCTTGGAGCGGCGCCAGTACCGGGCGGCCACGTCCTGCGGCACGTCGACCCCGAGCCGCGCGGCGAGTGTCACGACGGCAGCGACCGGGGAGGTGCGGTGTGTCAGCGTGCCGCCGTTGTCGAACAGGACTGCGTCGTAGCGCATCGGGTCTCCCTTTCTCGGTGGAGGCTGGCGATGCGGGCCGGTCGCGCCTGGCGGCTTGTCCGGTCGACCGCGGGACTGGGCGGGCGGGCCGCTTACCCGTAGGCGCGGGCACCGATGTGGAAGTGGCTGAGGATGATGGCGGCCGCGACGAGCGCGACGAGGATCACGTAGCCCCAGATGTCCACGCCGGTCAGCCGGTGCTCGTTGATCGAGCCCCGGCGCCGGCTGGCCCCGAAGCCGCGGGCATCGGCCACCATGGCCATGGTGGTGGTGCCGCGCAGGGTGCCGACCAGCAGCGGCACAGTGATCAGCACCACGCACCGGCTGACCCGGCGCACGTAGTCAGGCCATTTCTGCACCTGGAACCACCGCGGCCGGGACAGGTCGTAGCCGCGCAGTTCGACCGCCCGCAGCACCAGCGTGGTGCGGGAGATCATGTCCGGCAGGAAGCGCAGTGCCGCGGTCAGCGCGAACCCGACCTGCGGCGGCGCCCAGAAACGCTCGAACGCCCAGGTGAAGTCGCCGACATCGGTGCTGATCAGGATCAGCATGGAGGTCGACACCGTGACCAGGACCCGGGCGGTCTGCTGCAGGCCGAAGACCATCCCGTAGGTGGTGATGCCGGGCGAGCCGAGCCAGCTGATCGTCGGCGGGAACTGGTACAGGAAGTGGATCGGCGGGTTCGGCAGGTAGTACAGGCCCTGTGACCAGAATCCGGTCAGCGCCGGGCCGATGACCATGACCGCGAGCACCCGGACCTTCTGCCGGGACGGCCGCAGCCAGAGCCACGGCAGGATGGTGAGGCCGAAGACGATCAGCATGAAGTTCCAGCTCAGCACGATGCTGAGCACTCCCATGCCGATCGGGTACAGCACCTTGAGCCGCGGGTCGAGCTTGTGCAGCGGCGTGTCCTTGGCTTCGTAGGTGACCAGCTCCCGCAGGCCGCCGAGCCCGACCAGCTTGATGAAGACCACCGGCAGGATCATCGGGACGGCGAACACCAGCAGGTAGGCGATGACCGTTCGGGCGAACAGGGAGGACATCATGACCGGCTCGCCGCCTCGGCGGGACTGTCCCGGTGCGCGCGCACGGCCGCCGCCAGCGCGTCCACGGTCAGCAGCACCCGCCCGGTGCGGCCGAGCAGCGCGGTCTGCAGCCTGGCCAGCGGCGGCGGGAGCACCCCCCACCGGGCGAGCTCGTCGGTCCGGGCGAACACCTCCCCGGTGGGCCCGTCCAGCCGGACCCGGCCCTCGCCGAGCAGGACGACACGCGAGGCCCGGCTGGCGACAGACCGGATGTCGTGGGTGATCGTGACCACGGTGAGCCCGGTGGTCTCCCGCACCCGGTCGAGCAGTTGCAGGAACGCGCGCTTGTGATCGGCGTCCTGCCCGGTGGTCGGCTCGTCCAGCACCAGCACTCCCGGTGCTCCCACCAGGATCGCGGCCAGCGCGAGGCGCTGCCTGCCGCCCTGGCTGAGCTCCCAGGGGCTGGCCTGCTTCTGGTCACTGAAGCCGAAGAACTCGATGGCGCCGGCCAGGTCCAGTACCGGGTTGTCCGGCACGGCCCGGAACTTGGTGCCGAACTCCAGTTCGCCGAGCACCGTCTCGGCGAACAGCATCTCGTCGGCCGCCTGCAGCAACAGCGCGACCTTCGCGGCGTTCTCGAAGATCCGGCCGGGGCGGACCGGCTCGCCACGGAACCGCACGGTCCCGCTGCTGGCCTTGCCGAGCCCCACGGTCAGGCCGGTGAGCGTCGACTTGCCGGATCCGTTGGCCCCGACGAGCGCGACCCACTCGCCCTCGGCGATGTCGAGCGTCACGTCGTCAACGACCCGCTTCTTGTCGAAGTCGACGCTGACGCCTGCCCAGGACAGGACCGGCGGCCCGGCACCGCGGCCAGGGCCGGGGCCGACGCCAGGGCCCGCACTGCCCGGTGCAGGTGCCTGCCGCGGTACGGCCGCCGGGCCGGCCGCGACGGCGCGGGCCAGAGCCGGGACGAACCAGGTGTCGCGCAGGACGTCGGCTGCGGCCTCGACCGAGTAGGGCGGCGCGCCGGGGAACGCGTCGGGTACCGCGTGCGCGAGCCGCACCAGGTCCGGCACGCCCACCCCGGTGGCGCGCCAAGGCGCCTCGTCGTCCCAGGCACCGCGCGCGGCCCGGTCCAGCAGCACCCGCCCGCCGTGCATCAGCACGACGCGGTCCGCCCAGGCCATCACCTCATCGACCCGGTGCTCGATGATCACAACGCCGGTGCCCTCGTCCCTGGCCAGCCGGCGCAGCGTGCCCAGCACCTCCTGGGCACCGACCGGGTCCAGGTCGGACAGCGGCTCGTCGAGGACGAGGATGCGCGGGCGCATCGCCAGCGTGGCGGCGATCGCCGTGCGCTGCTTCTGCCCGCCGGACAGCGTCACCGTGGTGGCCTTCCGCATCCCGTCCATTCCGGTGACCTGCAGGCACCAGCCGACCCGGGCGGCGATCTCGGCCTGTGACAGCGCCAGGTTCTCCGGGCCGAAGGCCACCTCCGACTGCACGGTGTGGTTGATGAGCTGCAGGTTCGGGTTCTGGAACACCATGCCGACAAGCTGCGACGCCTCGTGCGGCCGCAGGCCGCTGAGCGGCTGGCCGGCGAACGTGACCTGGCCGCGCAGCTCACCGTGCACGCGCGCGGGGATCAGGCCGGACAGGGCCAGCGCCAGGGTCGACTTGCCGCAGCCGGAGGCGCCGGTGATCAGCACCACCTCGCCGGCCGACACATCGAGGTCGATGTGCCGGAGCGCGGCACGCGCGGCGCCGAGGTAGGCGAAGGACACGTCACGAGCCTGGAGCTCAGGCGCGGCGGCGATGGCTCGGCCCTCCCTGCGCGAGGCCGGCCGGAATGCGGCCGCAGCGGGCATGCCGCTCACGCCTTCGAGGCGGGGCTGCCGCCGGGTTGCGCGGCCTGCTGATCGCCGGATTCCGGCTGGGCCGCCGCCCGCGGGCGGGGCTGCGGCGGTGCCGGCTGGCGCCGCGCGACCAGCCACATCACGGCCGTGACGATCAGCAGCATCCCGCCGGCGATGAGGACGGTCGTCCCGGCCGACAGGACGAAGCGCGGATCGCCGAAGAATGTGCCCTCGTCACCGCCCACCTCGTTGTGGGTCAGCTGGAGGTAGGCACCGTCGGCCAGCAGCAGCACCGACAGGATCGCGGCTGCCAGCGTCGCGCGCTTCATGCCGCGCCTCCTTCGGCCGGCGGGGTGCCGTCCGGCCTGGGCACCGCCGGCCTGGTCAGGGCCGGAGAGCTGGCGAGCTCGTCAGGCTCGGGTTCGGCGAACGGATCGGAAGCCGCCTCGCCCGCCGGACCCCGCCTGGCCCGGCCCGCGCCGAGCGACGGCACCACCGAGACCGCGACACGGTGCGCGAGCACGGCGCTGATGGCTGCCTCGACGCCATTGCCGAGCGCGTTGGACCAGGTGTCGGTCCACATCTGGTAGAGGGTGTAGTAGATCGAGTTCAGGTACGGGTCGAACGTCCAGTCGGTGAGGAACGCATTCGGGCCGCCGCGCAGCGCGCCGATGAACAGGCCGTCCACGACCATCGACCACTTGCTGGCGCCTGGCCCGTAGACCCGGCCGCGCCGGGCCACGATGTACAGGTCGCAGAAGATTCCCTGGGTCAGGCCGTCGGTCCAGTCCAGCGCCCCGTGCCCGCTGCCGAACAGCAGCTGGGCCAGCAGGAAGTTGATGAACACCATCGCGGTCACGCAGCCGGGCTTGCGGACCAGGGCGACGCCCACCATGAGCAGGAACATGTACGGCAGGTCGTGCAGCTGCAGCAGGTCGGCGCCCGGGATCACGTCCAGGATCGGCTTGAGGAACTGGTCGCCGATGATGTTGTCGTAGACCTCGAGCAGCACGCCGAGCGCGGCCACGATGAGGATGTCCTGGGTGGTCCAGCGCGACCAGCGCGGCGAGCGCAATGCCGCCCACAGCACGATGCCGATGCCGATGATGCAGACAGCCCAGACGCTCCAGTACCAGAACGCATTCCAGCCTGCGGACAGCTTGATCGTCGTGTTGGAAAGGGCCAGCGTTGCGGGCATGGCCAGCGCGGTGCCCATCGGCTCCTCCTTGCCAGAGAGCGGATAGCGGGCCTGGTCCGGCCTGGCGGCCGGCCGTATTTACGGGGTGGCCGGCGCTGAGGTATTCGGAGCGGGCGCGGACGACATGGGCACCATGGCCGCGATTCCATTGAAGGCAGCGCGCGGCACGGCCGGCAAGGGCAGCTCCGGCGACTTCACGGAAAGTTCACTGGCCGGCCGTCACGATTCCAGCGGCCGTCCAGCGCCGGGCGCAAGACCCCTCGAACGCCCGCGATCCGGCCGGCCAGCGGGCCCGCTGCCCGCGCGCGCTGCCCGTTACCGGCTGCCCCGTTACCGGGCTGCCCCGCGGGCCGGCCGCCCCCGCGCGAGCCGGCTGCCCTGCGAGCCGCGCGGTCCCGCCCGGCCCCGCGCGGCCGACTGGCGGGCCACTAGGCCCGCTCCCCTTGCGTGACCTGCCGAGATACAACCTTCGGCGTTTGTCAATATTAAAGTTATCATTAATTATTAACACGGAACACTTAATAGACATCGGCTATCCGGGTCTGGCATGGTGGAAAGTGCCGGACGAGGTGGCGGGGCAGCGACGACGAGGAATCCCGTCTCCCTGACCGGCTGAGAACTTTGCCACCCACCAGTCGCGGCGCCGCGGTCACCGGACGCGCCCCTGCGCTCCCTCGGGGCAGGTACGCAGCAGGAGGCGCAGCGTGAAAGAAATACTCGATACGATCCTCGACCCCGACAGCCGCACCGAAGACTTCGCCGCACTGCCACTGCCGGTTACCTACCGTGCCGTCACCTTGCACAAAGACGAAGAGCAGATATTCGAGGGCACCGAGACCAAGGACCGCGACCCCCGCAAGTCACTGCATATCGAAGATGTCCCCGTCCCCGAGCTCGCCTGGGGCGAGGCGCTCATCGCCGTGATGGCCAGCGCCGTCAACTACAACACCGTGTGGAGCTCGATCTTCTCCCCGGTCTCCACCTTCAACTTCCTGCGCCGCTACGGCAAGCTCTCCCCGCTGACCGCCCGGCACGACCTGCCCTACCAGGTGGTCGGCTCCGACCTGGCCGGCGTGGTGCTGCGCACCGGCCCGGGCGTGAACATCTGGAAGCCCGGCGAGGAAGTCGTCGCGCACTGCCTGTCGGTCGAGCTGGAGAGCTCCGACGGGCACAACGACACGATGCTCGACCCTGAGCAGCGCATCTGGGGCTTCGAGACCAACTTCGGCGGCCTGGCCGAGCTGGCGCTGGTCAAGACCAACCAGCTGATGCCCAAGCCCAAGCACCTGACCTGGGAAGAGGCCGCCACGCCGGGCCTGGTGAACTCCACCGCCTTCCGGCAGCTGGTCTCCAAGAACGGCGCCGGGATGCAGCAGGGCGACAACGTGCTGATCTGGGGTGCCAGCGGCGGCCTGGGCGCCTACGCCACCCAGTACGCGATGGCCGGCGGGGCGATCCCGATCTGCGTGGTGTCCAGCGAGGCGAGGGCCGACCTGTGCCGGTCGCTCGGCGCGGAGCTCATCATTGACCGGCGGGCCGAGGGGTATCAGTTCTGGAAGGACGAGCACACCCAGGATCCGAAGGAATGGAAGCGGTTCGGCTCGCGGATCCGCGAGCTGACCGGCGGCGAGGACGTGGACATCGTGTTCGAGCACCCGGGCCGGGAGACCTTCGGCGCCTCCGTGTACGTCACCCGCCGCGGCGGCACGATCGTGACCTGCGCCTCGACGTCTGGGTTCATGCACGAGTACGACAACCGCTACCTGTGGATGAGCCTCAAGCGCATCATCGGCTCGCACTTCGCCAACTACCGCGAGGCCTGGCAGGCCAACCGGCTGGTCTCCAAGGGCATGATCCACCCGACGATCTCGGCGGTCTACTCGCTGGAGCAGACCGGCCAGGCCGCCCTGGACGTGCACCAGAACCTGCACCACGGCAAGGTCGGCGTGCTGTGCCTGGCCCCGCAGGAGGGCCTGGGCGTGCGCGATGAGGAACTGCGCGCCAAGCACATCACCGAGATCAACCGGTTCCGCAACGTGTGAAAGGCCGGTCATGACCGACTCGAACACCCCCGGGCAGCGGCCCGCCCGGGACCGCCCCTGGCTGATGCGGACCTACGCGGGCCACACCTCGGCACCGGAGTCCAACGCGCTGTACCGGCGCAACCTGGCCAAGGGGCAGACCGGGCTGTCGGTCGCGTTCGACCTGCCCACCCAGACCGGATACGACGCCGATCACGAGCTCGCCCGCGGCGAGACGGGCCGGGTCGGCGTCCCGGTCGCCCATGTCGGCGACATGCGCGCGCTGTTCGACCAGATACCGCTGGAGCGCACCAACACGTCGATGACGATCAACGCCACGGCCATGTGGCTGATCGCGCTGTACCAGGTGGTCGCGGAGGAGCAGGGCGCCGACGTCAGCAAGCTGACCGGCACCACGCAGAACGACATCGTCAAGGAGTACCTGTCCCGGGGCACGTACGTGTTCCCGCCCGGGCCCTCGCTGCGGCTGACCACCGACGTCATCGCCTACACGGTCAGCCGCATGCCAAAGTGGAACCCGATCAACGTCTGCAGCTATCACCTGCAGGAGGCCGGGGCCACCCCGGTGCAGGAGATCGCGTTCACGCTGTGCACGGCGATCTCGGTGCTGGACGCGGTCCGCGACAGCGGCCAGATCCCGACGGAGCGGATGGGCGAGGTCGTCGGGCGGATCTCGTTCTTCGTCAACGCCGGCGTGCGCTTCGTCGAGGAGTTGTGCAAGATGCGCGCCTTCGCCCGGCTGTGGGAGCGCATCGCCGCGGACCGGTACCAGGTCACCGACGCCGCCCAGCGCCGGTTCCGGTACGGCGTGCAGGTCAACTCGCTGGGCCTGACCGAGGTGCAGCCGGAGAACAACATCCAGCGGATCGTGCTGGAGATGCTGGCGGTCACGCTGTCGAAGGACGCCCGGGCCCGGGCCGTCCAGCTGCCGGCCTGGAACGAGGCCCTCGGCCTGCCGCGGCCGTGGGACCAGCAGTGGAGCCTGCGCATCCAGCAGGTGCTCGCCTACGAGTCGGACCTGCTGGAGTACGGCGACCTGTTCACCGGCTCGCAAGTGGTGGAGGCTAAGACGGCGGAGCTGCTGGCGGGCGCGCAGGAGGAGATCGACAAGGTGCTGGCGATGGGCGGGGTGATCCCGGCGGTGGAGTCGGGCTACCTGAAGTCCGAGCTCGTCGCCGCGCACGCCGCCCGGCGCGGCCGGATCGAGTCCGGCGAGGACAAGATCATCGGGGTCAACTGCTTCGAGACCACCGAGCCGAGCCCGCTGACCGCCGACCTGGACACCGCGGTACAGCAGGTCGACCCGGCGGCGCAGGCCGCCGCCCGGCAGGAGCTGGCGCGCTGGCGCGAGCAGCGCGACCAGGCCGCCGCGGTGGCCGCGCTGGACCAGCTGAAGGCCGACGCGGCCAGACCGGACGTGAACCTGATGACCGCCAGCCTGGCCTGTGCCCGGGCCGGGGTGACCACCGGCGAGTGGGCGTCGGCGCTGCGCGAGGTGTTCGGCGAGTACCGGGCGCCCACCGGGGTCGGCAGCGCGCCGGTGGCCACGCCCGCCGAGCCGGGCAGCGAGCTGGCCGCGGTCCGCGAGGCCGTCGCCGGGACCGCCAGTGACCTGGGCACGGGCCGGCTGCGGCTGCTGGTCGGCAAGCCGGGCCTGGACGGGCACTCCAACGGCGCCGAGCAGGTCGCGCTGCGCGCCCGCGACGCCGGGTTCGAGGTGATCTACCAGGGCATCCGGCTCACCCCCGCGCAGATCGCGGCGGCCGCGATCGCCGAGGACGTGCACTGCGTGGGCCTGTCGATCCTGTCCGGCGCGCACGCCGAGCTGGTCCCCGACGTGCTGGCCCGGCTGCGCGCCGCGGGCGCGCACGACGTGCCGGTGACTGTCGGCGGGATCATCCCGGCCGCCGACGCCCGCGCGCTGCGCGAGGCCGGCGTGGCCGCGGTGTTCACCCCACGGGACTTCGGCATCACCGCGATTATCGGCCGGATCGTCGAGGAGATCCGGCGGGCCCGGCACCTGCAGCCGTGGGACGCCCGGCAGGACAGCATGGCCGGCACCGGCTAGGCCCGGAGCAGGCTGGGCGGCGCCGGGCACTGCCGCCGGGCCGGCCGGACCGGACAAACACAGCAACGGAGCACTACCGCACACCGCGAAGGATGGCATACCACGATGAGCAACGCCGCAGCCGCGCCCGCCAACCATCTCCGCCCGCGCCGCTCTTCCCTGGCCGTACCCGGCAGCAACCCGCGCTTCCTGGAGAAAGCCCGGGCGCTGCCCGCCGACCAGGTGTTCCTCGACCTGGAAGACGCCTGCGCGCCGCTGGTCAAGGAAAAGGCCCGGCACATGATCGTCGACGCGCTGAACGAGGGCGGCTGGGAAGGCAAGATCCGCACGGTCCGGGTCAACGACTGGACCACGCACTGGACCTACCGGGACGTGGTCACGGTGGTCGAGGGCGCGGGGCAGAACCTGGACTGCATCATGATGCCCAAGGTGCAGGACGCCCAGCAGGTCGTCGCGATGGACCTGCTGCTGACCCAGATCGAGAAGACCATGGGCTTCGAGGTCGGCCGGATCGGCATCGAGGCCCAGATCGAGAACGCCCGGGGCCTGGTAAACGTGGACGAGATCGCGGCAGCCTCGCCCCGGATCGAGACGATCATCTTCGGCCCGGCCGACTTCATGGCCTCGATCAACATGAAGTCGCTGGTCGTCGGTGAGCAGCCACCCGGCTACCCGGCCGACGCCTACCACTACATCCTGATGCGCATCCTGATGGCCGCCCGAGCCTACGACCACCAGGCCATCGACGGCCCCTACCTGCAGATCCGCAACACCGAGGGGTACCGCGAGGTGGCCCGCCGGTCGGCCGCGCTGGGCTTCGACGGCAAGTGGGTGCTGCATCCCGACCAGATCGTCGTGGCCAACGAGATCTACTCCCCGTCGCAGGAGGACTACGACCACGCCGAGCTGATCCTCGACGCCTACGAGTGGTGCACCTCCGAGGCCGGCGGCGCGAAGGGCTCGGCGATGCTCGGCGACGAGATGATCGACGAGGCCTCCCGCAAGATGGCCCTGGTCATCGCGGGCAAGGGCCGGGCGGGCGGGATGACCCGCACGTCGAAGTTCGAGCCCCCGCAGGGCTAGCCGGCCGCCCGGGCCGGCGCCGGATTATTTTCCAGAACAAAGGACATCAACACGATGCAGTTCGGACGGACATACGAGGACTTCGAGGTCGGCGCGGTGTACAAGCACTGGCCGGGCAAGACGGTCACCGAGTACGACGACCACCTGTTCTGCCTGCTGACCATGAACCATCACCCGCTGCACATGGACGCCAACTACGCCGAGAAGACCACCGACTTCGGCCGCAACGTCGTGGTGGGCAACTACATCTACTCGCTGCTGCTCGGCATGTCGGTGCCGGACGTCTCCGGCAAGGCCATCGCCAACCTGGAGATCGAGTCGCTCAAGCACGTGGCGCCCACGTTCCACGGCGACACGATCTACGGCGAGACCACCGTGCTGGACAAGTGGCCGTCGAAGTCCAAGGACGACCGCGGCATCGTGCACGTCGAGACCCGCGGCTGCAAGCAGGACGGCACCCTGGTGTGCGTCTTCCGCCGCAAGGTGATGGTGCCGACCGAAACCTACATCAAGGAACGCGGCGGCGAGCAGCCGGGCCGTCCGGAGCCGACCACATGACCCCCTCGCCCCTTCAGCCCCGCCGTCCCCCACATCCACACAGCTTTCTTCCTACCCGGAGATACGGAGCCGCGCCATGGCACGCCTGGCACAGACCGAGGGCCTGACCGAGATCCAGCGGGACATCCTGGCCACGGTGCGGGACTTCGTGGACAAGGAAATCATCCCGGTCGCCAACGAACTGGAGCACAAAGACGAGTACCCCACCCAGATCGTCGACGGGATGAAGCAGCTGGGCCTGTTCGGGCTGACCATCCCTGAAGAGTACGGCGGTCTCGGGGAGTCGCTGCTCATC
>JBKQSL010000046.1:0-5559 GCA_052143655.1 Streptosporangiaceae bacterium | reverse complement strand
CTGGCGTGGCACGCCGGGCCGCTCGAACATCTCATCCCAGGCATCGGCCAGCTGGTAGCCGTCGAAGATGTCCGCCACGGCCACAGGCTAGACCGGGCGTGTTACATGCTCGTTTCCCTGCACTCTGACTGGCCGGCGGCGTGGCGGGCGGTGCGGTGACGAGCGTGCGGGACCAGTTTTCTGACTGAATAATCAGGCAACGGGCCGGGCACGGGTGACGCCGGTCAGCCTCGCCACCGGCCGGGCATACGCCCCGGTTACCGTCGGCGCCTTCCCGGTCGCTGCCGCGATCGCGCCCTAACCCCGGGCGGGCTATCCAAAAGGCCGCCTGCGCCCGCACACTGAGAGGCGTGTACGACTTCGACCTGCTGGTAATCGGCTCGGGGCCGGGCGGGCAGAAGGCCGCGATCGCGGCCGCCAAGCTGGAGCGCCATGTCGCGATCGTCGAGCGCCCGGACATGCTCGGCGGGGTCTGCCTGAACACCGGCACGATCCCGTCGAAGACGCTGCGCGAGGCCGTGCTGTACCTGACCGGCCTGGACCAGCGGGAGATGTACGGGCAGAGCTACCGGGTCAAGGACGAGATCACGATCGCCGACCTGACGGCCCGTACCCAGCACGTCGTCACCCGGGAGAACGACGTCGTGCGCAGCCAGCTGACCCGCAACCGGGTCACTATCCTCACCGGCACCGGCCGGTTCGCCGACGACCATCAGGTTGCGGTTGCCGACGGTGAGGGCCGGGTCCGGCAGTACAGCGCCGAGAAGATCGTCATCGCGACCGGCACCCGGCCCGCCCGGCCGGCCAGCATCGAATTCGACGAGCGCACGATCATCGACTCCGACGGCATCCTGCACCTGGAGCGGGTGCCCCGGTCCATGCTGGTGGCGGGCGCCGGGGTGATCGGCATCGAGTACGCCTCGATGTTCGCCGCTCTCGGCACCAAGGTCACGGTGGTCGAGCAGCGGGAGCGGATGCTGGAGTTCTGCGACCTGGAGGTCGTCGAGGCGCTCAAGTACCACCTGCGCGACCTGGCCGTGACGTTCCGGTTCGGCGAGACCGTGGCGTCGGTCGAGCGCCGGGCTGAGGGGGCGATCGCCTCCCTGGCCAGCGGCAAGCGGATCCCGGCCGAGACGGTCATGTACTCCGCCGGGCGGCAGGGCATGACCGCCGAGCTGAACCTGGGTGCCGCGGGGCTGGCCGCCGACAAGCGCGGCCGGATCGCTGTCGATGAGCACTTCCGCACCGCGGCGCCGCACATCTACGCGGTCGGCGACGTCATCGGCTTCCCGGCGCTGGCCGCGACCTCGATGGAACAGGGCCGGTGCGCCGCCCAGCACGCCTGCGGCGAACCGGTGCACGCCGCGAGCACGCTGCAGCCGATCGGGATCTACAGCCTGCCGGAGATCAGCTTCATCGGTAAGACCGAGGACCAGCTGACCGAGGAGTGCATCCCGTTCGAGGTCGGCGTGTCCCGGTACCGCGAGCTGGCCCGCGGCCAGATCATCGGCGACTCCTACGGGGTGCTCAAGCTGCTGGTGTCACCGGAGGACCGCCGGCTGCTCGGGGTGCACGTGTTCGGCACCCAGGCGACCGAGCTGGTGCACATCGGCCAGGCCGTGATGGGCTGCGGGGGGACGATCGACTACCTGGTCGACGCGGTGTTCAACTACCCGACGCTGGCCGAGTCCTACAAGGTGGCCGCGCTGGACGCGACCAACAAGATGCGGCAGATGGAGCGGTTCTCCGCCTAGCGCCCGATGGCCGGGCGCCGTCTGCCGGCCGGCTCAGCCGCAGCCGCAGGCTCCGCCGCAGCAGCCGCCGCCACCACCGCCGCCGCGGGCCGGCGCGGCCGAGCCGGACCGGCCGCCGACGGCGACGGTGGACAGCAGCTTGACGGTGTCCTCGTGCCCCAGCGGGCACGTGCACGGGTCCGACGACTCGCTCATCGGGCGGGTCCGCTCGAAGGTTTCCCCGCAGGCCCGGCAGCGATACTCATAACGAGGCACGAGGACAGCTTACGTCAGGCCAGCGGGATCAGCCGGATGGTGCGCCGGTGGTGATAGCCGCTGGGCACCCGGTGCCCGTACCAGATGGTCATCCGGCTGTAGTACCACTCGCCGTGGTGGTGCGGCCGCTTGCGGGCCTGCCACAGCTCCACCCTGACCCAGTACCGGTAGTACCGGCCGGAAGCGCAGTTGGGCACGCAACTGTTGATCCACTCGGCGCCGCGGGCGCGGGCGGCCCGGCTCCAGCTGTACCAGTGCATCCTGGTCAGGTAGTCGCCGGCGTCGGCGCAGGCGATCACGAAATGCCGCGGGCGCATCAGCGCGTGGCCGCGGCAGTCGACCAGCACCCGCTGGCGGGACCCCATGTGCGCGGCGGCCGGCCGGGCGGCGGCGACCCGGGACGGGCTGGCCGCGGCGGCCTGGCTCGGCATGGCGCTCGCAAGCACCAGCCCCGCCGTGCTCGCAGCGACCGCGCCGGCTACGGCGATACGGCGCAGGCGAAGACACTTCATTCCCATTACCCCCTCTGGAAACAGCCTCTTACCCGAAAAGGACGCCAGGCCGTTCCGCAGGGATGCGAGGCGGAGATCACATTTCGGCATCACTGGCCGGCCCGCGGTCACCGCACCGGGGGAACACGCTGCAGCAGGCGCGGGCTAGCGGCTCGGCCGGCCGGCTCGCCGCAGCCAGCCGGCCGGGGAGTTCTATTCCCCGGCGCCGGTCCCGCCCTTGCCCCGTTCCCAGCCCCGGCCGCACTCACGTGTCTGGTCCCGTTTCCAGCCCCGTTCGCCTGCCCGGCTGGCTTGGAGTCCCGGCCCCGTTCGCGTGCCCGGCGGGAGCGCTCGCGGCAGCGGCCGCGCAGGCCGGTCCGGCAGCCGCCGCCGCTGCGGCGGACGCGTCGTCGTAGTAGAACTGCTTGCCGCGCAGCAGCGACACGAGCGCTCCGATCAGGCACATCGCGATCGCGGCGCTGAAGACGACGGTCAGGCCGTGGTGGAACGGCGCGGAGATCACGTGCGGGAAGTACTGCTTGCCGGTGAGCACGGCCACGTTGCGGGCCGGCAGCTTCGACAGCTCACCGGAGCGGGCGAGCAGGCTGCGGATCGGGTTGAAGCCCAGCAGCGCGGAGAACAGGGTGGACACCGGGGGCAGGTGCGCGATCTGCGCGGCGACCGGGCCGGGCACGCCCTGGGCGCGCAGGCCGCGGGTCAGCGCGGGCGGCAGCGCCGTGGCCAGGCCCGCGATCATCAGCGTGAAGAAGATCCCGATCGACAGGGACATGCCGGAGTTCTGGAACGTGGAGCGCATGCCCGAGGCGGCGCCGCGGTTGCTCGCCGGGACGCTGCTCATGATCGCGGAGGTGTTCGGCGAGGCGAACAGTCCTGAGCCGATCCCGTTGCAGAAGATGATCAGGCCGAAGGCCCAGTACGGGAAGTCGACCGGCAGCAGCATCAGCCCGGTGAACGCGCAGGCCGCGACCAGCAGCCCGGTGGTGGCGAACGGCCGCGGCCCGTACCGGTCCGACAGGATGCCCGAGACCGGCCCGGCGATCAGGAACCCGGCGGTCAGCGGCAGCATGTAGATGCCTGCCCACAGCGGCGTGACCACGTAGTCGTAGCCGTGCAGCGGCAGCCAGATCCCGGCCAGCCAGATGACCAGCATGAACTGCAGGCCGCCGCGGGCCATCGAGCTCATGAGGCTGGCCGCGTTCCCGGCGGCGAACGCCCGGATCTTGAACAGTGACATCCGGAACATCGGCTCGGCGATCTTGGTCTCGATGATGCCGAACACGATCAGCAGCGCCGCGCCGCCGATCAGGCCGGTCAGCACCAGCGGGTTGGTCCACCCGGTGGGGTGGCCGCCGTAGGGCTGGATGCCGTAGGTGATGGCCGCGAGCAGCGCGCCGGCGCCCAGCGCGAACGTCACGTTGCCCGCCCAGTCGATCCGGGAGCGCCGGGTGGTGGCGATCTCGCGCAGGCTCCGGTACGCCCAGATCGTGCCGAACACGCCGATCGGCACGTTGACCCAGAACACCGCGCGCCAGTCCCACGCCGCCAGCAGCCCGCCGAGCAGCAGGCCGATGAACTGCCCGGAGATCCCGGCGATCTGATTGATGCCCAGGGCCATCCCGCGCTGGTTGGCGGGGAAGGCGTCGGTGAGAATCGCCGCCGAGTTCGCCATCAGCATCGAGCCGCCGACGGCCTGAATCACCCGGCCGATGATCAGCCAGATCGCGCCGGCGCCGCCGGTCAGCGGATCCAGGGACAGGCCGATCGAGGCGAGCGTGAAGACGACGAAGCCCAGGTTGTAGATCCGAACCCGGCCGAACATGTCGCCGAGCCGGCCGAGCGTGACTACCAGCACCGCGGTGACCAGCAGGTAGCCGATGATCATCCACAGCAGGAAGCTGATGCTGCCCGGCGCGGTCGGGTCCAGGTGGATGCCGCGGAAGATGGCCGGCATCGCGATGATCACGATCGAGGCGTCGATCGTGGCCATCGTCATGCTCAGCGTCGTGTTGGAGAGCGCGATCCACTTGTAGCGGCCCGGCCGGGCGGAGTCCGGACTGCGGGCGGCCCGGCCGCCGCGGGCGAGCGCCGCCCCCGCACCGCCGCTGCCGTTACTCCCGCCGGAACCGCCTGCCCTGCCCGCGCTGCCAGAGATGGCCGCTCGCCTCACTTCTCGGTCGCCGCACTGGTGTGAGTGGAGAACATGGGAACTTGCCTTCATCCAGCCTACCGGCCAGAAGTTGCTTAACCACAACTAGTTATTTCACGGCGAGCCGCACGTGGTAGGTCCACCACCAGGTTCCCGGCCCTGGCAGCCGCCGGGCCGCCACCTCGCGCAGCGCCGTCAGCCCGATCTCGTCTGGCGTCAGCCCGGCGGCCAGCAGCGACCGGGTGCTGCCCTGGCTCAGCGCGACGTCCACCAGCCGCTGGCCGTCACCCGGCTCGCGCCCGTGCACCGCGACCTCGGTCACGTAGCGGAACAGCCCCGACGAGGCCAGCGTGCCCCGGTGCCGCTGCTTGTCGGCGCGCGGCGGGCGCAGCCCGCGCTCGGCCTCGATCGCATCCACCTGCTCGGTGAACGCCACGTAGGCGGCATCGGCCTGCCAGTCGGTGCACGGCGGCCAGTCACAGTCGTAGGCGGCGAGCACCCCGCCGGGCCGCAGGATGCGCGCGAGTTCGGGCACCGCGCGCCCGGCGTCGAACCAGTGCATGGCCTGGCTCGCGGTCACGATGTCGGCGCAGCCGTCGGCCAGGCCGGTCTCCTCGGCCGTGCCCGCGACGACCGCGAACCTGGTCGCGACCCCGTCCGCAGCGCCGCCAGCAGCGCCGCCAGCGGCGGGGCTCGCAAGACCGGCACCTGGCAGGTCCGGCCCTCCGCCGGCCGGCCGGCGGCCGGCGGGCTGGGACCGGGTGATTTTCTGCTCGATGATCTGCCGCATCTGGGCGGCCGGCTCGACGGCGACGACGCTGCGGGCGCGCCCGGCCCAGATCATCGTCGACAGGCCGCTGCCGGCGCCGACGTCCACGACATCCGGGGCGCT
>JBKQSL010000045.1:0-108524 GCA_052143655.1 Streptosporangiaceae bacterium | reverse complement strand
CGCCGCATCCGCACGCGCGAGAAACGACAGCGCCCCCTCCAGGGCAGCGAGCGCCTGATCCGCGCTCGCCGGACGGGCGGGCACCTGGCCGGCTAAGCACATGAATCAGGTCACCTCCCCGGACGGCGCGACGGAGCCAGCTGATCTCGCGGACACCCAGCGCGTAAGGCACACCGAGCATCCCATGCTCGATTATGAGTTCGAGTATAGGGCCCGGGTCTGACAAAACGGCTCTGCTGGTCTATCTGCAGGTTGTCCGGATCAGTTTCCCGGGAAGGCCGGATCAGTTTCCCGGGAAGGGTGGCCGACAGCCTCGCTGGGGAGACGTGGCCAGGCCAATCAGGGCGCGTCGGCGGTCAGTCCGCCCAGCCGCCCGGGTTCGGCGAACGCCGCCGGAGGTCGTCGCGGATCTGCCGGCCGAGCCGCCGGGTCTCCCGGAGGTTGATCATCGCGCCGGCGGCGGCGCCGGTCATGAGCGGGGCCAGTGAGACGGCACTGCGGCCAGCCCGGGCGACCAGCCGGCGTTGCAGCCGCCGGCGCAGCGGCGACCCCAGCGCCAAGATCACGCCGGGCGGGGCCACCATCACGACGCCGCGACGGTTCGCCCACGACTCGACGTACCCGGTCATCCGGTTCGCCACCGAGCCGGCAGCGCGCATGCTGTAGGTCTCGTGCAGTTCAGCGATCAGCTTGATCTCGATCCCGACCACGGCGATGGTCTCCGCTGCGACCTCTGCCGGATACCCGGGCATGAACGGCACCGCGGCCCAGGTGCCGGCCGCCGCGCCCGCGGCGGCAGCCGTCCGGGCGGCGCCCTCGATCAGCGCTTCCGCCACCTCATCGGGCGAGCGGCCAGGGAACTGCACCCGCAGCGCGGCCTGGCTGCGGACCGGCAGCCGCGGAGCGATGGCGAGGACCTGATCAGCGAGCAGGGCCGCGCTCCACCGGGCGCCGCGACCGGCCACCTGGGCTCCGCGCAGGCCGGCCTGCTGGGCTCCGCGCAGCACCGCGGCCGCCACGCGGCCGCTGGCCTGGACCCGCTGGCCGCCTGCCCGCACGCCTGGCTCGACGGCCTGGCCGACGACGCGCCCGCGCGCCTGCACGGCCTGTCCTGCCGGGCCAAACCCGGTCGCGGCCGCCGGCTCCCCGGCATCGCCGGAACCTGCGGCCTGCTCGGCCGGGGCCCGGTTGTTCCGGCCGATCCTCATGGGCGGTCCTCCCGGAAGATCCTCATCCTGGCGCCCTACCCGCCACCGGCCAGCCCACTCCGGGCCGCGGTCGGGCCGCCGCCCGGTCCGGGCCGCTGCCGGACCGCCGCACCTGCCATGCACCGATCCAGGGCCACTCGCCTCTGTCCCTGCCCGGACTCAGCGGGCATGATGCACAAGAGAAGAGAGCTTAACTCCATCGCGCGTGCCGGAGGAAAGATGGCGAATCTCAGCTCGGTGCTGGACCAGATAGCGTCCCGCCAGGGTGACGCGCCGGCGGTGCGGACGGACGAGCTGATGCTGAGTTACGCGCAGCTGCGGGATGCGGCCGGCCGCATGGCCTCGCTGCTGAGCTCGGCGGGCGTCGAGCCGGGGGACCGGGTAGCGGTCATGCTGCCTAACGTGCCTGCGTTCCCGATCGCGTTCTACGGCGCGCTCGGCGCCGGCGCGGTCGTCGTCACGATGAATCCGCTGCTGATGAGCCGCGAGATCGCCTACTACCTGGCTGACTCCGGGGCGAAGGTGCTGCTGGCCTGGCATCCGGCGGCAGCAGAGGCGGCCAAGGGCGCGGCGGACAGCGGCGCGCGCGTCATCGAGGTCATCGCACCGGACCTGTCCGATGTGCTGGCCGGCCAGCAGCCGGCCGCCGCGTGGGCCGCCCGGGACGACGAGGACGACGCGGTCATCCTCTACACCTCGGGGACGACCGGGCAGCCCAAGGGCGCCGAGCTCACCCATGACAACCTGGTCCGCAACGCCGAGATCACGGCCCGCACGCTGCTGCAGACCCAGCCCATCGACGTGGTGATGGGCTGCCTGCCGCTGTTTCACGTGTTCGGGCTGACCTGCGCGCTCAACGCGGCGGTCGCCAGCGGCGCCTGCCTGACCCTGCTGCCGCGGTTCGACCCAGTCAAGGCCCTGGAAATCGTCGGCCGCGACAAGGTCACGGTGTTCGAGGGCGTGCCCACGATGTACGCCGCGATGCTGCACAGCCCCGCGGCGCAGACCGCCGACGTCTCGTCGCTGCGACTGTGCATCTCCGGCGGCGCCGCGCTCCCGGTGGAAATCCTGCGCGGGTTCGAGAAGAAGTTCGGCTGCGCCATTCTGGAGGGCTACGGCCTGTCGGAGACCTCGCCGGTCGCCTCGTTCAACCACCCGAACCGGGTGCGCAAGCCCGGCTCGATCGGCACGCCGATCGAGGGCGTGCAGATGCGGGTCATCGACGACGCTGGCAGCCCGCTGCCAGTCGGCCAGGTCGGCGAGATCGCCATCAGCGGGCACAACATCATGCGGGGTTACTGGAACAAGCCAGCGGCGACCGCCGAGGCGATCACGGACGGCTGGTTCAAGACCGGTGACCTGGCCCGGGTGGATGAGGACGGCTACTACTTCATCGTCGACAGGAAGAAGGACCTCATCATCCGCGGCGGCTACAATGTCTACCCGCGCGAGGTGGAAGAGGTCCTGTACGAGCATCCGGCCGTGGCCGAGGCGGCCGTGGTCGGCCTGGCCGACGAGGCACTCGGCGAGGACATCGGCGCGGCGGTGACGCTCAAGCCCGGCGCCACCGCGACCCCGGAGGAGCTGCAGGCCTTCGTCCGCGAGCGGATCGCGCCCTACAAGTACCCGCGCTACGTCTGGCTCGTGCCGGAGCTGCCCAAGGGACCAAGCGGGAAGATCCTCCGCCGCGAGGTGCGGGCGCCGCAGGACGCCCGGTGACCGCCCCGGCAGGACAGTCCGCGGACGGCCGGGCGAACGGCCGTCCGGGCGGGCGAGTGCCGTTCGACAGCCGGGCCCTGGCGCCGGGCGAGCACGTCGAGCGGCACATCAACGTCAGCGGCCAGCAGTTGCGGGTCGCGGTGCGGGCCGGTCTGCCCGGCCGGGTTCCGCTGCTGATGATCAACGGCCTGGCCACCAGCCTGGAGCTGCTGCAGCCGATCGTGGACGCGCTCGACCCGTCGGTGCCGGTCATCCGGTTCGACGTGCCCGGCATCGGCGGCTCGCCCGCGCCAGACGGGCCGTACCGGGTCACCGGCCTGTGCCAGACCATCGCGGACCTGCTGACCGTGCTCGGCTACGAGCGCGCTGACGTGCTCGGCGTGTCCTGGGGCGGCGGCGTCGCCCAGCAGTTCGCCGTCTCGCAGACCTCCCGGTGCCGGCGGCTGATCCTGGTCAGCACCGGAACCGGGTTCACCATGGTGCCCGCCAACCCGATCGTGCTGACGATGCTGATGATGCCGCCCCAGATGCTGGACGTCGGCGTCGCCGAGCGGATCGCGCCCAGCGTCTACGGCGGGACCGCGCGCACCGATCCGGCCGCGGTGGTCGCGGCGATTCGCGCCGCCAGCCGCCTCGGCTCGAACCGCGGCGCGCTGTACCAGATCGGCGCCAGTTTCGGCTGGACGAGCCTGCCGTTCCTGCCGCGGCTGAGCCAGCCCACGCTGATCATGTCGGGCACCGATGACCCGATCATCCCGCTGGCCAACGCCTACATGCTGCACGCGCTCATCCGCCGCTCCCAGCTGCATGTCTTCGACGACGGCCACCTCGGGCTGATGACCGAGGCGGCGCAGCTCGTCCCGGTGATCGAGAAGTTCCTCGGCGTCACGCGCCAGCGAGAGCCCGCCGACCTGGCCGAGCAGCAGCCGGCCTCAGGTCAGCCGCAGTCCGCCTGAACAGGCCCGCGTCTGGGAAGGACACGACCTGACCACCACGGCGCAGCGGGACGGCGACGAGTGGGTGCTGAACGGGCCAGGTGCACCTCACTCGGCGTGCAAGGCGGTAGCGGTCCTGGTGGCTGCGGCCCAGCCGGCCGGCAGCAGGGCCCCGGCGGCCGCGATGAGCAGCCCGGCCAGTGCCAGCCCGGCGAGCTCGGCGGGGCCGTAGACGTTCAGGATGCTGGCCGGCAATCCGACGTCGGCCGCGCCGGCCATGGCAGGCAGCACGTACCGGTGCAGCTCAATCCCGGCCGGGACCGCGAGCAGGCCGGCGACCAGGCCGGTGCCGGCCACCCAGCACACGACCATGGCGATGGTCTGCCGCGGCGTCATCCCGACCGCCTTGAACACGCCCAGGTCATGCACCCGTTCCCTGGTGCTCAGCAGCACGGTGTTGAGCACGCCCAGGCCGGCCACCACGGCCAGCAGCAGCGTCAGGGTGCCGATCAGGGCGATCATCAGGTCCAGCTCGTCTGACCTCCTGCTGTTGGGTGAGACGAAGTAGTCCGAACCGAGCCTGCTGCCGACCGCCTGCGAGTATGCCTGCGCCGAATAGCCCGGCTTCAGCCCGACGTCGTACTGGTCGGCGGCCAGGCCCCGGTCGGCGCGGGCCAGCGTCTGCCAGCCGGTGAACATGGCCAGCCCGTTGTTCTCGGTGTCGAAGACCTCGCCGACGATCCGCACCGGGATCCGGTGACCCGCCACGGTGATCGTGACGGTGTCGCCGATCGCCGCGCCGGTGGCGGTGAGGAAGCCGGTAGCCACGTCCACCTGGCCCGGGCCGCGGTACCAGTGCCCGCTGATCATCTCGTACCCGGTCCAGCTGGCGCTGCCGCGGAAGGCGGTCACCTGGGTCTGCTGGGCGAGCCCGGCTGCGCTGACCAGCTGGGTGGCCTGTGCCACGTAGTGCTGGGTGCCCGGCTGCGCGCGCAGCACCGCCTCGACAGCCCGCTGCTGCGCCGCGGGCGACGGCTGGTGCCCGGCCACGGTCCCGTGGCCGGTGCCCCGAGCCTGGGCGTCCGGAGCCTGTCCACCCGGGGGATGAGCGGCCGGGCCGTGGTGACTGCCGGACGGGCCGGGGTGGAAGACGAGGCCGGGCCCGGCCGCCGACGGCAGCTGGATCAGCACCGGCTCGGCCTTGTCGTGCGACAGGCCCGCCACCACCAGCTTCAGCGAGGTGGTCAGGCCCACCGCGAACGTCACCGCGGTGGCGCCGAGCAGGACGGCCAGCAAGGTGACCGCCGTGCGCGCCGGGCGGGCGAACGGCGCCGCGAGCCCGATCGTCACCGGCCGGGGCAGCCGCAGTCGGCCGAGCAGCCGGTGCGCGCCGTAACCGCGGCCGGTGCGGGGCGCGCGCCCGGCGGCGATCGCCGCCACCGCGCTCAGCCGGCCGGCCCGCAGCGCCGGCAGTACCGCCGCGATGCCGACGAGGCAGAGCATGGCCGCTGGCACGGCCACGTTGACCCAGGCCGGCACGGACAGCGACCCGACCCCGTACACGCCCGCGTTCTGGGCCAGCAGCGGTGCTGCCAGCACGTTGCCCAGCACCACGCCGGCCAGGCACCCGGCCAGGGCCGGCACTGCGGCCAGGCCGGTATAGGCCGTCACGACCTGGCCAGGGGTAAAGCCGATGCTCTTCAGGATGCCGATCCGCCGGTAGCCGGCCACCACGGCACCGCTGACTACGTTGCCCACGATCAGCACCGACATCACCAGGCCGATGACCCCGAAGGCCACCAGGAACGGCACGAACGGCGCGATGTTGCCGGTCTCCTCGAACCTGGCTGCCAGGTACGACTGCATGCCGGTGACCGCCCCGGCCGGGAGCGCCCTGGTCACCTCGGCGACGTCGGTGCGGATGGCCGCGGCCGTGCCGGCGCTGGCGAACCGGTACAGCATCTGCGCGCTGGCCGGCGCCCCGGCCGCGCGCAGCCGGGCTATCTCACCGGGCGTCACCCATCCGCCGGCCGAGCCGGTGACCGAGTTCGCCGTTCCGACGACGGTCAGCGCCCGGTGGCCTCGCAGGCCGGACAGGGTGATCCGGGAGCCGAGCGGCACCCCGATCTGCTGGCCGTCCTGGCTGCCAGAAGCCAGGACGACCTGGCCGGGCCGGGTAGCCCAGTGGCCCGACTGCAGGACGAGGTCGTCGACCGGGCCGCCTTGTGACGCCCGCCCGGCCAGCGTGACCGGCGGCAGTGTCAGCTGGCCGCCGAAGGGTCCGGTTATCCGGGGCGCGCTGGTCACCTCGCCGAACGGCCCGGCTGCCGCGGTCACCCCCGGCAGCCGCCTGGTCGCGGCTAGCTGCGCGTCCGCGGCCTTGACGGAGTTGACGGCCATTGCCACCTGCGCGCCGCGCTGCGCCGCGAACGCGTGATCGAACGGCGAGCTGGAATCCGCGACGAGCGCGAGGGCCGTCACCGAGGCAGCCGTGGACACCAGCAGCACCACGCCGATCACGACGACCTGCACCCGCCGCCGGGTCAGGCCGCCCCGCACGGTGCGGGCGACCGGTCCCGCGCTCATCGCCGCACCGCCGTGGTGCCGCTGCCGGACGGGCTGTCCGCAGCGCTGGCCGGGGGACTGCCCGGGAGCGGGCGGCCGGAGACCTGGCCGGCAGGGACCTGGCCGTCAACGAGCCGGCCGTCAACGAGCTGAACGGTGCGGCCGGCATAGCGCGCCGCGAGGTCCGGGTTGTGCGTGACCAGCACCATGGCCTGCCCGGAGGAATGCAAGTCGAGCAGCAGCTCGCCGATCTCCTCGCCGGTGGCGGTGTCCAGCGCTCCGGTCGGCTCGTCGGCCAGCAGCAGCGCGGGCCGGTTCACCAGGGCCCGGGCAATCGCCACCCGCTGCCGTTCCCCGCCCGACAGCCGGGCCGGGTAGGCGTCCCGGTGCCGCTCGATCCGCAGCGCCGCCAGCAGTTCGTCGGCCCTGGCCCGGGCCTGGGACCGCCGCAGGCCGGCCAGCTGGGCCGGCAGCAGGACGTTGTCGGCCACGGTCAGGTCGTCGAGCAGGTTGAAGAACTGGAAGATCATGCCGACCCGCTGCCGCCGGAACCGGGCCACTCCGGTCTCGCTAAGCGTGTCGATCCGCTGCCCGGCCACCGTGACCGTGCCGCTGGTCGGCCGGTCCAGCCCGGCAATCAGGTTCAGCAGCGTGGACTTCCCGCTGCCGGACGGCCCCATCACAGCTACCGCCTCACCCGGCCCGATCTCCAGGGTGACATCGTCCACAGCGGGCCTGCCGTCCTTGTCGTAGCGCTTTGTCACGTTGCTGACCTGCACCAGTGCGTCCATGTCGGGCACCGTAGGCCGCCCGGGCCGCGGTCGGCATCGGCCGCCGGACGCAACTGCACTACCGCAGCCGGCGCATGGGAGCTGCCGGTCATCAGTTCGATGTACCCGGCTACATCACCCGACCGACGCCAAGCTGCCGCCGCGGGGTGACAATGGGCGCATGGCTGAGGTCACGCTCGGCACGGCGCGTGGCCGGCTGGGCCAGGTACTGGCGTTCGTCCGGTCAGCGGAGCCCCGCGCCCCGCTGCCCAGGCGCGTCGTGTGGGCTGACCTCGTGCTCGCCGCGGCCGTGCTCACTGTCTCGCTGATCGCGGTGCACGCCAGCTACCGGGCCGGTGCCTGGGGCGCAGTGGTCACATCGGCGCCGCTGGCGGTGCGCAGGCGCTACCCGCTCGGGGCATTGGCCGTGATCGTGCTGGCCGCGCTCGCGACCAAGTCACACGCCACGGACGTGACGTTCCTCACGGTGATCATCGCTGGTTACTCGGCGGCCGTGCACAGCCGGTTCCGCGGCGCGGCCCTGCTCAGCGTGGCCCTGGCCGGGATGGTCTTCGCCGCCGCCTACTGGAACGCGGAGCCGGCCGCTCCGGCAAGCACCGCCGTGGTACTGCCGGGCCTGGTCATCGGGCCGGCGGCGCCCGCGCATGCCCGCGCTCCGTACACGGGCCTCCCGTTTGCCGGGACCGGCTCGTGGCGCGTGGCCGGGCTGCTGGTGCTGGTCTCGCTCGTGTCGATCGGGATCGTCGGCAGCGCCGTGTACGCCGCCGACCGGATCCGCCGGCTCCAGGCCGAGCACGCGGCGGCCACCCGGCGGACGCTGGAGGCCGAACGGGCGCGCATCGCCAGTGAGCTGCACGACGTCGTGACCCACAACGTCAGCGTGATGATCGTGCAGGCCGGCGCGGCCCGCCAGGTTCTCGCCGAGACGCCGGACGAGGCACGCGCCGCGCTGCTGGCGGTGGAATCCAGCGGCCGCGCCGCCATGGCGGAACTGCGCAGCATGCTCGGCCTGCTCAGTCCGGCCCCGCCCGGCGACCCGCCCCCGCCCGGCGACCTGTCATCCGGCGGCATGCCACTGGCAGGCGGGCCGCTCGCCGCGGACGAGCCAGCGCTTCCCGGGCCGCCGGGAGGCCTGCGGCCGCAGCCGGGCCTTCGCCAGCTCGGGCCGCTCGTCGACCGGGTGGCGGCGACCGGGCTGCCGGTCGAGGTGCACGTCAGCGAGCTGCCACCGGGTCTGCCGCCCGGCCTGGACCTGGCGGCCTTCCGGGTTGTCCAGGAGGCGCTTACCAACGTGATCAAGCACGCGGGGAAGCCGCAGACCACTGTCCGGGCCGACTACCAGGGCGGCAGCCTGATTGTGGAAGTGGCTAATGCCCCGGCAGAGCCCGGTGCCGCCGCTGCGCCGCCGATGCCGAACGGTGCCGGGCGCGGCCTGCTGGGCCTGCGCGAGCGGGTAGCCCTCTACGGCGGAGAACTGGACGCCAGGCCCCGCCCCGGCGGCGGCTGGCGGGTCCGGGCCCGGATCCCGGTGGACCCGGCGCTGGCTGTGGATGCGGCCCGGGGGGCCGGGGAGGCGGCCCGGCGGCCCGGGCCGGCGCTCGCTGAGCGGACAGCGGCCCAGCCGTGACCGAGACCGCGCCGCCGCGGGTGGTCATCGCCGACGATCAGACGCTCGTCCGCAGCGGCTTCCGGATGATCCTCGGCGCGGCGGGCATCCCGGTGGTGGCCGAGGCAGCCGACGGCGGGCAGGCCGTGACGGCGGTGCTCAAGTACCGGCCCGACGTCGTGCTGATGGACATCCGCATGCCGGAGATGGACGGCCTGGAGGCCACCCGGCGGATCCTCGCCGCGCCAGCCGGGTGCGCCTGCCGGATCATCATCCTCACCACGTTCGACCTCGACCAGTACGTCTATGCCGCGCTGGCCTCGGGTGCCAGCGGCTTCCTGCTCAAGGACGTGTCGCCCGAGCAGCTGGTCGCCGCGGTCCAGATGGTCCGGGCCGGCGACGCACTGCTGGCCCCGTCCATCACCCGGCGGCTCGTCGAGCGGTTCGCCCCGCAGGCAGCCAGCCGCCCGGGCCCGGGCGGTGACCTGTCCGGGCTGACGCCCCGCGAGCGTGAGGTCCTCACCCTGCTGGCCCGCGGCCTGAGCAACGCGGAGCTGGCCGCGCAGCTGACCCTCAGCGAGGCCACGGTCAAGACGCACGTGGCCCGGATTCTCGCCAAGCTGCAGCTGCGGGACCGGGTGCAGGCCGTGGTCCTCGCCTACGAGACTGGCCTGGTCAGCCCGGCCCGGACGGCGCAGCCGGGCGGGCCGGCGAGCTGACCGGACCGGCCGGCCGCCCGGGAATCTCTGCCGCAGGCCGCTCGTTCACCGGGCGTGCTGCGGTCACTGCAAGATGCGCCCGGGGGCCGGCCGCTGCTCGCGGAGACGGCAGCTACGCGGCCTTGGCCGCGACCCGGTAGCGGTCGACGACCAGGCCAGCTACCGCCGGATGATCCGCCAGTGGCGCGGTGATCCAGCCCGCGGCCGTTTTCTGCAAACGATCATGAAAATCGCCAGGTGCCATCAGGTACGCGGCGATCGCCACCGGGCCGCCGGACTGCGCCTGCAGCGCGTCGACCGCGGACTCGACGGACGGCTCGGCGGCGGTCGCGAATGCGGGCCGGACCGGGACGCCCAGCTCGGCGCTCAGCAGTTCGGCCTGCCGGGCCACGTCCTGCGCGGCCTGCCGGTCGCTCGATCCGGCGGCGGCCAGCACGACTGGGGTGCCCGCCGGGACCCCGGCCTCGGCCAGCCGCACGGCCAGCGCGGTAGCCAGCAGCTGGTCGGGCCCGAGCGGCGGCGCAGCCACCGCGCCGGCGGCCTGCGCGGCGGCGGTGATGTCGGCGGTCACGTGGTAGCCGGCTGACAGCAGCAGCGGCACGACCACCGAACCGGCCCCCGCCGCCGCCAGGCCGGCCGCCAGCGACATCTCGCCGTGCTGCAGGAACGTCACCCGCACGTCCAGGTGCGGCGCCAGCCGGGTCACCTGCCGGGCCAGCGCCCTGGTGGTCTCCTGGGCGACCGGGTTGCGGCTGCCGTGCGCGACGGCGACCAGGGCCGGCCCGGTCACCGCGCCGCCGCCCGTCCCGGCGCCCCGCCGTCATCCGGGTTCGTCAGGGACGCGCCCAGCTGATCGCGCAGGCCGACCACCTCGCCGACGACGACCACGGCTGGCGGCACGACGCCCTGCGCCGCGCAGTCCGCCGCCACGGCGCCGAGCGTCGTGGTCACGACCCGCTGCCGGTCGGTGGTGCCGTCGCAGATCACCGCCACCGGCGTCGCGGCCGGACGGCCCCGCTTGACCAGTTCGGCGGCAATCTGCTCCAGGTGCGCGACGGCCATCAGCAGCACCAGCGTGCCCGGCCCGCTGGCCAGCGCGGCCCAGTCCACGGTTGCGCCCGGGTGTGAAGGGTCCAGATGCGCGGACACCACGGCGAAATCCTGGGTCACGCCCCGGTGCGTGACCGGGATCCCGGCATAGGCCGGGACCGCGACCGCGCTGGTCACTCCCGGCACCACGCTGAACGGCACGCCCGCGGTCACGCACGCCAGCGCCTCCTCGCCACCCCGGCCGAACACGAACGGGTCCCCGCCCTTGAGCCGCACCACCCGCTGCCCGGCCCGGGCCCGGCTGACGATCAGGTCGTTGATCTGCGCCTGGGTCAGGCTGTGCGCGTGCGCCGACTTGCCGGCGTCGATGACCTCCACATCCGGGTCCAGCTCGCCGAGCAGGCCGCGCGGCGCGAGCTTGTCGGCCACCACCACGTCGGCCTCCGCCAGCAGCCGCCGCCCGTGCACGGTGATCAGGCCGGCGTCGCCGGGACCGCCGCCGACCAGCGCGACGTGGCCCGGCTGCCCGGCCCGCGGGGGACGCTGGCGGCGCACCGGCAGGGTGCCAGCGGCCAGGGCCGCGGCGATGGCCGCCCGCAGCCGCTGGGCGCGGCGCGGGTCACCGCCCGCCGTCACCGCGACCGTCACGTCACCGTGCCGGGTCACCGTCGGCGTCCAGGCCGGGGACGCGCCGGCGTCGTCGGCCCGCACGCACCAGATGCGGGCGCGTTCTGCCTCGGCGCAGACGGCCGCGTTCACGGCCGGGTCGTCGGTCGCCGCGTGCGCCAGCCAGGCCCCGGCCAGGTCGCCGTCCCGGTAGCGCCGCTGCTCCCGGATCACCCCCAGCCCGGCCAGCTCGGGGTCGATGGCCGGCGCGATCACGTGCACCCGGGCGCCGGCCGCCAGCAGCGCGCGGGCCCGGCGCAGCGCGACCGCGCCGCCGCCGACCACGACCACGCGCTTGCCGGCCAGCCCGAGCAGCAGCGAGTAGCCGGCCTGATCGGCGCCCGGCGCCCTTTCTGCCCGCTGTTCGTCAGCATCCTGCCGCGCCCGGCTGGCATTCCCGGCTGCGGCGGCCGTCGGCACGGTCATGACCGGGCCACCGCGCCGAACAGCAGCGTGAACGAGCGGGCGCACGCGCCGCACTCCCACGCGCCGGCCTGCGGGCCGTCCGGCCGCAGCGCTTCCTCGCCGCAGTACGGGCAGAAGAACGGTACCTGGCGCTCGCCCGGGGCGTCGTCCGGACCGGTCATGCCAGCAGCCCCTCGTCGGCCCGCCGCACCCAGCGGGCGAACGGCTCCTCGTCCTCCCGGTCGGCCAGGTAGTTGCGCAGCACCCGCTCCACGTAGTCGGGCAGCCCGTCCGCGGTGACCTTCAGCCCGCGCAGCTTGCGGCCGAACGACGGATCGGCGCCGAGCGAGCCGCCCAGGTGCACCTGGAATCCCTCGTCGCCATCGACGATCGAGCCCTTGAGCCCGATGTCGGCCAGCTGGAACCGGGCGCATGAGTTCGGGCAGCCGTTCACGTTGATCGTGATCGGGGTGTCGAACCCGGGCAGCCGCCGGTCCAGCTCAGCATGCAGATCCTGCGCCCGCTGCTTGGTCTCCACGATCGCGAGCTTGCAGAACTCGATCCCGGTGCAGGCCATCGTGCCGCGCCGGAACGCCGACGGGCGCGGCTGCAGGTCCAGCGCCTCCAGCTCGGCCACCAGCTCCTCGACCCGGTCGCCGGGCACGTCCAGGATCAGCAGCTTCTGCTCGGTCGTGGTCCGGATCCGGCCGGAGCCGAACGCCTGCGCCAGGTCGGCCACCTGCCACAGCTGGCTGCCCGACGAGCGGCCTACGTGCAGCGACATGCCGACGTAGAACCGGCCGTCGCGCTGCTGGTGCACCCCGACGTGGTCACGCGCGGAGCCCGGCGCCGGCGGCGCCGGGCCGTCAGGCAGCGCGTAGCCCAGATACTCCTTCTCCAGCACCTCCCGGAACCGCTCCGCGCCCCAGTCGGCGACCAGGAACTTCAGCCGGGCCCGGCTGCGCAGCCGCCGGTAGCCGTAGTCCCGGAAGACCGACGCGACCCCGGCCCAGACCTCGGGCACTCGGTCCGGCGTGACGAACGCGCCGAGCCGCTGGGCGATCATCGGGTTGGTGGACAGCCCGCCGCCGACCCACAGGTCAAAGCCCGGCTCGCCGTCCGGGCCGGTCACGCCGACGAACGAGATGTCGTTGACCTCGTGGGCGGTGCACTGGTCCGCGCAGCCGGAGATCGCGGTCTTGAACTTGCGCGGCAGGTTGGTGAACTCGGGATTGCCCGCGGCCACCGCCTCGGTCGCGGCCAGCACCGCGCTGGCGTCGATGATCTCCGCGCCGTCGATCCCGGCGACCGGGCAGCCGAGGATGTTGCGCGGCACGTCACCGCAGGCCTGCAGGCTGGACAGGCCCGCTTCCGCCAGCCGCGCCCAGATCGCGGGCACGTCCTCGATCGCGATCCAGTGGTACTGCACGTTCTGCCGGTCGGTGACATCGGCGAGATCGCGGCCGTACTCCTTGGCGATGCCCGCGACCGTGCGCAGCTGGCTCGCCGACAACTGGCCGCCGGGGATGCGCACCCGCATCATGAAGTAGGAGTCCTCGATCTCGGCGTCGTCCAGCGCGCCGGTCTTGCCGCCGCCGATGCCCGGCCGCCGCTGCGTGTACAGGCCCCACCAGCGGAACCGGCCTCGCAGGTCGGCCGGGTCGATGGAGTCGAAGCCCAGCTGGGCGTACCGGTTGAGGATGCGGTCGCGGACGTTGAGCCCGTCGTCGTCTTTCTTGAAGCGTTCCGCCGCGTTCAGCGGCTCGCGATGGCCCAGGGCCCACTGGCCCTGGCCGCGCTGCGGCCGGGATGGCATGGGGGGAAGTCCTTTGCTGCAGAAATGGACCCGTGCGCCTGCTCAGCCCGGACGCGGCAAAGGGCGCCCGGAGCCGGTGCTCAGCGGGATGGGCTAGATCAGCGGCAGGACCGACACATCGCGCTGGAAACGCGCAGGAAATCGACGTGCCGTCGACTCGACAGCAGCAGCCGGTACTGGCTGGGGAGGCGGGGCTGGCCGGCCGAGCGGGTCACTCAAGGCCTCCGGGGATCGGCGCGAACGGTCCATTAGAGAGTCGCCGGCAATCTCGCGCCTTGCAACCCAGCGACGACTAGGGAATCCGGTCCGGCGTCGGTCCCGGCCGCCGCGGGCGGTCCCGGTCGGTCCCAACCCGGTGACCGGTCGGTCCCAACCCGGTGAATGGTCCGCCCAGCGGGTCAGGTGCCGATGGTTGGACCGTTGATCGGGTTAGCTGGGAACGGCAGGCAGGTCGGCTGGCGTGGCTGCGCGCCGATGATGGCCGGGTATCGTGGCGCGGATGCGGCTGACCTTGTTCTGGGCGCGAATGCGCGAGCTGTTCGGCGATACCTACGCCGAGAGCGTGGCCAAGGATCATGTACTCGCCCCGCTGGGCGGGCGGACCGTCAACGAGGCGCTGGCCGAAGGCGAGGACGCCAAAACCGTCTGGCGGGCGGTCTGCGAGGTCTTCCCTGTCCCCGAGCGGCTGCGCTGACGGGCCGGTGGCCGGACCCGGTGACGCACGCCCGCGGCCGTCGCGCGCCGGGCAGGTCACCCGGGCGGGCGTCCTCGATCCGGTGGCCCGCCTGCCTGGAGCAAAGCCGCTGAGCCGTGGCGGCGGCGCGGTCGCGGTCATTGTGGCGTGTCCGCTGTGCGATCGAACAATTGTTCGTTAGGGTAGTGCTGCTGACGGTCCCGGAACGGCCGCGGGCTGGCCGGGAAGCCGTCGCACGGAATTGTCGGTGGCAGCGCGTAGCGTCGGCGCCGGGTAGCACAGATGACGATGACCTGCGGCGCGGCGCCTCGTGACCGGGGCCCCGGCCCGTGACCGAGCGCAGTGCCGTGGTGAGCGGCTCGGCGTAGCCCTCGTATCCGACAGGAGCACCACATGGCACCGAACGACAGGTCCGGCGGCAAGGTCGGCAACCGGGAGAAGTCCCTGGAGACCGCGCTGGCCCAGATCGAGCGCCAGTTCGGCAAGGGCGCGATCATGCGGCTCGGCGACGAGACCCGGCAGCCGATCGAGGTGATCCCGTCCGGCTCCATCGCGCTGGACGTGGCACTGGGCATCGGCGGGTTCCCGCGCGGCCGGATCGTGGAAATCTACGGCCCGGAGAGCAGCGGCAAGACCAGCCTCGCGCTGCACGCGGTGGCCAACGCCCAGAAGGCCGGCGGCATCGCCGCCTTCATCGACGCCGAGCACGCGCTCGACCCCGACTACGCCCAGAAGCTCGGTGTCGACACCGACGCGCTGCTGGTCTCCCAGCCCGACACCGGCGAGCAGGCGCTGGAGATCGCCGACATGCTGATCCGCTCCGGCGCGATCGACGTGGTCGTCATCGACTCGGTGGCCGCCCTGGTCCCGCGCGCTGAGATCGAGGGCGAGATGGGCGACAGCCACGTCGGCCTGCAGGCCCGGCTGATGTCCCAGGCCCTGCGCAAGGTCGCTGGCGCGCTGAACCAGACCAATACCACCGCGATCTTCATCAACCAGCTCCGCGAAAAGATCGGAGTGATGTTTGGATGTACATCCTGGTACACATATGTCACTCTTAGTGACGGCAGCCGGGAGCGGATCGGCACGATCGTCGATGAGAAGATGCAGGTAGAGGTCCTGTCTTACGATCCGGATCTCGGCAAGATCGTGCCCAGGAAGGTCGTCAACTGGTTCGACAACGGTGTCACGGCGGAGTTCCTGCATTTCGTCGTCGAGCGGTCCGGGGGCGGCTCCGGGCATGGCCGGGCCGTCATGGATCTCACCCGCAATCACCTGGTGCGCACCCCCGGGGGCTGGCGTGAAGCCGGCGAGATCTCCGTCGGTGACCGGGTCATGCTCGCCCAGCCGCATCTGCTCAGTCCGTCGCAGTGGCAGCTGATCCTCGGCAGCCTGATGGGCGACGGCAGCCTGTCCAAGCCAGTGCGCCGGGAAGACCACAGCGCGCGCTTCCGCATGGGCCACGGTGCCGGGCAGGCGGCCTACCTGGACTGGAAGGTCTCGCTGCTGGCGAACATCCCGCATTGCCGGACGGTGAATGCTAAGGGTGCGGTCTTCGCAGACCTCAGTCCGCTGGCCGAACTGAGCGAACTGCGGGAAGCGGTTTACCTGGGAGACGGGAAGAAGCACCTGACGTGGGACTACCTGAAGGCCCTGACGCCGTTCGCGCTTGCCGCCTGGTACATGGATGACGGCTGCTTCACGGTCCGATCGAAGGGTGTCCAAGAGCGGACGCACGGTGGAAGCGGCCGGGTCGAGATCTGCGTCGAGGCGATGAGCCCCGGCTCGCGGGAGCGGCTTGTGCAGTACCTGCGAGACACCTACGAGCTGGATGTCCATATCAGGATCAGAGGCGCTCAACGAGTCTCAATTCTCAAGTTCACCACGTCGGCCTCGGCGAAGTTCCAGGAACTGGTGGCGCCCTATGTGCATCCGTCGATGGCGTACAAGCTGTTGCCGCGCTTCCGCGGACAGTTCAGCGTTGAGCCCGAGTTCGTCGAGCCCGTCATCCATCCGGTTCCGGCCCGAGTGCTCGACATCACGGTCAAGTCGGACTACCCGAAGAAGGGGCGTTACGACCTGGAAATCGAGGGGTCACACAACTACTTCGCCGACGGGATCATGGTGCACAACAGCCCGGAGACGACGACGGGCGGGAAGGCGCTGAAGTTCTACGCGTCGGTCCGGCTGGACGTGCGGCGGATCGAGACGCTCAAGGACGGGACCGACGCGGTCGGCAACCGGACCCGGGTAAAGGTCGTGAAGAACAAGGTGAGCCCGCCGTTCAAGGTCGCCGAGTTCGACATCCTCTACGGGGTCGGGATCAGCCGGGAGGGCAGCCTGATCGACCTCGGCGTGGAGCAGGGGATCGTGCGCAAGGCCGGCGCCTGGTACACCTACGACGGCGAGCAGCTCGGGCAGGGCAAGGAGAACGCCCGGACGTTCCTGCGGGAGAACCCCGACGTCGCCAACGAGATCGAGAAGAAGATCAAGGAGAAGCTCGGGATCGGCCCGCGGCTCGACGCGGACGCCGCGGCGGCCGCGGGCAGCCCGGCGTCGGTGGCGGGCAACGGGGCGGCCGTGGGCAACGTCCGAAGCCTGCGCGGCGCTGCCGAGTAACGCGGTGCCAGGCCGGACGAGCTCCAGGCGGGCCGTCTCCGGGCGGACGGGTGCAGGCCGGGCGGCGGCGGGCGTGCTGCCGTCCGGCCCCGGTGAGCCGGACCCGGCGGCCGACCGCGAGGCGGGTCCGGAGGCGGTTGCCCGCCAGATCTGCCTGCGGCTGCTGGCGGCTGCGCCGCGCACCCGTGCGCAGCTGGCGACCGCCTTGGCGCGGCGCGGCGTGCCGGAGGAGGCCGCCGAGGCGGTGCTCGCCCGGTACGCCGACGTGGGCCTGATCGACGACGCGACGTTCGCCGGGGCGTGGGTCGAATCCCGGCATCAGGGCCGCGGCCTGGCCGGCCGGGCGCTGGCGGCCGAGCTGCGCCAGCGTGGCGTGGCCAGCGGTGACATCGAGGCGGCGCTGGACCAGCTGGCCCCGGAGCAGGAACTGCAGACTGCCCGCGCCCTGGTCGCCCGCCGGCTCGCCGCGACGGCGGGCCAGCCGATGCCGGCGCGGATCCGGCGGCTGATGGGGATGCTGGCCCGCAAGGGCTACTCAAGCTCGCTCGCCTACCGTGTGGTGCGGGAGGCGCTGGAGCACGAGGGGACTGACCCGTCCGGCCTCGGCCTTGATGTTGCGGATGGTCCGGAGGATGCTGACCTGGAGATTTCCAGCCACTAAGAGCAGCCGGGCAACATCCCACGCGGTTGGGCCCGGCGACTAGCCCTTGCCCAAAACGTTATCTAGGCTTAATCTCACGGCAGTGAGGAATTACTCCGCGCAGGCGGATCAACGTAGTTACGAACAGTAGTGACGTCCACCGGGGCAGGTGGGGCGCAGGCAGCTCCCGCCCTACCCGGCGGCTGTAGATGTAACGCCTGATCGTGACGGCACCCGGAATCGCCGTTCGGCCGGCAGCCTGGCTGACCGATGGCAGACCGGACGCACGGGGAAAGGAGCATCCGCGGGCACCGGCACCGGTGCCCGGTCAGACCGGCTGAACCGGGGCCTGACGGCCGATTCAGCTCGGTCGCTGACTGAGGCTTGCAGAACATGGCGACCGGCTTCCGTAGCGGCATGCGCCGCCCGAGCCCTGTCGGCATGCGCTGTGCGCGCCGACGCCGAGCCTCAGCGTGGCGGCCTGCTGGCGTGGCCGACTAGCTCGCGGTGCGCCTGGTTACGGCGGGTCAGTTGCAGCTCGGCTGACCGCACCCGCAGGCCGCGGCTTGCTGGCTGCGACGGAGTGCCGAATGGCACCCGCGCTGCCCGGCGAACCTCAGCCTCCGGTCTGTGACCTGGATCGGTGCCGTCAGCCGGGCTGGCGCAAGACGGGTGCATGCAGCCCGCCCGGCGCCGGTCAGCAGTACGGGCCGCGGCCCGTGCCTGCCGGAGTACCCCTCACTGCAGGGCACACCCCTGGTACCGGGCAGCGGTACCACGGAGCCCGCGAGCGGGAAGGGGCAGGCCGTGAGTGTCGCGGTTGCACTGGTCGTGGCGATCGTCGGATGCGTCGCAGCGCTGGCAGCGCTGGCAGCGCTCGTTTACGTAGTCCGCTCGGCCAATCGCAGGGCGCCGGATCAGCCGGCTACGGGTGCCCCGGTCACCCCTGGCACCGGGACGTCTGCCCCCGCTGCCAGCGTCCCGGCCGGGCAGGCCCGGCCGGCCGCAGCGCCCGCCCAGGCCGGCTCCGCCCAGACTGGCCCCGCTCAGCCGGGCAGTGTCCGGCCGGCTGAGGCCGCGCCGGGACGGCCGGCGGCCGCCGGGCAGTCGTCGGCTGGCGCGTCATCGGGTTCGGGCGGGCCATCGGGTCGAGCGGCCGGGGGCACTGGCGTTCCTGGCCCGGTTACCCCGGGTTCGGGCGCCGCGGGCGGCACACCGGCCCCCGGCAAGGTCGGCGCGGCGGCAGGTACGGGATCCGCGACGGCCAGTGCCTATGCAAACCGGGCCGACACCAGCCAGGCTGACGCCGGCCGGACCGACGCGGACCTGACCGATGCGGATCGTCTCGCCGAGCAGCGCCAGCTCGAGGCCGAGACCCGGACCCTGCGGGCCCAGGCCGAGGCCGACGCGGCCGCCATCGTCCGGCAGGCTGAGCTGTCAGTGGAGCTGGCCGCCCGTTCCCGCCAGGAAGTCGAAGCCGAGATCCGAGCGGTCAAGGACGAGATCCGCCAGCTTCGCGGTGACCTGGAGCGGCGCGAGAACCGGCTGGCCGAGCGCGAGCAGCGGATCGACACCGAGTTCCGCAAGCTGGATGAGCGCGCCGAGCACATGGAGGCCGAGCAGGCCGAGCTTGATCGGCGCAAGGCGCAGCTGGACCTGCTCGACACCGAGCGCCGCGAGGTCCTGGAACGGGTCGCCGGGCTGACTGCCGACCAGGCCAAGGCCGAGCTCATCGCCGTGATCGAGAACCAGGCCAAGCGCGAGGCGGCGCTCATCGTCCGGGACATCGAGTCCGTCGCCAACAAGAACGGCCAGCGCCGCGCCCGGCAGATCATCACCCTGGCCATCCAGCGGCTGGCCAGCGAGCAGACCAGCGAGTCGGTCGTCTCCGTGCTGCACCTGCCTGGCGATGAGATGAAGGGCCGGATCATCGGCCGCGAAGGCCGCAACATCCGCGCGTTCGAGACCGTCACCGGGGTCAACTTGATCATCGACGACACTCCCGAGGCCGTGCTGCTGTCGTGCTTCGACCCGGTGCGCCGTGAGGTGGGCCGGCTCACCCTGGAGCGGCTGGTGCTGGATGGCCGGATCCACCCGCAGCGCATCGAGGAGGCCTACGAGCGGAGCAAGGCCGAGATCGAGCAGCTGTGCGTCCGGGCCGGCGAGGATGCCCTGGTCGACGTGGGCATCACCGAGATGCACCCGGAACTGGTCAACCTGCTCGGGCGGCTGCGGTACCGCACCTCTTACGGGCAGAACGTGCTCAAGCACCTGGTCGAGTCGGCGCACATCGCCGGGATGATGGCCAGCGAGCTGGGCATGGACCCGGTGCTGATGAAGCGCTGCACGGTCCTGCATGACATCGGCAAGGCGCTCACCCACGAGGTCCAGGGCAGCCACGCGCTCATCGGCGCGGAGATCGCCCGCCGGTACGGCGAGCCCGAGGATGTCGTGCACGCCATCGAGGCGCATCACAACGAGGTCGAGGTCCGCACGGTGGAGGCGGTGCTGACGCAGGCCGCCGACGCGATCAGCGGCGGCCGGCCGGGTGCCCGGCGGGAGTCGCTGGAGGCCTACATCAAGCGGCTGGAGCGGCTGGAGCAGATCGCGCTGGCCCAGCGCGGCGTGGAGAAGGTGTTCGCGATGCAGGCCGGCCGGGAGGTCCGGGTCATGGTCAAGCCGGAGAGCGTCGACGACATCCAGGCGCAGGTCATCGCCCGGGACGTGGCCAAGCAGGTCGAGGAGGAACTGACCTACCCGGGCCAGATCCGGGTGACCGTGGTCCGCGAGTCCCGCGCCACCGAGTTCGCCCGCTGAGCCAGCCGCCGCAGCCGGACAGCGCCGCAGCCGGACAGCGCCGCAGCCGGACAGCGCCTCAGCCGGACAGCTTGATCTTCGGGATGCCGGGCGGGTTGAAGCCGAGGATCTGCCCGTAGAACGAGATCTCCGCCTCCAGCGCCGCGACGATCGTCTCGGTCCTGCGGAAGCCGTGCGACTCGCCCTCGAAGGCGATGTAAGCGTGCCGGGTGCCGTGCGCGGCCAGGTCCCGGGCGATCGACTCCGACTGCTCGGGCGGCACCACCGGGTCGTCGAGGCCCTGCAGCAGCAGCACTGGGCAGGTGGCGTCGGTCACGTGCCCGACCGGCGCGCGCTCGGAGTACACGATCTCGAAGCCGGGCAGCGGGCCGATGAGCCCGTCCAGGTAGCGCGACTCGAAGTCGTGGGTCGTCGCCGCGAAATCGGACAAGTCCGCGACCCCGTAGTACGACACGGCGGCGCTGAACACCCGCTCGGCGCTGGCCCCGGTGGTGACCGCTGCCAGTGCCGTCCAGCCGCCGGCCGAGCCGCCCCGGATGGCCATCCGCTCCGGGTCGGCCTGCCCGGACGCGGCCAGCGACCTGGCCGCCGCCACCGCGTCCTCGACGTCGACCACGCCCCACTTGCGGCGCAGCCGCTCCCGGTACAGCCGGCCGTACCCGGTCGACCCGCCGTAGTTCACGTCGATGATCCCGATGCCGCGGCTGGTGAAGTACGCCTTCTCCAGGTCCAGCAGGGCCGTGACGTGCGCGGTCGGGCCGCCGTGCACCCACACCACGTACGGCGCCTTGTGCCCGGCGGGGCCCTTGGCCGCAGGGCTGGCCGGCGGGTACACCAGCGCGTGCACGACGCGCCCGTAGGGACCCTCCAGCTCGACCTTCTGCGGCAGCGGCAGGTAGCGGACGTTCGGCAGCTCGTCCATCTCCTGGCGCAGCACTTCCTGGCCGGACGTCGAGGTGTCCACCCGGACCACGGACAGCGCCTGCACCGGATCTCCGGCGATGCCGGCGATCACGGTGCCGTCCGCGGACAGCGCGGGGCCGAACTCGGCCAGCGGCAGGTCCAGGTCGGTCAGCTCCACCGTCTCCGGGTCGAGGATGCCCAGCCGCATGCTGCCCTGGCCGTGCAGGACGGCCAGCCGGCCGTCGCCGAGCATCGCGAACGGCCGGGCGCCGAGGTTCCACAGCGCGCTGCCGAACTCCTCATCCGCAGGGTACAGCGCCTGGGCCGGCTGGCCGGACAGGCTGAGCTGGTAGATGTTCCACCAGCCGGGCCAGTCGGAGACCACGTAGAGGCTGTCGTTGTCACGCCACACCGGAGCGAGCACGGACTCGCGCAGGCTGCCCTTGATCAGCCGGCCCCGGCCGGGCACGCCGTTCTCGATGGGCGCGACCCGCAGCTCGGTGCCGTCCCACGGCATGTGCGGATGGTTCCAGCAGATCCAGGCCAGCCTGCTGCCGTCGGGGGAGAGAGTCGGATAGGCGAAGAAGTCCGGGCCGGTCACCAGCGCGCGGATCGCCTCGGGGTTCTCCGCCGCGGACCCGTCCAGCGGGACCGCGACGATCGCCCGGCTGACCTTGCCGTCCCCGCCGGCCCCGTGCCGCTCCTGGACGCACCAGATCTCATTGCGGTCCGGCGACAGCACGAAGTCCGCGTAGCGCAGCGTGCCGGCGCCGTGCGTGCCGCCCTCGGCACCGGACGTGGCCGGGTCCGGGGTCAGCGGCCGCGGCTCGGCCTTGCCGTCGGCGGTCTCCGGGCCGGCCAGGTACAGCCGCTGGTCGGAATAGTTCGCGAAAACGATCTCGCCGCCGCCCTGCGCCCGGTTGCGGCCGACCGCGTGCCGGCCAGTCCGCGGGATCGGCAGGTATGACAGGCCGCCATATTCGTGCACCCGGGTGCGGGCGTTCCACGGCGCGGGCAGCAGCTCGGTCAGCCGTCCGCCGGGACCGCGGTGCATGACCGTGACCCGGCCTTCTTCGTCAGGCCGTCCCTCCTGCCACCAGGTGTCGCCGCCGAGCACGATCGGGAAGGACAGCTTCAGCCGCCCCCTGGCCACATCGGCTGCCGTGATGGGCGACGGCCAGGCGCCGAACGGGATCGCAGGGACTACGGTGCCCGCTGCCGCACCGGTGCTGCCCGCTGTCGTGATCGCCGTCTCGCCCGCCGTTCCCAACACGCTTTCTGTCATAGGCATATCGTGCCCTACCTGACGGGTCTGCCTGCCGGAGATTCCGGACACTGGGGCCGGCAAGATCGGACTTATGTCGTTGCCGCCCGCCGGTCTCGTTTGGGTGCGAAGGCTTACCAGACAGTCGTCGCGAACATTAACGGCCGGCAACTCCCGGCTGGCGGCCCGGCGGGCCGCGCGGACGCATCCGGTCGGGGCGAGCCGCGGGTGCGTCTACCCTGGTGGGCATGTCTGGCGGGGAACTGCGCAGTTTCGAGATCCGCACCTACGGGTGCCAGATGAACGCTCATGACTCCGAGCGGCTGGCCGGGCTGCTGGAGGCCGCCGGCTACCAGCGCGCGAGCGCGGGGGCCGAGCCCGACATCGTGGTGTTCAACACTTGCGCGGTCCGGGAGAACGCCGATAACCGGCTCTACGGCAACCTCGGTCACCTGCTGCCGGTCAAGAACGCCCATCCCGGGATGCAGATCGCCGTCGGCGGCTGCCTGGCGCAGAAGGACCGGGACGCGATCACCCGCCGGGCGCCATGGGTGGATGTGGTGTTCGGCACCCACAACATCGGCTCGCTGCCGGTGCTGCTGGAGCGGGCCAGGGTCGCGCAGCAGGCGCAGGTCGAGATCGCCGAGTCGCTGGAGCGGTTCCCCTCGGTGCTGCCGGTCAGCCGGGAGTCGCCCTACTCGGCGTGGGTGGCCATCTCCGTCGGCTGCAACAACACCTGCACGTTCTGCATCGTGCCCAGCCTGCGCGGCCGCGAGGAGGACCGCCGTCCCGGCGACGTGCTGGCCGAGATCGAGGCGCTGGCCGCCGGCGGCGTCTTGGAGGTGACGCTGCTGGGGCAGAACGTCAACTCCTACGGAGCCGGGTTCGGCGACAGCCTGGCGTTCGGCAAGCTGCTGCGCGCCTGCGGCGGCATCGACGGCCTGGAGCGGGTCCGGTTCACCTCGCCCCATCCGCGCGACTTCACCGGCGACGTCATCGAGGCGATGGCCACTACGCCCAGCGTCATGCCGCAGCTGCACATGCCGCTGCAGTCCGGGTCCGACGCCGTGCTGCGCGCGATGCGGCGCGCCTACCGGCGGGAGAAGTACCTGGCGATCCTGCAGCAGGTCCGGTCCGCCATGCCCGACGCGGCGATCACCACCGACATCATCGTCGGCTTCCCCGGGGAGACCGAGCGGGACTTCGCCGACACCCTCGACCTGGTGCGCCAGGCCCGGTTCGCCGGCGCGTTCACGTTCAAGTACTCGATCCGGCCCGGCACGCCGGCGGCGCAGATGGACGGCCAGGTGCCGCCCGAGGTGGTGGCCGAGCGCTACGAACGGCTCGCCGCGCTGGTAGCCGAGGTCGCCTGGGCGGAGAACGACAAGCTCGCCGGGGCCACGGTCGAGGTGCTGGCCGCCGACGGGGAGGGCCGCAAGGACGACGCCACGCACCGGATGTCCGGCCGCGCGCGCGACAACCGGCTGGTGCACTTCAACCCGGGCGGGGCGGCGCCGCGGCCAGGCGACGTGGTGACCACGGTCGTCACCCGCGGGGCGCCGCACTACCTGATCGCCGACGAGCCGCCGCTAGCCGTGCGGCGCACTCGCGGCGGGGACGCCTGGCAGGCCCGGCAGGAAGCCGGTGCCGACGGCGCGGCGGCCGGCGGCGCGGCAGTCGGCTCGCCGCTGAGCGGGGTGCTGCTGGGCATGCCCGCCAGGCGCGGCCTGGCCTGAGCATGCTCGTCGCGGCCGCGGTTTGCCCGCATCCGCCGCTGCTGGTCCCGGCGGCCATGGGCGCCGCGGGCACACAGGACGCGGGCACACAGGACGCGGACGCTGACGCCGCGGACGCTGACGCCGAGATCCGGGCGCTGCGCCGGGCATGCCAGGCGGCGGCCTCGGCCCTGGCCGCAGCCGAACCGGACCTGCTCGTGGTGGTGGGCGGCAGCCCGCAGACCGTCGCCTATCCCGGTTCCGCGTGCGGCAGCCTGCACCGGTACGGGATTCCGTTCGCAACCGGGTCCGGCGAGCCCGTGCTGCCGCTGTCGCTCACGATCGGCGCCTGGCTAGCCCGGGCACAGTCGGCGGCCGCAGCGCAGCCGCCGTCCACGGTGCCGCCGCCGTCCACGGTGCCGCCGCCGGCCGGGCTGGCCTTGCAGGCTGTTGGCGAGGCGCTGCCCGCCGCGGACTGCCTGCGGCTGGGCACGCGGCTGGCGGACTTGGCGCCGCGGGTCGCGCTGCTGGCGATGGGCGACGGCCCGGCCCGCCCGGCGACGCGCGTACCGGGCGCCGCCGACCCGCAGGCCGAGGCCTATCTCGCCGGGGTGGCCGCCGCGCTGGCGGGCACGGACACGCAAGCCCTGGCCGGGCTGGACCCGGCCCTGGACACCACGCTGCTGATCGCCGGCCGGGCGGCCTGGCAGGTGCTGGCCGGGGCGGCCGAGGCAGTCTGGGCTGACGAAACGCGCACCGCCGGTACCGCCAGGATGCGCGGACGGCTGCTGTACGCCGCCGCGCCGCTGGGAGTCGGCTACGTTGTTGCCGTCTGGGAGTAGCGCCCGCCGGATCAGGCCGGCTCCCGGCCGTGCTGACGACCGATGAGCTCGTGCTCACGACCGATGAGGAGCGCGATGGCGGAGCCGCTGACCTGGACCGAGCTGACCGGGACCGTGGCCAGGCTGCACATGACCCGCGGCGAGGCCAACGTGCTCGACGTGGCGCTGAGCCATGAGCTGGCCGGGCGGTTCGGCGAGCTGGCGGGTTCCGGCGCGCGGGCCATCGTGCTCACCGGGCGGGAGCGGATCTTCTGCGCGGGCGCCGACCTGGAGCGCATCTGCGACGGCCAGCCCGCTGAGCTGGACGAGATGCTCGCCGCGCTCAGCGGGGTGTTCCTCGCGGTGTTCAGCAGCCCGATACCGGTGGTCGCGGCCATCAACGGCCACGCGATCGCCGGCGGCTGCATCCTCGCGTCGGCCTGCGACTACCGGATCATGAACGCCGACCGCGGGCGCATCGGCGTGACCGGCTTGCTGGCAGGTATCCCGTTCCCGGCCGTCGCCACCGAGGTGCTGCGCTTCGCCGTCGGGACGCAGCGGCTGCGCGAGGTGCTCTACTTCGGGCGCACCTACCGGGCGGAGGCGGCACTGGACCTGAGCCTAGTCGACGAGACGGCGCCCGGGCCGGACGTGCTGGCCCGGGCGACCGAGGTCGCCGCCGGCCTGGCCGGCCTGGCGCCCGAGCCACTGCGGGTGGTCCGCCATCAGCTGCGCGCCCCGGCGCTGGAGCAGATCGAGCGCGGGCGAGCGGCCGACGAGCATGTGCGCGCATACTGGCACTCGGCAGCGATGCGGGAGGCCGTGACCGCCTACGCGAGCCGCGTCCTGCGTCACGGCCACCCGGGCTAGCCGGGCGGCGGCTTCCCGGCCGGGGCAGGCCTGCCGCCTTCGCCTCCCCGGCGCTGCGCCGGGCCCTGCTGGCCGAGGTCGCCTACCTGGCCCGACAGGCCGCCACCCACACCGAAAGGCTCGCGGCCTTGCCGGGCTGGCGCGGCGCCCCCCGGCCCGCGCGCCGCGCTGCGGGCAGCCAGCAAGTCCCTGCGAGCCGTGAACGACTCCGTCAACGCCGCGCATCAGCACGAGCCCTGCCTGCCGACCAGTTCGACCTCCTGCACGCGATCCCGGCCAGCATCCTCCCGGCGCGCCGCCAGCCCGGCCACGGCGACGACATCGCCGGCCTGCGTGAGGGAGTCATCGCCAGCGCCCAGCGCATCCGCCGGGCCGCCTGGCAGACCACATCCCGGCCGGCGTCGTCGCCGGCCATCACCATCACCTCGCTGCGCCAGATGCCCTCGGCCAGCACCATTACCAGCCACCACTGCGAACTGCTGCTGCGCGCCGCCGCCGATCGCGCCGCAGTGCTCCACCAGAAGCCGAGACCAGCCACGACATAACGGGGGCCGCCGCCGACGCCGAGCACGACCAGGCGCAGGCTGCGGCCCGGGCCGGACGGCTCCCTGGTTCCCGCCCGGTCCCTGCCCCGCGCCCCCAGCTCGGAGTCACCAGCCCCTGGGTCCTGCTGCGCGCCTCGGCCCTCGACCGCGCCAGCGCCGAACTCATCATGGACGCCGCTGCCGAACCCGGCACCGGCTACGACGGCACCCCGGCAGACCCTCAGCCAGTCCGCCAGCGCCGCGGCAATCGTCAGCGACGCCCTCGCATCCGGCGACGCCCGCGCCGCTGCACTGCTCCATTCACATTCCCCGAGAGCACGAGATCCCAGACAGGGGACCGTGACCGGACTTATGCCCGAACGTCGAACAGGAGACCAAGCCATGCCATCGTCGCCAGCGCGGCCTGGCCTGCAGCAAGCCGCCGGCCAGGCCGCCCCGCCGAGTGCCGGGCCGTCTGCTGCGGGGACATCACTCAGCACCTCGCCCAGGCCGTCGCCGACGCCTACGACCAGCTGTGGAACCGCGACCCGCCGAGCGCGACTCCCGAGGACCGCTAAGCCGCCCAGGCCGTCGCGTTACGCGCCGCGCGCAGCGGCTGGGCGCCGCCGCTGGCCTGGGACGACGACCAGATCGATGTGCCCGGGGCACGGCCGGAGCGGGGCTGGAAGCCCAGCAAACGGGATCAGTCGGCGGGCAGCCGACCTCGTCGAGGACGCGGAGTTCGTCCGCGAGCACGACGGCTACCAGGACGCAACCATGTCCCAGGTCGCCATGCGCCTGGGCATCAAGCGCGACCGCCTCCAGGGCGGGCTTGAGATCTGTGTCCGTCGACATCAGGACACCCACTTCGAAGTCGCCGGCGACCGCCATGCTCACGAAGTCGATGGCAAGCGCGACGTCGATACCCTTTTCCTGGGATTTCTCCCCAGCTTGGTGCGAGTTTGGCCAGCCGTACGGGTAACGAAGCGTTCGCATGGTCACGTCGACCATTGGCGACTGCCGCCATGCCGCCACCTGGCGGGCGTTCGCCGCATAGCCTCTAGGGTCGCGGGTGGCGTCCGGCTGGCCGCGGTAGACGCGGACCTGGTGCAGCTGGCGATCATAGGGACTGTCGGCTGCGACGAGCTGCCCCAATGCCAGTGGGTGCACCCTCGCCGCAGCCTGAGCAGGGCCGGTCGGCGCGGCTCCAGCGACACGGCGCGGACTGACCCGTCCTGCGTCTGCTAGCCCGCCAGGCCACGCGCCTCGTCTGCCGGTCCGCCGACCCCCGTCGCCGGTCACCCGCCCGGTCGCATGGCCCCGCCCGACCTGCCGCCGCTAGGCCGCCTTGTCCCAGACCCGCGCTGACATGCTTGGTATAACTTGCATGGAAGGGTGCGAGTGCGCACTATCGTTTCCGGGTGATCGTGACGGCCGGCCAGGGGCGGCGGGCGCAGGTCTGCTCGTGCTAGCCCGGTGACCGGGAGGCGGCGTGGTCAAGGTGCGGGAAGCCCGCCGCGGTGACGTGCGGATCGGCTATGAGCTGCGCGGGACCTGGCATCCGCGCCGTCCGTGGCTGATGCTCATTCAGGGCATGGGCTTCGACCGGCACGGCTGGGGACCCCTGCTCCCTGAGCTCGGCCGCCATTTCCGGCTCGTGCTGGTAGACAACCGGGGGAGCGGCCGGACCGAGCTGCCCGCTAGCCGGCTGCGGGTCGCGGACATGGCCGACGACGCCTGCGCCGTGCTCGGTCACGCCGGGATCGCCGCCGCGCACGTGCTCGGCGCGAGCCTCGGCGGCCTGATCGCCCAGGAGCTGGCAATCCGCCATCCGCAGCGGGTCCGGCGGCTGGTCCTGGCGTGTACCGGGCCGGGCTGGCCGCTGGCCTATCCCATGCCTGCTGGCACCGTGCGGCTGCTCGCGGCCACCGGCCGGATGAGCCGGGACGAGTCGATGCGCCGGCATGCGGAGAACGCGCTGGCCCCGCGCAGCGCCGCAGAGCGCGATGCGGTCGTCGGGCAACTGGCGCAGCTGCGCCGGGATTACCCCCAGGACCGCCGCGCCTGGCTGGCCCAGGCGGCGGCCGGCGCTCGCTGGGCCGGGCGCGGGCGGCAGGCGCGCATCCGGGCCAGCACGCTGGTCCTGCACGGCACCGCGGACGCGATCGTCGACCCGCGCAACGCGCGGCTGCTCGCCGCCCGTATCGCGGACGCTGAGCTGGTGATGTTCCCCGAGCTCGGGCACCTGCTGTTCTGGCAGGAACCGAAGCGCTTCGCCGCCGCGGTCACCGCGTTCCTGACCGCTGAGCCCGGCCGGGACCAGCCGGCTGGCGCCGGGACCCGGCTGGCCGCGGCAGCCCCTCCAGCCGGCTGATCGGCCGCTGACCGGCCCGGCCGGGCTGCGCCGCCTAAGCACGCTGGCCGCGGTGCGCGCCCGGCTGAGCCGCCCGGCGGAGGCTGGTTTACTGGGCAGATGCCGCTGCCTGTGATCGCGGTCGTGGGACCGACGGCCGCGGGGAAGTCCGAGCTGTCGCTGTATCTGGCCGCGGAGCTGGACGGCGAGATCATTAACGCTGACTCCATGCAGCTGTATCGCGGCATGGACATCGGCACCGCCAAGCTGCCGCCCGGCCAGCGGGCCGGCGTCCCGCATCACCTGCTGGACAGCTGGGACGTCACGACCTCGGCCAGCGTGTCGGAATATCAGCGGCTGGCCCGGGCCGCGATCGCCGAGATCCACGGCCGGGGCCGGGTGCCCATCCTGGTCGGCGGATCCGGCCTGTACGTGCGCGCGGCCCTGGACCGGCTGGAGTTCCCGGGCACCGACCCGGCCCTGCGGGGCCGGCTGGAAGACGAGCTCAGCCGGATGGGCAGTGCCGCCCTGCACCGCAGGCTGGCCGAGCGGGACCCGGCGGCCGCCGCGGTGATCCTGCCCGGGAACGGCCGCCGGATCGTCCGCGCGCTGGAGGTCATCGAGCTGTCCGGCGCGCCGTTCACTGCCGAGCTTCCGCAGTACGAGTCGATCTACGACGCCGTCCAGATCGGGATCGAGATCCCGCGCCCCGAGCTGGACGCGCGCATCGCCGTGCGGGTCACCGGCATGTGGGAGCTCGGCCTGGTCGAGGAGGTCCGCCGCCTGGCCGCCGCGGGCCTGCGCGAGGGCCGGACCGCCAGCCGGGCGCTGGGATACGCGCAGGTGCTGCGCTTCCTCGACGGCGAATGGACGCAGCAGCAGGCGATCGAGGAGACGGTGCGGGCCACCCGGCGGTTCGCCCGCCGGCAGGAGTCATGGTTTCGCCGCGACCCCAGGATCTGCTGGCTGGACGGCACTGGGCAGCAGCTGCGCCGCCAGGCGGCGGCGCTGGCCCGAGCGGACGATCCGCCGGGGCCCGCCGGCCAGCCGCCGGCCAGGACCGGGTCAGCCGGGCCTGCGCCGCCCGGGGCCGCGCCGCCCGGGGCCGCGCCGACCGGGACCGTCGGGTCCGGGCGCGCCCGGAGCGGCGACCCGGCCGGGCCGTCCCCGGCGGCCGTTAGCATCGGGCCCATGCGATTCGCCAAGGGGCACGGGACCGGGAACGACTTCGTGCTTCTGCCCGACCCGGACGGGCGCCTAGACCTGACGCCCGAGCTGGTCAGGCGGATCTGCGCCCGGCATGCCGGGCTGGGTGCCGACGGGGTGCTGCGGGTCGTGCGCGCGGCGGCCGCCGCGCAGGCCCAGGGCGCCGGGCAACCGCAAAGCCCCGGCCAAGCCCAGCGCACCGGGCAAGCAGAGTCCGCGGGGGACGCCGAGTGGTTCATGGACTACCGCAACGGCGACGGCAGCATCGCGGAAATGTGCGGGAACGGGATCAGGGTCTTCGTCCGCTACCTGCTCGACCACGGTCTCGCCGCCGGGCCGGTAGTGCCGGTGGCGACGCGGGCGGGCGTGCGGGCCGTGCGCCAGGCCGCCGGCCGCCAGCTGACCGTGGACATGGGCCCGGCCGCGGTGCTGGGCGGCGGGAAGGCCGTCATCGGCGGGCGGCCCTGCGCGGGCCTGGCCATCAGCGTGGGGAATCCGCACCTGGCCTGCGTGGTCGATGAGCCGCTGGCCGGTTTCGACCTGGACGCGCCGCCGCAGCTGGACCAGGCCCAGTTCCCGGCGGGGGCGAACGTCGAGCTCGTGCGCATCAGCGGCGAGCGGCAGGCGGAGATGCGGGTACACGAGCGGGGATCGGGAGTCACCCTGTCGTGCGGCACCGGCGCCGTCGCGGCCGCCGTGGCGGCCAGCGCGGCCGCGGGCGAGTGGCCCGGCCCGGCAGGCCCGCCATGGACCGTGACCGTGCCCGGCGGCAGGCTGGCCGTCACGCCCAGCGCGACGGCCAGCCTGCTGACCGGACCGGCGGTCATCGTGGCCGAGGGCGACCTGGACGCCAGGTGGCTCGCGGTCGGCCCTGGCGCTTCAGCCACGTGAGGGCGCGGCGGCGAGCCGCAGGCCCAGCGCGACCAGGGTCCAGCCGGCCCGGTACCGGACAGTCCGGCGCGGTGCGCGGCTGGCGGCCCGGCGGTGGCTGGCGCTGGCCGCCTTGCGGTAGTCAGCGATGCGCTGGCCGGTTAGCTCGGTGAGAACGGTGGGATGCACAGCACGCTCCTTCCGGTGAGCGGCGGGGCCGCGGGAGGGACTGATCAGCGGGACGTGGCCGGGGCCGCGCGCAGTACGTTGATGTCGCCGCTGACGCTGCGGCACTTGAGCGTCAGGGCCGGGCCGCCGTCGTCCTCGGATTCGTCCAGCTGGCTGCTGATGTCGCCGGTCACGGCCGACAGGTCCAGGTAGACGCCGGTGCCCGCGGCCACCCCGACGGTGACGTCGCCGGAGACGGTGGTGACCGAGACCTCGCCGGAGGCGACGCAGTCGAGCCGGACGTCGCCGCTGGCGCCGCGGACGGTGACCGAGCCGGCTGCGGCGCCGAGGGCCAGGTCGCCGCTGGCCGTATTGACGAGCACGTCGGCGGCGGCCTGGTCGAGCCTGATGTCGCCAGAGGCCGAGTGCAGCCGGGCGTCGCCGGACGCCTGGTCCATCCAGACATCGCCCGAGGCCGTCTGGATGTCGGCCGGCCCGGTGATCACGGCGGCCCGCACGTCCCCGCTGGCCGTGCGCACGGTGAGCGCGCCCAGGCTGCCCAGGCAGGTGATGTCGGCCGACGCGGTGCTGATCATGCAGCGTGATCCGGCCGGGACCTGGACGGTGAGCTGCACGCCGGAGCCGCGGCGGCGCAGCCCGGCACCCTTCGGCGCGGTGATCTCCAGCCGGCCGTCGGCGCACTCGACCCGCAGCAGGCTGGCCGGGTCAGGGCCGCGCCGGCCCAGGTCGCCGAACTGCTCCTGCAGTTGCTCGAGCAGGTCCCAGCCGAACCCGCCGGAGTGGCCGGGCTCGGCGGTGACCCTGATCATGTCGGTGGGCTCGGCGGACAGGTCGATGCTGCCGCTGGGCACGTCGATGTGCACGTCGAGGGGATCGGAACCGGGAAATTCCCAGCTGGCCATGGTCTTGTCCTTAGTCTCGCCGGGTCGGGTGTCACGGGTGCTAACCGGAGCTGTCGCGGCCGGCTCAGCTGCGGTGGTAGCCGGTGATGTGCTGGCCGACGCCGGAGCGCCGGGTCCGGCCGGCCGGCCGGGGGCCGTCGAGGGCCTCGGCCGCGGCGCGGATCAGCCAGGAGTTGACCGACACGCCCGCCGCGGCGGCGGCCGCCTCGACCCGGGCCTTCAGGGCCTCGGAGATCCGCAGGGTCACCCGGCTGGTGCCGGCCTCCTCGGTTCCCTCGGCGGTGCCCCGGGCCGGCTCGGCCGGCTCCTCGGACGGGCGCGCGGTGATGACGAACTCCGGCTCGCCGGACGACAGCCGCACGTCGATGACCGCGCTGTCCAGCCGCGAGGTGATCTCCGCGGCGGCGGCAGTCAGCACGTCCAGCAGCGTCAGCCGGACCGCCGGGTCCAGCGACTGGGCGAGCAGTTCCGCCACGCGGGTCACGTCGTCGCCGGCGAACCGGGTCAGCGACGACAGCTCGCGTCGCAGTGCGCTCACATACTCTGACAGCTCCATGACGTCATCGTGACATCACTGATGACGTCAGTCAAGTCGGTATGACGTCACGGCGTGTCAGACAAGACGTCGTGGTGCCGTCATGGCGCCATCATGCTGGTCTTCCGCGCATTCACGCCAGGGCCGGGCTGCTATCGGCCGGCGCAGTCGGGAACGGCCAGCTGGCAGTGCTCAGCCGAGCAGGGCGGCCGTGCCCCTGCCGCGCAGCGAGGCGTCGAGCACCTCGGCGATGTGCGCCATCGGCAGCGCGGCGCCCTGCGCTGCCAGCGCGGCGGAAATCTGCAGGGCGCAGCCGGGATTCCCCGAGACGAGCAGCCCGGCGCCAGTCCCGCGGACCGCCGCCGCCTTGCGGGCTCCCAGCTCGCCGGCCGCAGCCGGCTGGACCAGGTTGTAGATCCCCGCCGATCCGCAGCAGACCCCGGCCTCGCCGATCTCGGCCAGCGTCAGCCCGGGGATCGCCGTGAGCAGGTCCCGCGGCTGCCGGGTGACCCGCTGGGCCTGGGCCAGATGACAGGCGTCGTGGTAGGCCACGGTCAGCTCCAGCGGGTGCCGCGGCGCGGCCGGTCCTAGTTCGGCCAGGAACTCGGACAGGTCGCGGACCTTCGCGCTCGCCGCCGCGGACCGCTGCGCCCAGCCGCCGCCGCCATCAGCCAGCAGGCCTGCGTACTCTTTCATCGCCGAGCCGCAGCCGGCCGCGTTCACCACGATCGCGTCGACGTCGGCCCGCTCGAACTCGGTGATCGCGCGGCGGGCGAACTCCGCCGCCTCGGTGCGGCGCCCGGCGTGCAGCGACAGCGCCCCGCAGCAGCCCTGGCTGCGGGGGATCACCACCTCGCAGCCCTCCATCGCCAGCACCCGCGCGGTCGCCGCGTTGACCTCGGGGAAAAACACCTGCTGCACGCATCCGGTGAGCATGCCGACGACCGCGCGCCGCGGGCCGCGGGCCGGCACCCGCTCGGGCAGCGCGCCGCGGGGGGCGCCCGGCCGCGGCCGGGGCGCGACCTGCAGCGCCGCGGCCAGTTCTGGCGGCACCATCCTGCCAAGAGCGCGGCTGGCCGTTCGCGCGGCGCGGCGGGCCGCGCCCGGCTGGGCGCTCGCGCCGGGTGCCGCACCTGCCGCTGTACGCGGGCCGCCGGGCAGCCGGTCCAGGTCGGCGCGCTGGGCGAAGCGCAGCGGGCCGAGCAGCAGGCGCAGCCGGTCCGGATACGGGAACGTCTGGAAGATGGCGGTGCGCACCGCCCGGTCGCGCAGTGACCGGGCGGGCAGCGGTGCCGTGCCCGGCGGCGGCTCATCCGCCCAGCTCCGGGCCGCCTCGATCAGCCGGTCGTAGCGGACTCCGGACGGGCAGGCGGGAACGCAGGCCATGCAGCCCAGGCAGCGGTCGAGGTGCGCGGCGGTAGCCGCGCCGCCCGGCGCCCCGTCCAGCAGCTGGGTGATGAGGTGGATGCGCCCGCGCGGGGAATCCATCTCCTCGGCCCACAGCAGGTAAGTCGGGCAGGCCGGCAGGCAGAACCCGCAGTGCACGCAGTCGCCGGCCAGCGCGCGCAATTCGCCTCGCGGGTCGAGACCGCCGGACGGGTCGTGGCCGCCCGAGCGGGAGCCGCCCGCGGGCCCGCCGGTCCCGGGCGCCCGGCTGTCTGCGGTCCGGCTGTCTGCGGTCCGGCTGTCTGCCGGGCCTGGCCCGCCGGGCGAGCTGACAGTCCCGGCGGGGACAGGGCGGTCGGGACCGTCAGGTGACGGCATCAGATGCCTCCGGCGAATCGGCCCGGCGCCATCCGGTGCCCGGGGTCGAACTGGTCCTTGACCGCCCGCATCAGGCCGTCCGCGGGCACCGGGCCCCACAGGTCGACGAGATCGCGGACGGCGGGCGGCGCGTGCACGACCACGACGCTGCCGCCCGGCAGGCTGGGGCTCCTGTCCGGCAGGCCGGGGCTGCCGCCCGGGACCGTGCCGGAGCTGCTGGCTGGCCCGGCCCGGTCCCGGATTCTGGCCGGGGGCAGGCCCGGTCCCCGGCTGACTGCCGCCGCGGCCGGGTGGCCCGCCGCAGCCAGCTCAGGTCCGCGGCGCACCGCTGCTCTCGCCGCGGCCACGAACTCGGCCACCGCGGCCGGCGGCGCGCCGGCCGGCAGCGCGGCGTGCAGCACCCCGGCTGCTGCCGACCCGCTGACGACCGGGTCGAGGTCCGCCGCGGCACCCGCCGCGGCGAGCGCGTTCAGCACAGCGGCGCACCGCCCGGCCCAGTACGCGATTCGCAGCACGGTCCCATCGGCCGCCGCCGCGGCACCCCGGCCCCACCACGGGGGCGCTTGCGCGGTGACGACGACGGCGCCGCGCCCGCCACTGCCAGCTGTCCCGCCGCCCGGCCCTGCGCCGGCAAGCCCTGCGCCGGCCAGCCCTGCGCCGACAAGCAGCGCCGACAGCTGGTCCGCCCGCTCGGCCACGCCGTCCGGGTCGCCCTCCAGCAAGATCGCAGCCTCGGCCGGCCCGTCCCGGCCGGGCCAGTACAGCTCGGCGGCCGACGGTGCCAGCACCGAAACCGCCGCCTGCGCCAGCATGGCCTGCGCCGTCCCGGCGTCCGGGCACTGCGCCGTTACGTACGCCACCGCCTGCGGCACCGGGTGCAGCCGGAACGCGGCCTCGGTGACCAGCCCCAGCGTGCCGTTGGAGCCGGCGAACAGCTTGCCGAGGTCATAGCCGGCCACGTTCTTGACGACCTTGCCGCCCGACCGCGCCACGGTGCCGTCAGCCAGCACCACGGTCGTTCCGATGAGCAGGTCACGCGGGCCGCCGTAGCGCAGCCGCAGCGGCCCGGCCACCCCGGTGGCGATCAGGCCGCCGACCGTGCCGCCGGGCGGCGGGTCAGTGGCCAGCCGCTGCCCCGCGGCGGCCAGCCGCCCGGCCAGGTCCGCGAGCAAGACGCCGGCCTGCACCCGGACCACCAGGTCGCCTGCCGCATGCTCGATGATCCGGTCCAGCCGGCGGGTGTCGAGCACCAGGTCGCACCGGTCCGGCGGCGCCCCCCAGTGCAGCCGCGTCCCCGCGCCGCGCGGTACCACCGCCAGCCCCAGGCCCGCGGCGGCCGCGAGCACGGCACTGGCCTCCTGCGTGCTGGCTGGCGCGGCCACGTAGCCGGGCACGCGCCCGGCGACGGCATCAGCCTCGGCGGCCGGGCGGACCTGCGGGCACGCCGCGGCGAGCGGCCCGGGAACCGTCGCGGCGGTCATCGCGCACCGGCGCGGGAGAGCCCGTTACGCATCGTCAAAACTGCTCCACTTCACCGGCGGCGACCAGCGGCTGCGGCTCGCGGCGGATGCGGGGAACCTCGCCGCACAGCCGCGGCGTCGGGAAGATCTTGCCCGGATTGCACAGCCCGGCCGGGTCGAACGCGCAGCGGACCAGCTGCATCGTGTCCAGGTCGTCCGGGCTGAACATCTTCGGCATGTACCGCGACTTGTCCGCCCCCACGCCGTGCTCGCCGGTGATCGAGCCGCCGTGGATGATGCACAGGTCCAGGATCTGGCCCGACAGCACCTCCGCGGCCTCGCACGCGGCCGGCTGGGCGTCGTCGAACAGCACCAGCGGGTGCAGGTTCCCGTCCCCTGCGTGGAAGACGTTGGCGACCCTGATCCCGCTGCGCGCAGACAGCGCGCTGATCGCCTCCAGCACTTCCGGCAGCGCGGTGCGCGGCACCACCCCGTCCTGCACGATGTACGCGGGGCTGATCCGCCCGACCGCAGCGAACGCCGACTTGCGCCCGGTCCAGATCGCGGTCCGCTCGGCGGCGTCCCGGGCGGCCCGGATCTCGTAGGCGCCCGCCTCCTCGCAGATCGACCGGACGGCTGCGGTCTCCCGCTCGACGTCGGCGGCCGGGCCATCCAGTTCCACGATCAGCACCGCGGCGGCGCCCTCGGGGTACCGGCAGGCCACCGCCGCCTCGGCGGCCTCGATTGCCAGGGCGTCCATCATCTCGATCGCGCCGGGCAGGATCCCCGCGCCGATGATCGCCGATACCGCGGCCCCGCCGGCCCCCATCGACCGGAACGCCGCCAGCAGCGTGGTGACCGCCTCGGGGACCGGCAGCAGCCGCACGATGACCTTGGTGACGATGCCCAGCGTGCCCTCCGAGCCGATGAACGCGCCCAGCAGGTCGTAGCCGGGGGAGGCGCCGGTGCCGTCGCCGATCCAGGTCAGCTCGCCCTGCGGGGTCACCACCTCCAGCCCGGTCACGTGGTGCACGGTGAAGCCGTGCTTGAGGCAGTGCGCGCCGCCGGAGTTCTCGGCCACGTTCCCGCCGACCGAGCACACCACCTGGCTGGACGGGTCGGGCGCGTAGAACAGGCCGTAGGGCTCGGCGGCCTTGCTGATGGCCAGGTTGGTCACGCCCGGCTCGACGATGGCGCGGCGGCTGGCGGCATCGATGGCGATGACGGCTCGCATCCGCGACATGACGATCAGCACGCCGTCTGCCCGCGGCAGCGCGCCCCCGGACAGGCCGGTGCCCGAGCCGCGGGCAATGAACGGGATCCGCGCCGCGGCGCACGCGCGCACGGCGCCGGCCACCTCCTGCGCGGTGCCGGGCAGCACGGCCAGACCGGGGGAACAGCGGTGCGCGGTCAGGCCGTCGCATTCATAGGTGCGCAGTTCCTGCGGGTCGGTGATCACGTTGGCCTGGCCGCAGATGGTGGTCAGCCGCGGGATCAGCGCGGCCAGGGCCGGGCTGGCCGGCCCGGCTGCAGCCTGCGTCATCTCGGTCATGGGGCCCCGTCTTCGTCGCCGTAGGTCTCCCCAGCATCTCTCTGCCCCCGCCGGTCCGCCACCCGCCATGCCCCGGCGGGCCGCGGCTGCGGGCCGCGCACGACGGCTAACGGGGCTTCGCCCCAGCTAAGCCAGGCCGAAGGCGGCAAGAGCTGACGTGGCCCCTGGCCAGCTGACCAGGCCAAACCGCAGCCTAGGGCCGATATCCAGCACTGGCGGCAGGCCCAGCTGTCAGCCCGTCCTGCCGGGCCTGCCGTCGCCGGAGGCCAGGCCCGGCAGGCACAACTTCGCTCTGCACGCGGCCGGGCTTTTCCAGCCACACGCGCCAGCCGGCGCGCTCCGCACCTGGGCCTCTGCCATCGCCCGAGGCCCTGACCAGCGATAGAAACGCAGCGTGACCGACTCAGGTGTTAACGCTTCGCCAGAAATGGTTACATCGCAGGTCAGCGCGGTATAGCATGGAGATATGCGGCGGACGGCGGGGCAGGTACCGGTTACACCGTAAACGGTTCCGGAGCCCGGCCATTTACACCGCAGGCCGCAGGCGTGCGCGGGTGTAAACGGAGCAAGAAAGCCATGAGCGGGCAGGCGCAGGAAGCCTCAGTGAGAACCGCAGGCAGGTGAGCGAGCGTGAAGCTGGTCATGTATACCCGCGTCAGCAGCAAGACGCAGATGGAAGGCTACGGCCTGGACGCGCAGCAGGCGGACTGCCGGGAGTGGGCTGAGGCGCACGGCCATAAGATCGTCCGGCACTGCAGCGACGACGCGGTGAGCGGGATGCTCGGCGCGGATGCGGTGCACGGCATCAACCTGGACGAGCGTCCCGGCCTGCGGTGCGCGCTGGACGCGCTGGCGGATGGCACCGCAGATGGGCTGCTGACCGGGAAGCTGGACCGGCTCGGCCGGTCGGTCACGGTGCAGGAGGCGATGCTGGCCTGGGTCTGGCGGCATGGCCGCCCGGTGTTCTGCGCCGACCAGGGCGAGATACTCCAGGACGACCCGGATGACCCCATGCGGACCGCCATGCGGCAGATGCAGACGGTGTTCGTCCAGCTGGACAAGGCCTTGGCCGTCAAGCGCATGCAGGACGGCCGGAAGGCGAAGGCGGCGGCCGGCCGGCACGCGGTGGGCGCCTACCCGTTCGGCTACCGGGGCGCGGGAGCGGGCCGCGAGCGGGATGCCGCGCCGGACCCCGCCGAGCAGCAGGCTGTGGCGCTCATCACCGGGCTGCACGCGGCCGGGCGCTCCTACCGGCAGATCATCGCCGCGCTGGAGACGGCCGGGCTGGCACCGCGCCGGGCGGCGGCATGGTCACCGGCCACCGTGCGCAAGATCGTGCTGCGGGAGCAGCGGGGGCCATCGCCCGGCTGCGCGCCGAGCCCGGCGTACGCGGCGCTGGCGGCGCACGACCCGGATGCGGAGGCCGAGGGCGCATCCATCCGCGAGATGTACGGCGTCGCGGATGCCCCGGCCGGGCATGCCGTCGCGGGACACGGCGGCGCGGAGCATGACGGCGCGGGACATGCCGGGGCCGGGAGCGTCGGCGCGCCAGCAGGCGCAATGGGTCCCATCGGCGCGGACGGCGTCACCGAGCCCTGGAGCGAGTCATGAACGGGAAGCCCGGGGGACCGGAGAGAGCAGGAGATTGAGATGAGCAGCTACGGATCGAACCTCGACCGGGTAGTACGCGACGGTCAGCAGGCCGCCGCCCGGCAGGATGCGAAGGCGGCCGAGCTGGACTTCTACGCCGGGCTCCCGCCCGCCGCGCAGGCCGCAGCGTCGGCCTATGCGCTGGCGCTGGCGGACCAGGCGGCGGCCGTCGCCGCGGCGGGCGAGGCGATGGACCAGGCCCGCCTGGACGCGCTGGCCGCCGGGCACCGGGCGGGCATCAGCAAGGCCGACATGGGCCGGGCCTTCGCGTACGTCCGGGGCCTGCAGGGCATGCCCGCTTCCGGCGGCGCCGGCTCGCCTGCCTGGGCAGCCTGGCTGGCGGCGCACCCGGCACCGGGCGGCTGACCACGGTGAAGTCCCGGCCCAGTTGCCGGTACAAGAAGCGAGCGGGCCGGTGGAGCAGCAGATCGCGGAAGGTGGCCAGTCATGAGCACCAGGGGAATGCTGGCGGGCGAGATAGAGGATCAGGCGGACTGGCGTGAGCGCTGCGCGGCGCGCTACCCGTCCGATCCGCGCAACAAGGCCAGCGCTGATGCACTGACCGGGCTGGCGGCCTGGGTCAGCTCACTGCCTGATTCGGACCCGCTGCTGGGCCTGTTCACCGAGGGCGAGATCACCGACGGGTGGCTGCACGATGCAGGCCGCGAGTACCAGGAGGGCGGCCTGGTCATCGACCCTGAGTCGCCGCGCGGGATGCTGAGCCGGTACGGCTTCGACGGGCCGCCAGGCGATCCGCGCGAGTTCCTGGCCGCGCTGGCCGCCGCCGTGCGGGACGCCGTGGCCGAGGCGGGCGAGTAGCCATCCCGCACTAGCCCCGCGCAGGAGGCCCGGCTGGCACCGCGCTGGCCGGGCCTTCCGCATCCAGGGGCCCGATGTCACAGGGCAGAAGGGAAGGTGAGCCAGGGTAAGCCAGGCGGCTGAGCAGCAGATCGAGCCGCGCGAGCCACCCCGCCGGTCCTCGCGCTGGCCATCGGGGTCATCGGCTACGGCGCGTCGTTCGCGGTCGTCGCCGTGTTCCCGCTGGCCGCGGCGGCGCAGCTGCCGGTGGCCGCCGAGCGGGCGCGGGCCGCCCGGACGGAGGGTCGCGGTGGCTACGGCATCCGCTCGTAGGCCGGGAGGGTGAGGAACTCGACGTAGTCGTCGGCCAGCGCCACCTCGCTGAACAGGGCGGTCGCCTCCGCGAACCGGGCCTCGTCGAACGCCGCGCCGTACAGCTCGCGGATCTTCTCCAGCTCCTCGCCGATCATCTGCTGCACAAGCTCGGTGGTGATCAGCGGTCCCTCGGCCAGCCGCACGTCGTTATGCAGCCACTGCCAGACCTGGGACCGGGAGATCTCGGCCGTGGCCGCGTCCTCCATCAGGTTGAAGATTCCCACCGCGCCCGATCCGGCCAGCCAGCTCGCCAGGTACTGCAGGCCGACGCTGATGTTGTTGCGCAGCCCGGTCTCGGTGATCTCGCCTGGGGTCTTGCTGATCGCCAGCAGGTCAGCGGCGGTGACGCTGACGTCGTCGCGCTGCCGGGACAGCTGGTTGGGCGCGTCGCCCAGCACCCCGTCGAACACCTCGCGGCAGATCGGCACCAGGTCGGGGTGCGCCACCCAGGAGCCGTCGTAGCCGGCCGCCGACTCGCGGGTCTTGTCCTCGCGCACCTTGGCCAGCGCCTTGGCGTTGACCTCGGCGTCGCGCCGGCTCGGGATGAACGCGGCCATGCCGCCGACCGCGTGCGCGCCGCGGGCGTGGCAGGTTTTCACTAGCAGCTCGGCGTAGGCGCGCATGAACGGCGCGGTCATCGTGACGGCGTTGCGCTCGGGCAGCACGAAGTCACGGCCGCGGGTTCGGAACTTCTTGATAATGCTGAACAGGTAGTCCCACCGGCCCGCGTTCAGCCCCGCGCTGTGGTCGCGCAGTTCATAGAGGATCTCCTCCATCTCGAACGCCGCCGGGATCGTCTCGATCAGCACCGTGGCCCGGATCGTCCCGCGCGGGATGCCGAGCCGGTCCTGGGCGAGGTTGAAGGCGTCGTTCCACAGCCGCGCCTCCAGGTGGCTTTCCAACTTGGCCAGGTAGAAGTACGGGCCCCTGCCCTTGTCCAGCTGGCGCTGCGCGCAGTGGAAGAAGTACAGCGCGAAGTCGAACAGGCTGCCCGACACCCGCTCGCCGTCCACCAGCACATGCTTCTCCGACAGGTGCCAGCCGCGCGGCCGGACCACGATCGTGGCCAGCTCCGAATCCGGCGCCAGCTCGTAGGACTTGCCGTCCTCGCTGGTGAAGCTGAGGTTGCGGTCCAGCGCGTCCCTGAGGTTCAGCTGGCCGGTGATCATGTTGTCCCACAGCGGGGTATTGGCGTCCTCGAAGTCGGCCAGCCAGACCTTGGCGCCAGAGTTCAGCGCGTTGATCGTCATCTTCGCGTCCGTCGGCCCGGTGATCTCCACCCGGCGGTCCTCCAGGCCTGGCGCCGGCGGCGACACCCGCCAGCTGCGGTCGGACCGGATGTGCTCGGTCTGGTCGAGGAAGTCGAGCGTCCCCCCGGCGGACAGCTCGTCCTGGCGGCGGGCCCGGGCAGCAAGCAGCTCGGCCCGGCGCGGCCCGAGTTCGCGCTGCAGGGCGGCGATCAGCTCAAGCGCCTGCGGGGTCAGTATCTCCTCGTACCGCTCCCGCATCGGACCAGTGACCTGCACGCCCTCGATCTCGTCCACGAACCTCACTCCTTGTGCGCCAGCCGCGTTAGAGCACCAGCCTGCCAGGCAGCGCATCCACTGCGCCAGACGCCAAAGGTCCCGGGCAGACGCCGGGAAACCGGCCGCTCACCCGGCGGGGCCGGAGCTGGCCGGACCTGCTGCCGCCCCGGTCCCCCAGCAGCAGCCGTCAGCACCCGTCAGCACCCGTCAGCAGGCGGCCCGCGGCAGGCGGCCCGCGGCAGGCGGCCCGCGGTACGCAGCGCCACCCGGGCACATCCCGGGCGCCGCGGTTGTTAATGAGATGTCGATGGTGACCAGGCCATGGCACTATCGACAGACCGTCTGCCAGCCGGCAGGCGGCTACTGACGCAGACGGCGGCCCCTGTGGCCGCCTTGGATGGCGAATGACTGCACTTCCGCACGACAGACTTCCGCACGACAGCCAGGATGAGCGGAGCCAGCGGGCTCATCCGGACGCGCCCGGGCGCGAGGCTGATGCCGCAGGCATGGCCGCCGGCGAGCGGCCGGAGACAGACGACAGCGGGCAGCTCGATCTGCAGGACCGGCATGCACTGAGCCGGGTAGCGGGGCTGTCTACCGAGCTTCAGGACGTCAGCGAGGTTGAGTACCGGGCGCTGCGGCTGGAGCGGGTGGTGCTCATGGGCGTGTGGACCGACGGCACGCAGGCCGCGGCCGAGAACTCGCTGCGCGAGCTGTCCCGGCTGGCCGAGACGGCCGGCTCGCAGGTGCTGGACGGCCTGATCCAGCGCCGCGGCCGCCCCGATGCCGCCACTTACGTGGGCCCGGGCAAGGCCGCCGAGCTGGCGGACCTGGTGGCCTCCTCCGGTGCGGACACGGTGATCTGCGACGGCGAGCTCGCTCCCGGCCAGCTGCGCCGGCTGGAGGGCATCGTCCGGGTCAAGGTCATCGACCGGACGGCGCTGATCCTCGACATCTTCGCCCAGCACGCCCGCAGCAAGGAGGGCAAGGCCCAGGTCGAGCTGGCCCAGCTGCAGTACCTGCTGCCGCGGCTGCGCGGCTGGGGCGAGTCACTGTCCCGGCAGGCCGGCGGCCGGGTGTCCGGCGGCGGCGGGATCGGCACCCGCGGTCCCGGCGAGACCAAGATCGAGACTGACCGGCGGCGGATCCGGGCCCGGGTGACCAAGCTGCACCGGGAGATCGCGGAGATGTCTGTCGGCCGCGAGGTCCAGCGCTCCCGGCGGCGGCGCCGGGAGGTGCCGTCGGTGGCGATCGCCGGCTACACCAACGCCGGGAAGTCCAGCCTGCTGAACCGGCTGACCGGCGCGAGCCTGCTGGTCGACGACTCGCTGTTCGCCACGCTCGACCCGGCGGTGCGCCGGGCGCGCACGCCGTCGGGCCTGCCGTTCACGCTGACCGACACGGTCGGCTTCGTCCGGCACCTGCCGCACCAGCTGGTCGACGCGTTCCGGTCGACGCTGGAGGAGGTCGCCGAGGCCGACCTGATCCTGCACGTCGTCGACGGCTCGGATGCCGACCCGCGCGCCCAGCTCACCGCGGTGCGGGAGGTCCTCGGGCAGATCGGAGCGGCTGAGGTTCCCCAGTTCGTGGTGATCAACAAGGCGGACTGCGCCGACCCGGTCAAGGTCGACGGCCTGCTGCTGGCCGAGCGCAACGCCGTCGCGGTCTCGGCGCGCACCGGCCAGGGGACCAGCGACCTGCTCGACGCCATCGAGCGGCTGCTGCCGCGGCGCGAGCGGGAGGTCACGGTGGTGGTGCCCTACGGCCGCGGGGACCTGCTGTCGCGGGCGCACTCCGAGGGCGAGGTCCTCAGCCTGGAGCACGGCCCGGACGGCACGCTGCTGACCGCCCGGGTCCGGCCGGCGTTGGCCGCCGAGCTCGGCCAGCTGCCGGCTCCGGCGGCGGCCCAGGCACTTGCGTGACGGATTTCCGGCGGCGCCCGGGGAAATCCGCACACGATTGCATTACCGGCCCGGAAACCGGAAAGGCATCAGTTGCATACGATTGCAAAGTTGCTATTCCGGTAATAAATCCGCCTGGGCGCGAATCGCACATTGCACCGTGCGGCGCAATCTGTGATTCGCATATAGGGTTCCGCGGCGCGGCCACCGCCCTGGAACCCGTGCCGGGCGGGCCAAGGCGGCATGCCGTCCTGCCGCCCGGCTGGGTGGGCTGGCCGCGCTGACTGGCCGCGCCACCTGCCCGTACTTGCTGGTCCGCCAGTCGCCGAGCCGCGTTCGCGCCGCGCTGCCGGTCCCGCGGCCCGGCACTGGCAGGCTGGCCGTGGCGCCCGGCGGCGCCGGCTGGCCAGCGTGGCCCGGTGCCGGCGCCGCTAGCCGACGGATTCCGGCTCTGCGCCTGGCATCATCTTGCCTTGCCGCTGGTCACCGCGGCCTGGCTAGCCCGCCGTGGCGGCCTGGCCGCGGCCCCGCGACCAGCCCCGTCTGGGGCCGGCTGGCCTACCGGGCTGGCCGCCCGGCTGGCCGTGCCGCGGAACGCCGCCGCCGACCGCCCTTACGGAGCGCGAAACTCCGCGTCGGCGTTACGGAAAGCAACAGCTATCGCGATAGACTGCCGTCATTGATCATGGCCGAAGTTCACATACCTTCTTTAGCCGGATCACTGGTGCAATAGCGCGGCTGACCGATATGTTAGTTCCGCATCGCAGAGTTCCCGTGCGCATCTCCTTCCACCGGACGCTTCCCAGGATCTTTGCCGATGCGGAACGAGCAGGCTCGAGCCAGGGCAGGTGACCGCTGTTGCCACCGGAATCCTCGCGCCTGACGGACGTGCGCGGCGGCGACCGCCGCAGTAAATGGAGATCAGCAAGGTGACCGTTCGGCTTCTGACCAACATCGGCCGGCTCTGGACCGGCTCTGAGGTGTGGAGCAACGCGGCCATCTTGTGTCACAACGACCGCATTGCCTGGGTCGGCCCGTCGGCCGAGCTGCCAGCCAGCATCCCCGGCGTCATCGACGACATCGTCGACGTGGACCACGTGGACAACCTGGCCGGCGGCCTGGTGACACCCGGCCTGATCGACGCCCACACCCACCCTGTCTACGCGGGCAACCGGTGGGCCGAGCTGGCGATGCGCTCCAGCGGGTCGTCCTCCGCGGAGATCGCCGCCGCCGGCGGCGGCCTGGCGTCCACCGTCACGGTCACCCGCGGCACCGACCCGTGGACCTTGTGCAACGGGGTCCGCGAGCGGCTGCGCCGCTGGGTGCTGAACGGGACTACCACCATCGAGGCCAAGACCGGCTACCACCTCACCCGGGACGGCGAGCTGGCGGACGTGCGGCTGCTGCGCTCGCTGGAGGCCGAGGCCGGGATGCCCCGGGTACACGTGACCTTCCTCGCCGCGCACGCGGTGCCGCCGGAGTACTTCGGCCGTCGTCACGACTACGTCGATGCGGTCGGCTCCTGGTGCGCCGACGCGGCCACGGCCGGCGCCGACAGCGTGGACGTCTACTGCGACGATGGCCGCTTCACCGACCACGAGGCGCGGTGGGTGCTCGCGGCGGGCCGTTCCGCCGGGCTGCTGCCGCGGCTGCACGCCTGCGGTGACACCCGGGTCGGTGCCGCGCGGCTGGCTGCCGAGGTGGGCTGCGCATCAGCGGACCTGCTGCACGGGGCCGAAGATGAGGACGTCGCCGCGCTGGCCCAGTCGGGCGTGGCCGCCGTGGTCTGCCCGGCCACTGCCGACGACTCCGGCGGCCACCCGCCGGTCCGGGCGCTGCTCGACAAGGGCGTCGCCGTGGCTCTCGGCTCCGACCACTCGCCCGGCGGCAACGGGATCACCTCGATGCCGCTGATCATCACGCTCGCCGTGGCGAACTACGGGATGAGCGTCGCCGAGGCACTGCGGGCCGCGACGATCGGCGGCGCGCACGCGCTGCGGGCGCCCGACCGCGGCGCGATGACCCGCGGCCGGCTGGCCGACATCGTGGCCTGGGACGCCGATCACGAGGGTGCCTTCGCCTGGGCGTACGGGCTCAAGCCGCTGCGGGTCTGGCAGGGCGGCGAGCCGGTCGCAACCGGTTAGCCCGCTACCTGGCCGCGCCGGTCCGGCGCATCCAGCCACTGGTTCGTGGCATGCTGCGGTCATGTCCCCAGCCCGGTCCCGCGCCGCAGAATCTGCCGCCCGGTCGGCCGCCGCCCCGGTTACCGTCCTCGTCGGCGACGAGGAGTTCCTGATCGAGCGGGCGATCGGCGCGATACTGGCCGCCTCGGGCGCCACCCGGGGCGGTCCCGGCCTTGATGGCAGCGGCCCGGACGTGCACGACGTCCGGGCCGCCGACCTGACCGCGGGCGAGCTGGCCTCGCTGACCGCGCCGTCGCTGTTCGGCGGCGGCTGCGTAGTGATCGTCCGGGCGGCCCAGGACGCGTCCAAGGACGTCGCGGCGGAGATCATCCGCTACCCGGCCAGCCCCGCGCCCGATGTTGTGCTGGCCGTTGCCCATGCGGGCGGCGCGAAGGGAAAGGCCCTGCTGACCGCGCTGGTCTCCGGCGGGGCCAGCCGGGTCGACTGCCCGGCCATCCGCCGGTTCGGTGAGCGGCTGGACTTCCTGCGCGGCGAGTTCCGCCGGTCCGGGCGAAAGGCCGACGAGAGCGGCCTGCGCGCCTTGCTGGATGCGGTCGGCACGGACCTGCGGGACCTGGCGGCGGCGTGCAGCCAGCTATCGGCAGACACTACCGGGGTGATCACCGGGGATGTCGTCGGCCGCTATTACCGGGGACGGGCCGAGGCCAGCGGCTTCACTGTCGCGGACCGGGCGTTCGAGGGGAAGCTCGCCGACTCCCTGGAGCAGCTGCGCTGGGCGCTGGCCGTGGGCACCTCGCCGGTGCTGATCAGCAGCGCCCTCGCGCAGGGAGTCCGGGCCCTGGGCCGGGTGGGCAGCGCCTCGCGCGGCCGGGGCGCTGATGCGCTGGCCGCCGAGCTCGGGATGCCGCCATGGAAGATCGACCGGGTCCGCCAGCAGCTGCGCGGCTGGACCCCGGAGGGCGTGGCCCGGGCGCACAGCGCCGTCACCACCGCCGACGCCCAGGTCAAGGGCGAGGGTGCCAGCGCCGCTTATGCGCTGGAGCGGGCCATCACTACGATCGTCGCCTGCCGGTCGCGCGGCTGAGCCTGGCCGGCTGAGCCTGGCCGGCGCCTCCGGGCGCGGGCATGCCGGCTGAGCCTGGCCGGCGCCTCCGGGCGCGGGCATGACCGAGCTGGCTCAGCTGGCCTTCTTGACCTGCTCCAGGCGCCGGGCGATGGCCGACTTGCGGTTCGCGGCCTGGTTGCGGTGGATGACGCCCTTGCTCACGGCCTTGTCGAGCTTGACCGAGGCCGCCCGCATCGCCGCGGTCGCAGCCTCGACGTCACCGGTCTCGGCGGCCTCGCGGAACCGGCGGACGTGGGTCTTCAGCGCGGACTTGACGGCCTTGTTCCGCTGGTGCGCGGCCTCGTTCTGCTTGTTGCGCTTGATCTGGGACTTGATGTTCGCCACGCGAAATGCCTCGCTCTAAGTCTGTCAGGGTCAGTCAGGGTCGTGCCCGGCCACGGGCGCAGGCCGCAGGGGCGCACCCGGAACTATGCGGGCATGCAGGCAGCCGACGCCAAAGGATATCCGAGATCGTGCCAGCCGCTCAAACTCTCGCAGAAAACACGGTCCGGCACAGGGCCACCGCGGACCGGATCACGGCGGCCGGCCTCCCTGACGGCCGCCCGGCTGGCGTGGGCACCAGCCCCGGCATGCGACGATAGACGGCGACAGTGATCTGCGCGCGCGCCGGAGTGCCCTGCCGCAGCGGGCAGCGCTGCCCGGCCTGGCCGGGTCCGCGGCTGACAGTGGCTGGCCGGCGCCCGGCCGCCCGCGGATCCCAGACCGGCTTGACCCGACGACTACCTGGCGGATTCTGTGCCACCCACGCCCGGGCCGGCGGCACCCGTGCCGCCGGCTGCCACCCCGCCGGCCGCCGTGCGGCCGGCCGGCGAGGCCGCGGCTCCCGTGCCGTCGCGCACCGATCAGTCGGTGCTGCGCAACTTCTGCATCATCGCGCACATCGACCACGGCAAGTCCACGCTCGCTGACCGCATGCTCCAGCTCACCGGGGTGGTGAACGACCGCCAGATGCGCGCGCAGTACCTGGACCGGATGGACATCGAGCGCGAGCGCGGCATCACGATCAAGAGCCAGGCCGTGCGGCTGCCCTGGCGCGGCGAAGACGGCACCCAGTACGTGCTGAACCTGATCGACACGCCCGGTCACGTGGACTTCACCTACGAGGTGTCCCGGTCGCTGGCCGCGTGCGAGGGCGCGGTGCTGCTGGTTGACTCGGCCCAGGGCATCGAGGCGCAGACGCTGGCGAACCTGTACCTGGCGCTCGGCGCCGACCTGCAGATCATCCCGGTGCTCAACAAGATCGACCTGCCGGCCGCCCAGCCGGATGCCTGCGCCGCCGAGCTGGCCGGGATCATCGGCTGCGACCCGTCGGACGTGCTGCGGGTCTCGGCGAAGACCGGCGAGGGCGTCACCGACCTGCTGCACCAGATCGTCGCGCAGGTGCCCCCGCCCAGCGGCGATCCGGACGCGCCGGCCCGGGCGCTGATCTTCGACTCGGTGTATGACACCTACCGCGGCGTGGTCACCTACGTGCGGGTCATGGACGGACGGCTGTCCCGCCGGGAGAAGATCCTGATGCTGTCCACCAAGTCGGTGCACGAGACGCTGGAGGTCGGCGTCATCTCGCCGGATCCGGTGCCGTCTGACGGCCTGGCCGCCGGCGAGGTCGGCTATCTGATCACTGGAGTCAAGAATGTCCGGCAGGCCCGGGTCGGGGACACCGTGACGACCACGGCCCGCCCGGCCACCGAACCGCTGCCCGGGTACGCCCACCCCAGGCCCATGGTGTTCTCCGGCCTGTACCCGCTGGACGGTGATGACTACCCCGAGCTGCGCGATGCGCTGGACAAGCTCCAGCTGAACGACGCGTCCCTGGTCTACGAGCCGGAGACCTCCACGGCGCTAGGGTTCGGCTTCCGCTGCGGGTTCCTCGGCCTGCTGCACATGGAGATCGTCCGGGAGCGGCTGGAGCGGGAGTTCGACCTCTCGCTGATCTCCACCGCGCCGAACGTCGTGTACCGGGTGGTCCTCGAGTCCGGCCGCGAGATCGTCGTCACCAACCCCAGCGAGTTTCCCGACGGCAAGATCGCGCATATCTTCGAGCCGGTCGTGCGGGCCACTGTGCTCGCTCCCAGTGAGCACATCGGCGCGATCATGGAGCTGTGCCAGGGCCGCCGCGGCGTCCTGCTGGGCATGGACTACCTGTCGTCGGAGCGGGTGGAGATCCGCTACACGATGCCGCTCGGGGAGATCATCTTCGACTTTTTCGACCAGCTGAAGTCACGCACCCGCGGCTACGCCTCGCTGGACTACGAGCCCGCCGGGGAGCAGGAGGCCGACCTGGTCAAGGTCGACATCCTGCTGCAGGGACAGCCGGTCGACGCGTTCAGCCAGATCGTGCACACCGACAAGGCACGCGACTACGGCCTGTCGATGGCCGCGCGGCTGAAGGAACTCATCCCGCGTCAGCAGTTCGAGGTACCGATCCAGGCGGCGATCGGCGCCCGGATCATCGCCCGGGAGAATATCCGGGCGCTGCGCAAGGACGTGCTGGCCAAGTGCTACGGCGGCGACATCACCCGCAAGCGCAAGCTGCTGGAGAAGCAGAAAGAGGGCAAGCGGCGGATGAAGGTCATCGGCCGGGTGGAGGTGCCGCAGGAGGCGTTCGTGGCGGCGCTGTCGGCCGATCAGGCCGGTGACAAGCGCCGCTAGCGCCCGGCTGAGCTGCCGGAATTGGCGACGCCGACGACGATCAGCAAGAGCAGTACAACCAGGCCCAGGCTGCCGAGGACGATGCCGGTGATCGCCATGCCGCGGCCGGCCTGCCCCCGCTCGCGGATCTGCCGCAGCGCGATCGCGCCGAGGATGATCGCCGGGATGCCGGCGATGAACCACACCAGGATCTGGGCGAGCCCCAGGATGAGCGAGGCGATGGCCAGGCCGTTAGTGCCGCCCTGCCGCGGCCCGTAGGCGTAGGGCCCGTACGGGCCGTACTGCTGCGGATACTGCCCCTGCGGCCCGTACTGCGGGTACTGGCCGTACTGCTGGCCTGGCGGGTACTGGCCGGCCGGCGGGTACTGGCCGGGCTGGCCCTGGCCCCACTGCGGGTACTGGCCTGGCGCCCCGTACGGGCCAGGCTGCCCGTACTGGCTCTCCTGGCCGGGCTGCTGCCCGTACTGACCTGGCTGGCCGTACGCGCCTTCCTGGCCGGGCTGCTGGCCGTATTGCGGGTACTGGCCCGGCTGCCCGAACCCGCCCGGCTGGGCGGGTGCGCCTTCGCCCGGCTGCCCGGAGGCGCCTTCCTGGCCTGGCTGGGTCGGCTCTCCTGGCTGACCCGGCTGGCCGGACGTGTCTCGGTCCTCGCCGTTATCTGAGTTCATACCTGATCCTTCAGTGTGGTGCGGTTGGCGTGTCCCGGTCCGGCCCGCCCGGTGCTCGCCGACTGCACAGCTACCGCGGCTGAGCCGCCTTAGTCCCCGGCTGTCGCCGCTTATCCATGTCCTATTCTCCCGGCGAGCTTGCCCGATCGCTGCCCGGCGCGTGCATCCTTCGCCGCAACCGGGCGGGCGCGGGCCTGGCCCGGGCGTCCCCGGCCGGCGCAGGGTACCCGGCTAGCGGGAGCAGGGACCGTCTGGCTGGCTAGAACAGGCGCACCACGACCAGGAAGAACACCAGCAGGGCCAGCAGCGGTATGGCCACCCCGGCCCAGCCCAGAGCCAGTCCGCAGGTGGCCAGGCCGGCGCCGTCCTCGCCGGTGCGGCGGATCTGATGCCGGGCGATATGGCCGAGGACGATGGCCGGGATCGTGGTCAGCATCCCGGTGAACGGCTGCGCCGCCCCGCAGATCAGCGACGCGACGGCCAGCTGGTTGGTGTGCCGCGGTGCGGCGGGCCCGAACGGCCGCCGCCCCGGCAGGTCGGCTGTCAGCGCGTCCAGTTCGGCGAAGGTCCGCGCCGTCAGCGCGCGGCCAACCCGGTCCTCGTATTCGTCCTGGCTCAGCCTGCCTTCGGCGAACGCGGTCTGCAGGATGCTGGCAGTGGCGTCCCGGTCCTGATCGGAGGCCCGCATCTGGCCCCCGCCCGGCGGGCGCAGCGGGCCTGGTCCGGGCATGGGGCGCAGCTGACCGTGACCGCCTGCCGCTTGCGCCTGGCCGTAGCCGCCTGCCGTCATCTCGTCCGCCCCGCCATATCGCCGTGCCCCCGCTCGCCGATCCTGCGCCGCTCGCGGGCCGCCAGCCTGCTCCGGCTGCGGGCCGTCCAGCGGCCCGCTCTGCCGCCTCTGCTTCCAGGGTAACGCCACCGCGCGCGCCCGGGATCGGCCGTAAGCCGGATCGGCCGCATCCGCCGGCTGGCTGGCCGGCCCGAGCTGGCCGCCGGGAATTGAATAGGCTGTTCCCGGGCCTGTCGGATAACCTGCGGCTCATGGCAGGCAGGCTCGCGGCGGACGAACACAAGACCGGGGCGCACCAGGCGCCGGGGATCAGCGGGCGAGTGCTCTCCGTGAACACCGGCGTGATCACCGACCAGCCGATCGGCGGCCGGATGGGCCGCAGCGCGATCGACAAGCGGTCGGCGGCGGGCCAGGTCCGGCTCGGCTGGCTCGGGCTGGCCGGGGACGAGTGCGCCGATACCGACAACCACGGCGGGCGCGAGCAGGCGGTCTACGTCTACGCCCGGGAGGACCTGGACTGGTGGGCCGGGCAGCTGGGCCGCGAGACGGCCTGTTCGGCGAGAACGTCACGACCAGCGGGATCGACGTCAGCAACGCCATGATCGGCGACGTCTGGCAGCTGGGCACGGCGGTCGTGCAGGTCACCGCCGCGCGTATCCCGTGCGTCACGTTCGCCACGTGGCTCGGTGAGTCACGCTGGGTGCGGCGGTTCGCCGACGCCGGCCGTCCCGGGGCCTACCTGCGCGTGCTGACCGAGGGCGGGGTCGGTGCCGGGGATGCGGTCACGCTGCTGCGCCGCCCGGACAGCCGGGTCAGCGTGGCCGAGTCGATGCGGGCCTTCTACGGCGACGCCAGCCTGATGCGCAAGCTGCTGGCAGTGGACGGCCGCGGCGCCGGCTGGGACGCGATCGGCGCGCGGGTCCTGCGCCAGGCCAGTGCCTGAGCTGCGCCCGGCCGGTTCCGCAGCGGCGCAGCGCAGTGCCTAACCTCCCGCCACCGGGAACTCCGGTCCCCGCGGACGGGCAGCTGCCCGGCAGCGCGCTGGCGGGCCTGGGCAGCCGGCCATTCGGGATGTACGTGCACGTGCCGTTCTGCACGACGCGGTGCGGTTACTGCGACTTCAACACCTATACCGCCGCCGAACTCGGCCCGGGCGTCTCCCGCGCCGCCTACCCGGCTCAGGCCATCGCGGAAATCCGGCTGGCCCGCCGGGTGCTGGGCGGCGCGGACCTGCCGGTCAGCGCGGTGTTCTTCGGCGGCGGCACGCCGACCCTGCTGCCGCCCGCTGACCTGGGCGCGATCCTGACTGTCATCGACGCCGAGTTCGGCCTGCCCCCGGACGCCGAGGTGACCGCGGAGGCGAACCCGGAAACCGTGACGCCAGCCAGCCTGGAGCAGCTGCGCGCCGCCGGGTTCACCCGGATCTCGCTGGGCATGCAGAGCGCCGTCCCGCACGTGCTCGCCGTGCTGGACCGGGTGCATCAGCCAGGACGGTCGCAGGCCTGCGCCGGCTGGGCCCGCGCGGCCGGGTTCGAGCACGTCAGCCTGGACCTCATCTACGGCACGCCGGGGGAGAGCGACCAGGACTGGCTGGAATCGGTGCAGGCCGCGGCCGACGCCGGCCCGGACCATATCTCGGCCTACGCGCTCATCGTCGAGGACGGCACCCGGCTGGCGGCGCGGATCCGGCGCGGCGAGCTGCCGCCCCCGGACGACGACGCGATGGCCGACCGCTACCTCGCTGCCGACGACCTGCTGTCCCGCCGGGGCCTGCGCTGGTACGAGCTGTCCAACTGGGCCGCCTCGCCAAGCGCGCAGTGCCGGCTCAACCTGCTGTACTGGACCGGCGGCGACTGGTGGGGAGTGGGCCCGGGGGCGCACAGTCACGTCGGCGGGACCCGCTGGTGGAACGTGCGGCATCCGGCCGCCTACGCGCAGCGGCTGGCGGCGGGCGCCAGCCCTGGGCAGGGACGGGAGATCCTCACCGCCGGCGAGCGCCGGACCGAGCAGATCATGCTGCGCACCCGGCTCGCCGCCGGCTGTCCGGTGACCGAGCTGGCCCCGGCGCGCCGGGCCGCGGCCGCGGCCGCCGCTGCTGACGGCCTGGCTGATCCGGCCGCGCTCGATGCCGGCCGGGTGGTGCTGACCGGCCGCGGCCGCCTGCTGGCCGACGCGGTGATCCGCGGCCTGACTGACTAGGCCAGCCAGCCACCGTCACTGCGCGAGCGGTCAGTGCACGAGCGTGGCGCAGAGCCAGGCCGGGATCGGGCGGAACTCGCCGCGGCCGGCGTCCAGGGCGCAGCGCGCCAGGTAGGCCAGCGCCACCAGCCACAGGGCCGCCGTGACCGGCGTCACGATCAGCAGCGCGGTCCGCAGCGCGTCCAGCGCCAGCACGCCGCCGATGATCACGGCCGACAGGTTGTAGAGCAGGATGGTGATGGCCAGGTTCAGCGCCTGGGCCGCATGCCGGCGGCTGAACGGCGTGCGCAGCCTGATCAGGTACACAGCCAGCGGCGGCACGAAGCTGAAGAACGGGATGCCCAGGTAGCTGAGCATCGCCCAGCGGCAGTCCGCCTCGGCCGCGGGCAGCCGCCCGCCGGTCCCGGCCGCCGCGCCCGGATCAGGCCGGCCGGATCCGTCCGGGGCCGGCGGGCCCGCCGCGCCGACCGCCTGGACCAGGTGCGGCCCGGTGACCGGCTGCAGGCCAGCGACCGGCTGCGGGCCGGTGACGGGATCGGGATGCAGGAATGGCGCGGGGCCGGCCGCGGGCCGGTGCGGGGCAGGCCCGCCATCTGGCCAGTCATCCGGCACCGATGCCAGCGGCCAGCTCCCGGCCGCCTGGTCACCCTCCAGGGCGGCCTGCGCGGCCGTGGTCGGCTGACCCGGCGTCGGCTGCGATGGATAACTCGTCATCATCCCTCGTCTATACGGCTGATGAATCCACGCTAAAACGGTATGACCCCGGCTGCCTAATCGGCACTGGCGCACGGGCGTGCCGCCAGCGTCATTCGCCCCATAGACTTGGCACTCTAGAGATGTGAGTGCCAGGGAGGGGGTTGCGCGTGCTTGACGACAGGAAGCTAGCGGTCTTGCGCGCCATCGTGCAGGACTACGTGTCCTCGCATGAGCCGGTCGGCTCGAAAGCCCTCGTGGACCGGCACAGCCTGGACGTCTCTCCGGCCACCATCCGCAACGACATGGCCGTGCTCGAAGAGCAGGGCTACATTGTCCAGCCGCACACCAGCGCCGGGCGGGTTCCGACGGACAAGGGGTACCGGCTGTTCGTCGACCGGCTGTCGGGCATCAAGCCGTTCACCCCGGCCGAGCGGCGCGCGGTGGAGACCTTCCTGGCCGGGGCCTATGACCTCGACGACGTGGTCCTGCGGACGGTGCGGCTGCTAGCTCAGCTGACCAGGCAGGTGGCGATGGTCCAGTACCCGTCGCTGACCAGGTCGTCGGTCCGGCACGTTGAGCTGGTGCCGCTGGCTGACCGGCGGCTGCTGCTGGTGCTGATCACCGACACCGGGCGGGTCGAGCAGCGGATGGTCGAGCTGCCGGACAGCATCGGCGAGGAGTCGATCACCCAGCTGCGCGCGGTGCTCAACGCCTGCCTCGACGGGCGCAGGCTGACTGAGGTTGCCTCGGTCGTCGCCGAGCTGCCCGAACGGGTCATGCCGGGCGAGCGGGCCAATGCGGCGGCGATATTCTCCGTAATCCTGGAGACTCTGGTCGAACGGCACGAGGAGCGGGTCGTCGTCGGCGGTGCAGCCAACCTCGCCCCTGGCGACTTCTCCCGCGGGATGCACGAGGTCCTGGAGGCGCTGGAGGAGCAGGTGGTGCTGATCCGGCTGCTCGGCGAATCCTCCGACGAGGACACGCTGACCGTGCGGATCGGCGCGGAGAATGAGGTTCAGGGACTGCGCAGCACGTCGCTGGTCGCCGCCGGGTACGGATCGGGTGACCAGCAGCTGGCCAAGCTCGGCGTGCTCGGGCCGACCCGGATGGACTACCCGACGGCGATGGGAGCGGTGCGCGCAGTGGCACGGTACGTGGGCCAGATCCTGGCAGAACAGTAGGGACCGGCGTGGCAAACGACTACTACGCGACGCTCGGCGTCCGCCGGGATGCTGACGCCGACGAGATCAAGAAGGCGTACCGGCGGCTGGCCAGGGAACTGCATCCTGACGTCAACCCGGACCCGCAGACGCAGGAGCGGTTCAAGGACATCAACCAGGCCTACGAGGTGCTCTCCGATCCGGAGAAGCGGCAGATGTACGACCTGGGCGCTGACCCGTTCGCGCCGCGCGGCGGCGCCAGTGCGGGGCCGGGCGGGTTCGGGCCCGGCTTCCCGTTCAGCGACATCATGGACGCGTTCTTCGGCGGTGGCGGCGCTGCCCGCGGGCCGCGCAGCCGGGCCCGCCGGGGCCGCAACGCCACCATCCGGGTCGAGCTGGACTTGTCTGAATGCGCGTTCGGTACCACCCGGGACCTGACCATCGACACCGCGGTGGTCTGCCCGACCTGCTCCGGCGAGGGCACCGCGCCCGGCACGCACCCCACGACCTGCGAGGTCTGCCACGGACGCGGTGAGGTGAACCAGGTCACCCGTTCGTTCCTCGGCCAGGTGATGACCTCGCGGCCGTGCCCGGGCTGCGGCGGCTACGGCACCGTGATCCGGCGGCCGTGCCCGGAGTGCGACGCGGACGGCCGGGTCCGCACCCGGCGCACGATCAAGGTCCGGATCCCGGCGGGCGTGGAGGACGGCACGCACATCCAGCTGGCGGGCGAGGGCGAGACCGGGCCGGGCGGCGGCCCGCCCGGCGACCTTTTCCTGGAGATCATCCAGCGGCCGCACCCGATCTTCGAGCGGGCGGGTGACGACCTGCACTGCACGGTCACCATCCCGATGGTGGCGGCGGCCCTCGGCGCCACGCTGAAGGTGCAGACCCTCGACGGCCCGGCCGAGATCGACATCCGGCCGGGCACCCAGTCCGGGCAGGCGATCCCGCTGTACGGGCAGGGCACGGCGCACCTGAACGCACAGGGCCGGGGCGACCTGATGATCCACGTGACCGTGGAGACGCCGAGCAAGCTGGACGCCGAGCAGGAGGGCCTGCTGCGCGAGCTGGCCCGGCTGCGCGGCGAGGAATCGCCCCCCGGCCGGTTCGCGCCCGGGCAGCATGGCTTCTTCTCCCGGCTGCGTGACGCCTTCAACGGCCGCTGACCCGGCCTGTGCGGCCGATGCTGCCGGGCGGCTGACGTGATCCCGCCGGTCTTCGTCGCCGGCCGCTCCGGCCTGGCGCACGACCACGTCATGCTGGCCGGGCCTGAGGGGCGGCACGCGACGACGGTGCGCCGGATCGCGGCGGGCGAGCGGGTGGACCTCACCGATGGCCAGGGCACGCTGGCCGAGTGCACCGTCACCGCCGCCCGGCCCGGCACGCTGGAGCTCGCGGTGAGGGCCCGGCGGGTGCAGCCGCCACCGCAGCCCCGGCTGGTCGTCGTGCAGGGCATTCCCAAGGGTGATCGCGGTGAGCTGGCCGTGGAGATCATGACCGAGGTCGGCGTCGACGTGCTGATCCCGTGGGCCGCCGAGAGATGCGTGGCCCGCTGGCGGCCCGAGCGGGCGGACCGGGCGCTCGGCCGCTGGCGGGTGACGGCACGCGAGGCGGCCAAGCAGTCGCGCCGGTCCTGGTTTCCCGAGGTCACCGAGGCGATGGACACCGCCGCGCTGGCCAGCCGGGTCGCGGCGGCCCGGCTGGCGCTGGTGCTCGACCCGGCCGCATCGCAGCCGCTCGCCGCCACGGCGCTGCCCGCCGACGGCGACATCGTGCTGATCGTCGGCCCGGAGGGCGGCATCAGCCCGGCCGAGGCGGCCGCGCTCGCTGCTGCCGGGGCCGGATCCGCGCGGCTCGGGCCCGCCGTGCTTCGCGCCTCGTCCGCTGGCGCGGTGGCCGCGGCCCTGGTGCTCAGCCGCTGCGGCCGCTGGCCCTAGCCCGCCCGGCTCAGCCGGGTCAGGCCACCAGGCCGCGCCGGTCGGCGACGTCCGCCAGGGCGGCGGCCGTCCCGGCGTTAGTCCCGCCTGGCTGGCTTGCGGCCCCGGTCCTGCTGCTGCGCTGCACTGGCTGGTAGCCCAGCGCGCTCAGCGAGCACGGCGTCTGGTCCGCTCCGGCAGCCCTGGCGGCGGCGCTGCCGGTGGACTTCGTGACCGACTGGGACTGCGCCTGGAAGTGCACAGCCGTCTGGGCGCCGGTCACCGTGCCGTTCGCCTGGGCGCCGCTGGCGGGCGCCGCCGGGGAACTGCTGTTCTCGCCGGAGCTGGGCGACGAGGTGCCCGGCGACGGTGAGTCACTGGCCGACGGCGACGTCGAGGGCGACGGCGAGTCACTGGTCGACGGCGACGCGCTGGCCGTCGGCGACGGCGACGCGCTGGCCGTCGGCGACGACGACGGGCTGGCGGGCGGCGCCGACGGTGAAGTGCTCGCCGTGGCGCCCGGCGAGGGCTTCGTGCTGTGGTCCCCCGACATGGGTGGCACGGAGGGCGGGCAGATGGCCGTGCCGGCCCGCCGCGAGATAAATGGGGTGATGGAGTGGCTACTGCCGGACTGCTGGCTGCCCGCGATCGGCTTGCCGGTACCGTTCGCCGAGCCGGCTGGCCCCCCGTTGCCGCCCGAGTTGCTGAGCCCGGGGAGGCCGCCGCCGGTCGCGGAGGACAGGGTCTGCGGCAGGCGGATGAGCGCGAGCGCGCCGATGCCCACGATCACGATGGCCACGGCGACCACCGGGACCGTGCGCAGCCAGCCCTGCGGGCGGGGCCGGGCGCCGGGCACAGGGCGGCCCTGGCTCGCGGCCGGGCGCAGCGCTGCCGGAAGCTTCGGGGCCGGCAGCCTGCCGGCAGCCTCGTTCAGCCGGGCAGTGCCGGCCCGCAGGCCCTGGCCCGCCGTGTGCAGCCAGCCGCTGACCATGGGCAGCCGCTGCGCCAGGCCGAGCCGGGACGGCAGCGCGGTGACCGCGGTCCAGCCGCGGTGCAGCGGGCCGGACCGCAGCCATTCGGCCGTGCCCGGCATCCGCTCCGACGCCGCCTGCAGCCAGCCCAGCGTGACGGCGGACACGGCGGCGAGGGCCGCGCTCATCCAGGCGATCGGCAGCGGGCTCGGGACGGTCAGCCGGGCGCGGATTCGCTCCAGGCCGTCGGCCTCCGGCTCGACCCCGTCCGCCGCCGCATGCAGCGCCCGGCGCAGGATCTGCTCGTACGGCGTGTCGTGGTGGGTCATGCCTCACGCTCCAGCACGACCCGCAGGGCCGCCATGGCCCGGGCGGTGTGGCTTTTCACGGCCCCGCGGCTGATGCCCATGGCCGCGGCGATCTGGGCCTCGGACAGGTCGCCGTAGTAGCGCAGCACGAGCGCCTCGCGCTGCCGGGCCGGCAGGGTGCGCAGCGCGGCGACCACGGCGGATCGCTCCAGCAAGGTGATCGCGCCCTGCTCGGCGCTCGGCATATCGGGCGGCGGCTTCGGCGCGTTCCGGTCAACCACGACCCGGTGCCGCAGCACCGAGCGCGACCTGTTCACCACCGACTGCCGCAGGTATGACAGGGCCTTCTCGCTGTCCCGCAGGCGGCGCCAGCCGCCGTGCATCGAGACGAACGACTCCTGGACGACTTCCTCTGCGGTGGCGACGTCGCGCACCAGCAGTGCCGCAAGGCGCACCAGGGACCGGTAGTGCGCGGAGTACAGGGCGGTCACTGCTCGGTCGGCGTCCCAGTCGGCCGGGATCGCGCCTACCGCGCTATCGGCCAGCAGGGTTTCGGTCACGTGCATAGGACGCGTAGCGACGTCCGCGGGTTCACTGGCCGTCATAACTGATCTTCGATGTCGACGCCTGCCAGCGGATCTGCCTCAACGATCGCACTTCCCCCCAATGCCAGCTCACAGATTTCAGCCGCGACCGCTCCGGGCAGTGCCCCAGGGCCGCGGGAAAGCAGGCCTGGGCAGACTGTGCCGCACGGGGGTAATGCGCCGGGGGTTCGCAGTAGAGCAACCATATATGTCGCCAGTCCTCTCGTAGGGCCACACGTTAAGATCTGGCCCATGGCAGATTGCCTCTTCTGCGGTATCGCCGCAGGTGATATTCCGGCCGCTCGCGTGCTCGAAGGGCCGCGAACGGTTGCGTTCCGGGACATAAACCCGCAGGCTCCTGTACACGTCCTGGTCATTACGCGCGATCACTTCGCCGATCTGTCTGCGCTCGCCGCGGCCGGAGACGGGCTCGTCGAGGAGGTTGCGGCGCAGGCGCACCGGGTAGCCAGCCAGGAGCAGATCGCCGACACCGGCTACCGGGTGGTGTTCAACACCGGGTCACACGGCGGCCAGACCGTCGGCCACGTGCACGCGCATGTCATGGGCGGCCGCCAGCTGACCTGGCCGCCCGGATGACGACTCAAGCCGGGCCGGCGCCCTGGCCGGCCCGGGCGCTGCCGGGACGCCCGGGCACTGTGGCCGGCGCAGCTACCATGGCAGGCGCCCCGGCACCGGGGCGCCTGCCAGCACGGGGAAGGGCCTTTGACCGACAATTCCACTGACCGCCGCGACGCTGACCTGCGCGGCGATGCGGCGCCGCCCGGCGGCGGACCGGTGAAGATCGTCATTCCGGATGATCACTCGATGCTCAGCCTGCTCGGCTCGCGCGACGAGCTGCTGCACGTCATCGAGGGCGCGATCGACGCCGATATCCACGTGCGCGGCAACGAGATCACCCTGACCGGCGAGCCGGCCAAGACGGCGGCCGCGCAGCGGCTGATCGCCGAGCTGATCCAGATGGTGGCGGGCGGTGCCGAGCTGACGCCTGACTCGATCGAGCGGACCGTGGCGATGCTGCGCCGCAAGAGCGGGCCGCGGCCGGCCGAGGTGCTGACGCTGGACATCCTGTCGGCGCGCGGCCGCACGATCCGCCCCAAGACGCTCAACCAGAAGCGCTACGTCGACGCGATCGACCAGAATACGATCGTGTTCGCGATCGGCCCGGCCGGCACCGGCAAGACCTACCTGGCGATGGCCAAGGCGGTCAAGGCGCTGCAGGCCAAGGAGGTCAACCGGATCATCCTGACCCGGCCGGCCGTGGAGGCGGGGGAGCGGCTGGGCTTCCTGCCGGGGACGCTCTACGAGAAGATCGACCCCTACCTGCGCCCGCTCTACGATGCCCTGCACGACATGCTGGACCAGGACACGATCCCGCGGCTGACCGCGGCCGGGACCATCGAGATCGCACCGCTGGCGTACATGCGCGGCCGGACGCTGAACGACTCGTTCATCATCCTGGACGAGGCGCAGAACACCTCGCCTGAGCAGATGAAGATGTTCCTCACCCGGCTGGGGTTCGGCTCCCGGGTTGTCGTCACCGGTGACGTGACCCAAGTCGACCTGCCGGCCGGCCAGCTGTCCGGGCTGCGCCTGGTGCAGGACATCCTCGACGGCGTCGAGGACATTCATTTCTGCCGGCTGACCAGCCACGACGTGGTGCGGCACAAGCTGGTTGGCGAGATCGTGGACGCCTACGAGCGGTATGACGCCCGCAAGGCCGCGGACCCGCGGCTGCCGGGCCGCCGCCCCCGGCGTGAGGGAAGCCGGGCGCAATGAGACCAGGCCCACTGAGACCAGGCCCACTGAGACCAGGCCCACTGACCGGGCAGCAGGGATCGCGGTGAGCATCGAGATCGCCAACGAGTCCGGGGCGCCGGCGGACGCGGCCGCGCTTGCCGCACTGGCCCGGCACGTCCTGGACGAGCTGCGCATCCACCCGTTCGCCGAGCTGTCGGTGCTGCTGGTCGACGAGCCTGCGATGACCGAGCTGCACGTGCGCTGGATGGGCGAGCCGGGACCGACAGACGTGCTGTCCTTCCCCATGGACGAGCTGCGGCCGCCGCAGCCGGGCGGCGGCCGGGCCGACCCGGCCGGCAGCGACCCGGAAGGCATCCCCGGCCTGCTCGGCGACGTGGTGATCTGCCCGCAGGTGGCCGCGGCGCAGGCCCGGCAGGCGGGCCTGCCGGTGGCGGACGAGCTGGAGCTGCTCACCGTGCACGGCATCTTGCACCTGCTCGGCTACGACCATGCCGATGCGGCCGAACACGCGACCATGTTCGGCCTGCAAGACCGGCTGATCGCATCGTGGCGCGCGGACCGGGCAGCCGGCCAGGACGGCCCGGCGGGCGCCGCCGCGGATACCGGCCAGGACGCTGCGGCCGGGCCGGATGGCGTCGCTGGGGACAGCGACGGGACTCCTGCGGAGCGCGGCGGTGCTGCTCAGGACGGGGACCCTGCCCAGGACGCCAGTGCTGCTCAGGACGGGGGCGGGACTGCCGCGCCGGGCGGGGTGACCGAGTCGGGCAGCGCTGCGGGCGGCCCGGCCGCCGCTGACGAGCCCGGTCCCGCGGGCGGAGCCGGCGGCAGCCGGGGAAGGCCGGGCTAGCCGCCGTGGGCTGGCTGCTCGTGGCCACGGCCGCGCTGCTGCTGCTGGCCGGCTGGTGCGCCAGCGCCGAGGCCGCGCTGGTGCGGCTGTCCCGCGCGGGCGCCAAGGAGCTGGGCCGGTCCGCCGGCCATTCGGCGGCGCCGCTGCATGCGGTGCTGGCCGAGGTTCCCCGTTATGTGGCGGTGCTGCTGCTGGCCAGGATCGCGGCCGTTGTCGGGGCCACGGTGCTGCTCAGCGCGGTCCTGGTGCACTGGCTCGGGACAGGCTGGCGGGTGTTTGCCATCACCGCCGCCGTCATGATCGTGGCGACCTACCTGATGGTCGGGGTTGTGCCGCGGTCGCTGGGCAACCGCCGCGCGGTGCAGGTGGCCAGCACCGCGGCGGCCGTCATGCGTCCCGTCGTGCGCCTGCTCGGCCCGCTGCCCCGGCTGCTGGCCGGCGGCGGTGCGCCCGGGCCCGGCGGGGAGCCGCGCGGCGGCCCGTCCGGCTCGGAGGCGGACCTGCGCGGGCTGGTGGACCTGCTGGCCCGCCGCCGGGTGATCGAGCCAGACGAGCGCGAGATGATTCACTCGGTGTTCGAGCTGAGCGACACGATCGTCCGCGAGGTCATGGTGCCGCGCACCGAGATGGTCTTTGTCGAGCACGGCAAGACCCTGCGCCAGGCGCTGTCGCTGGCGCTGCGCAGCGGGTTCTCCCGGATACCCGTGGTCGGCGAGAACCTCGACGACATCATCGGGATTGCCTACCTCAAGGACATCGTCACCCGCAGCTACGAGTACCGGGAGGCGGAGGCGGAGGCGGTCAGCTCGATCATGCGGCCGGCCACGTTCGTGCCCGAGAGCAAGCCCGTCGACGAGCTTCTGCGGGAGATGCAGGCGCAGCAGATCCACCTGGCCATCGTCATCGACGAGTACGGCGGCACGGCGGGGCTGGTGACGATCGAGGACATTCTCGAGGAGATCGTCGGCGAGATCACCGACGAGTACGACAAGGAGCTGCCGCCGGTGGATTGGCTGGGCGGGGGAACCGCTCGGGTGACCGCGCGGCTGGCGGTGGAGGAGCTAGAGGAGCTGTTCGCCGTCTCGATCGAGGCCGAGGACGTGGAGACCGTCGGCGGCCTGCTCGCCCAGCTGCTGGGCCGGGTGCCGATCGCGGGCTCGGTGGCGCACGTTGCGGGGCTCGAGCTGACCGCCGAGAACCTGGCAGGGCGGCGTAACCGGATCGGCACCGTCCGGGTTCGGCGGCTCCAGCCGGGTCCCGGCGACATGCTCGCCGACGGCCAGTGGCGTCCCGGCGCCGAGCAGGCGGCTCAGTCTCCCGCCCGGTCGCCAGCCGCCCGGGCGCGGGAGCAGGACCCGCCGCAGGGGCCGGAGCCGGATTTGCCGGCCGGGCCGCAGTCGCCCCGGCCGCAGACATCAGCCCGGTCGCAGACAGCTGCCCGGCCGGGGCAGGTGACTTCGCCCGCGGCGGGCAGGCGGGCGCCAGCCGCGTCAGACCACCCCGGCCCGGGTGCTCGCGGCGGTCCCGATCGTCCTGGACCCGCCCCCGGCCGGGACGAGCCGGCCGGATCCGGCTAGGGCGGTTCCAGCCCGATCCGGCTGGTGCGGGTCGGGCCGTTCCGGGTCGCCGCGGGCTCGATGGAAACGGCCGCCCGGTGGCACCGGGTAGGCCGGAACCGGGCTCGCCGGCGCAGTCGGCCACTAGACTCACCCGGGTGAGCGGCGCAGAGCCGGGCCCGGAAGATCTCAAGATCATCACGCTGGCCCGATCGGCCCGGGCGCGGGTAGCGGCGGCCGAGGGCGCCGCCGTACGCGACGAGACCGGGCGTACCTACGCGGCGTCCGCAGTGGCACTGCCGTCGCTGCGGCTGTCCGCGCTGCGCCTGGCGGTGGCAATGGCCGTCTCCAGCGGGGCGGCCAGCCTGGAAGCGGCTGCACTGGTCAGTGATACGGCCGGGCCCGATCCGGCGGACCTGGCGGCCGTGCGCGAGGCCGGCCCGGGCGCAGTGATCTTCCATGCGGCTTCCGATGGCACCATCCGTCAGACGCTCCGGCCCCGAGATGACCGGCCCTCCGGCGACGTGCCATGAGGTGGCAGGCCCTGCGGTGGCAGGCCCCGCGGTGGCAGGCCCCGCGGTAACAGGATTCGCGACGACAGGCTTTGCGGCGGCGCACGCTGCCGGCCCCGGCGGCGGGCGGGGCCCGGGCATGCCGCCCGCGATAACGGCCGCGGACTTCATCCAGGCCAGCACCCGCCTGGTGTCGCCGCCGCTGCTGCCCGAGATCCGGCTGCACCTGGCGCCCGAGCCGTTCGGCCTGTGGGAGCGGATCGAGACGGCCATGGGCGAGTCGCCGCTGCCGGTCCCGTACTGGGCTTTCCCGTGGGCAGGGGGCACTGCGCTCGCCCGTCACCTGCTCGACCACCCCGAACGGGCGGCGGGGCGGGTCGTGCTGGACGTGGCGTCCGGGTCCGGCCTGGTGGCCATCGCGGCCGCGATGGCCGGCGCCGCCGCGGTGACCGCAAACGAGATTGACCCGCTGGCGCTGGCCGCGATTGCGCTCAATGCCCGGGCCAACGGCGTTGTGCTCGATCTCGCCGTCGGCGATGTGCTCGGCGATGGCGATGGCGATGGCGATGGCGATGGCGATGGCGCTGCCCCGCACGGCAGCACTCCCGCGAATCTGATCCTGGCCGGGGACGCCTGCTACGAGCGCGTGCTGGCACGGCGGCTGGCCGCGTTCCTGCGCCGGGCCCGGGCCCGGGGCGCTGGCGTGCTGCTCGGCGACCCGGGCCGGGCATACCTGCCACGGACCGGGTTCGCGCCGGTGGCCAGCTATGACGTCCCGGCCTGGCCGGGCCTGGAAGACAGCCAGGTCAAGCGCACCACGATCTGGCAGCCCGGCTGACGCGCGCCGGCCGCCGCCGGCCGGTTCATGATCCCGAAGACGTAGCGGTCACCGGTGGCTGTGTGATGAATCCTCACGGGTGGTGCGGGGGCGGGGCCGCGGTACGGCTGGGCCGGCGAGTGCGAGCAGAGGCGTTCTTCGACTACGCAGACGCCCAGGTGAGCCGGATCAGCTCGGCGGGGCGGAAGGGGCGCTGGCTGCGTTCAGGGACGCGGTGTGCGTCAAAGTGATCTACGCGTGGGGGCTGTTCTCCGGGGTTCGCCAATGTGCCGGAGGCTTGGCTTCTCCTGTTTGTGCAGCTCAGAGGCTGTTAGATGAGAGGCTATCTGCCGGGACAGGTGTGGTGCAAGGACGCGGAGAGACGGTGTGCCTGTGTCTCGGGGGATGGCTGGAAATCGGTGGCCGGCCTGCCGCTAGGCGTGGCGAGCGCTGAGGATGACTCCGGAGCCGTGGTCGAGTTCGACCGAGGTGAGCAGCGGACTGGTGAGCAGGGTCCGGCGTACCTCGTCTTGCCTGGCGCGTTGCTCGCTGGTCCAGTCCGGCGCGGGGGTCATGTCGTCGACGGCGAGCAGGCCGTGCGGATTCAGGGCGGCGATCGTGCGGCTGAGTCCTTCCCATTTGCCGCCCTGAGCGTCAGCGAAGATCAGGTCGAACGTGCCGAGCCCGGGCAGCAGGTCCAGTGCGTCCCCGTGCCGCAGGTCAACGAACTTTGGCCAGTCGCCCTGAGCGGCCAGGGTCGCGGTCTGCGGGTCTTTCTCGACCGTGGTCACTGTGACGTCGGTCCTGGGGAGCAGCGCGGAGACGATCCAGGCGGTTCCCACCCCGGTGCCGGTGCCGAGCTCGAGGACCCGGGCGCGGGCGGGAAGGTGCGCGGCGAGGACCGCCAGCAACTGGCCGGTACCTGGCTCGCAGGAGAACTGGAAATCCGCCGAACGGGCCTGCTGGGTTGCGGCGGCGACGAGGGCCGGCAAGGTGACTTCCACGGAACGGTCAATGTAGCAGCCGGCTGCACCGCCCGGGGAGGGCGGCGTGGCCACCGGTCACGGGTGCCGGGCGTTCAGGCGGGTTATGAGCTCGCGGTTGGCGGCACGGGCGGCGGCGAGGTCTTCGCCGCGTTCTTCGAGTTGCGCCCGCAGATCGGTGACTTGCTGTTCCAGGTGGCTGATCTTCAGGCTGAGAGCGTCGATACCGGCTGGGGCTCCGAGTCCGGACTCGCGCCACGCTTGGCTCCCAGTCGCCCCCGTGGAGGCAAAGTGCTGCCACGGTGAGTGACTGGCCTCCGGGCCTGCGACGACTGAGCAGGGAAGCAGATCGCCGAATCCTCGTGGCCTGTCGAGGACGAGTTTGCCGTCGCTGGGCGGCACAGCACGCCGGGTTCTCGCGCTCCTGTCGGCACCGGAGGTTCAGCGCCCAGGATGTGCTGCCAGCGCTCGGGCGTGCCTGTGATGGGACGATGACGGGATGGATACGGGCAGCGGGCTTCTTTCTGGCCGGGTGGCTCTCGTCACGGGGGCCTCGTCGGGCCTGGGCGAACGATTTGCGAGGGTGCTGCGTGAGGCCGGCGCCGATGTCGTGGTGACGGCCCGGCGGGCAGACCGCCTTGAGCAGCTGGCCGGCCAGCTCGATGCGGTCGCGGTGGCCGGCGATATCGCATCCGCCGCGCACCGGCAGGCGGTGGCTGCAGCGGTAGCAGATCGTTTCGGCCGGCTCGACATCCTGGTCAACAACGCCGGGATCTGCGACGACGGCCCGCTGGAAGATCAGACACTCGACGAGCTGGAAACCGTCGTTCAGGTCAACCTGGTTGCGGTGCTGGACCTGTGCCGTCTGGCGGCACCACTGCTGTTCGCCAGCGAGCACGCCTCAGTGATCAACATCGCGTCCATCTACGGCCTGGTCGCCTCGCGCGGGCCGATGGCCGCCTACAATGCGACCAAGGCCGCGCTGGTTAACCTTACGCGTCAGCTGGCCGCCCAGTGGGGTCCGCGGCGGGTGCGCGTGAACGCGCTCGCTCCCGGGTATTTCGCCACCGAGCTGACCGGAATGCTGGCCGACCCCGGCTTCGTCGCGCACATCGAAAGCCAGACCCTGCTGGCACGCGTCCCGTCCATCGAGGAACTCGACGGACCCCTGCTGTTCCTGGCGTCGGATGCTTCCAGCTATGTCACCGGCCACACGCTCGTGGTCGATGGCGGCTGGACCTGCACGTGACAGAAGCAGCCCGCGGGAACGATGCGGCGTCTCGGGCCAGCCCGTGGCTGGATACTGCGATCCGGCTAGGCGCAGTCGACGGGCGTGGCTGGCAGCTTCCCCCACTCCGCCCACGAGCCGTCATAGACCCGCACATGGTCGCGGCCGAGCAGGTACGTCAGGGCGAACCAGGCAGTGCAGGCGCGGCCGCCGATGGTGCAGTACGTGATCAGTTCGCCGTCGCCAGATGGGCCGAGTGGCGAGAACAGCTCACGCAGCTCGGCGGCGGTGCGGAACGACCCGCGCTCATCGAGGACGCCTTCGACCGGCAGATGCACGGCCGAGGGAATGTGACCGGCACGACCGCCTGGTTCGGAGCCGCCGGACGGCCAGAATCGCTCACCGCGGTACTCCGCTTCGGTGCGCACATCCACTATGGTGCACGCCGGGTCGCCGATCGCATCTTCCACCCTCCGCTGGCCGGCCCGGATCCGCGTGTCCTGGCCGGGCAGGGGGTACCGGGTAGCGACGGGGCTGGCTACGGCACTGGTCCAGGGCCGGCCTTCGTCCTGCCACCTGGCCCGGGCGCAATCGAGGATGCGGACGTCGGCGTGGCCGTACAGGTTCAGCAGCCACAGGCCCATCGTGGGTGCGTAACCGTAGACGACCACGGTGGAGTCCGGGCGGATCCCGGAGCGGGCGAGCAGGCTTCCGACAGCCTGCTCGCCGACGAGGTGGTAGCTGCTGTCCTTCAGGTCGCTGTAGACGTTCCACAGCACGGCGCCCTCGATGTGCCCCGCATCGTAGCCAGCCCGGCTCACGTCCACCTCGACCACGCGCAGCGCGGGGTCGTGGAGGTGCTCCTCGAGCCACTGCGGGGTAACCAGAACCTCGCCTCTCTCATATCCCTCGTACTTCGTCGTGGTGTCTTGCGCGGTCATCTTGGCCCTCCCTGGGTCTGGCCTATTCCACTTTGATCCAGCCGAGCAGGTCCTCCTGATCGACCGTGGCCAGGAGATCGGGATGGTCAGTTCGCATGTGCCCGCGGATCGCGCCGATCACCTCGGCGTCGGTCTGTCCCCGGGCCACGAACCCGCACTCGCACTGGATGATCCTGGCCATCGCTTCCTCCTCCTGGTGGTATACGCCCACGTTATTGGCACAATGTTGGCGTGACCTTGGTGCCAGCCGCCACGAGGATCCAGCTCTGCGGGCAGACAGTCGTCGAACGGGACGGCGAGCGCCTGGACGGCCGCCTGCCGGGCCGCCAGGGCAGGCTCCTGTTCGCCTACCTGGTCCTCAACCGGCACCGGCTCGTCAGCCGCGACGAGCTAGCCGAGGCCATCTGGCCACGTCTGCTCCCTACCGCCGCCGAAACCGGGCTCAATGCCCTGATCTCCAAGCTGCGCAAGATTCTGGGACCGGAAGTCATCGACGGCCGGACGGCCCTGCGCCTGCAGCTGGGAGAGGACGCCCGGGTCGATGTGGAGGCCGCCGCAGAGGCCGCGCACCGGGCCGAGTCACAAGTCGCGCTCGGTCGCTGGAAACAGGCCTGGGGCCCGTCCCTGGTAGCAATATTCGTCGCTGAGCGCGAGTTCCTGCCCGGAGAGGACGCACCCTGGATCACCCAGCAGCGCCAGCATCTGGCAGACATCCGCCTCAGGGCCCTGGAATCCTACGCAGTTGCAGCGCTAGGGGTCGGCGGGACCGAGCTCCCAGCAGCAGTTCGGGCCGGCCGCCAGCTCGTCACTCTCGCCCCGCTCCGGGAGAGCGGTTATCAGGTACTCATGCGCGCCCTGGCCGCCCAGGGCAACGTCGCCGAGGCGCTCAACGTCCACGCCAGGCTGCGCGAGACCCTTCGCGACGAACTCGGAATCTCCCCAGGCGCCGCGACTCAGGCCGTCTACCACCACCTGCTCCAGGCCTAACCTCGTTGGCGGTCCCGGCAGTTCCGGCGCGGTTACGCCGGTCCGGCGACCGCTCAGGTGCAAGACTTCGACCATCGGGGTTCTTGGCGGTGGGTCAAGATGCCGGGCAGAGGCCGGGACGAAAGGCCGTCCGGGCCACCCAGTGGGTTAGAGCTGTGTGGTCCACTCGATAGTCAGCGTTCGGGTTGCGGCTGCGAACCTCGGTGAGGATTCATCGCGGTGCACCCGGTGGCGCCAATGCTTCGGGATCATGGCGGGACGCAGGCCGGGCAGTGCTCGCGCACTGGCACAATCGCGGTCATGCGGCTTCCTCGTGCGGCTGGCGCCGCGGCGGTCCTGGCCTCCGCCGCACTGTGGGGTAGCACCGGGACCACGGCGCACTTCGCGCCTGCCGGGGCGACTGCGGTGTCAGTGGGCGCGGCGCGCATCGTCGTCGTCGGCGCTGCTGGCGCTGATCGGCCTGGTCCGCCCGGGCCGGTCCCGCACGCGCAGCGGGACCACTCCGCCGGGCCGTCCGGAGACGTCCGGCAGGGCAACTTCGCCGGGCCGTCCGGAAGCGCCCGGCCGGACGGGCTCGTCCGGCGGGGCGCGAACGTCCGCCGCGGGGCCGCGGGACTGGCGCTGGCTGGTGACCGGCGGCCGACTGTACCCGGCCCTGCTGGCGCTCGGCGGTGCCAGCGTGGCCGGCTATCAGCTGGCGTTCTTCTCGGCGGTGCGGCTGACCGGAGTAGCGATCGGGACGGTCGTCGCGATCGGCAGCGCGCCCGTGTTCACCGGGCTGATCAGCCGGATCGCGACCGGCGCCGTGCTCGGCAGCCGCTGGCTGGCGGCCACCGCGGGAGCGATAGCCGGCTGCGCGGTGCTGGTCACCGGCGGCCGCGCCGCCGGGGTCAGCCTGCCCGGCCTCGGGCTGGCCATGCTGGCCGGGCTGTGCTACGCGACCTACGCGGTCACCGCCGCGGGCCTGATCGCCGGCGGCCGGCCGGAGCGCGCGGTGATGGGCGCCCTGTTCGGCGTCGGCGGCCTGCTGCTGCTCCCGGTGCTGCTGGCCACCTCGCCGGGCTGGCTGGGCACCGCCCGGGGCCTGGCGGTCACCGCCGAACTCGCCGTCCTGGCCACCGTCGCCGCTTACCTGCTCTACGGCCGCGGACTGCGGACCGTACCCGCGCCTGCCGCGGCCACCCTCGGGCTGGCCGAGCCGGTGGTGGCCGCGCTGCTGGCGCTGCTGGTGCTCGGCGAGCGGCTGACCGGGGTGGCCGTGACCGGGCTGGCGCTGGTCTGCCTGGCCCTGGCCGTCCTGGTCATCCGGCGGCCGGGATGGCCAGCCGCGGCGCAGTCTGCCGACCTGCCGCCTGCTGCCGTCGAGTTGCCGTCCGGCCACGGCGACGGCTGATCAGCCCGCCGGTCAGTCGTCGATGGCCTGGTAGGCGCTGGTCCAGAAGTCCCGGCACAGCGCCGGCGGCTCCGGCGAGGTCCACGCCTGGTTCGTCATCAGGATCGTGATCATGTCCTCGGCCGGGTCGCAGTACCAGCAGGTGCCCATCCCGCCGTCCCAGCCGAAGGTGCCGGGCGCCATGGCGACGTTGTCCCGCCGGGTCAGCACGGACATGCAGAACCCCCAGCCGTGGCTGTCGAAGAAGCCGGGGACCAGCCCGGAGACCGCCTTCTGCGCCGGGGTTAGGTGATCGGCGGTCATCAGCTCGACCGAGGGCCGGGACAGGATCCGCTCGCCGCCGTACTTCCCCATGCCCAGCAGCAGCTGCCCGAAGACCAGGTAGTCGTCGGCGGTCGAGACCAGGCCGCCGCCGCCAGACGGGAACGCGGGCAGGCTGCTCCACTGGCCGGACGGCTCGTCGTAGACCGCGACCTTGCCGGTCGCCGGGTCGGTCCAGTAGCTGGTGGCGAGCCGGCTTTGCTGGCTGGCGGGCACCGCGAAACCGGTGTCGGACATGCCGAGCGGCCCGAAGACCCGTTCGGCCAGGAACGTCTCCAGCGGCTGGCCGCTGGCCCGCGCGATCAGCACGCCGAGCACGTCGGCGCCGGTGTTGTACATCCACTTCTCACCCGGCTGGTGCATCAGCGGCAGGGTCCCGAGGCGGCGGATCCACTCGTCGGGCTCCGGCGGCCCGGCCGGGGCCGGCATGTGCTGGCCCAGGTTCAGCTCCAGCGCGGCCCGGGTGACCGGGCAGGCGTCCGGCGGCGCCATCGGGATGCCGAACCCCATCCGGAACGTCAGCAGGTCCCGCACGGAAACCGGCCGGTGCGCGGGCACGGTGTCCTCCAGCGGAGCGTCCAGCCGGGTCAGCACCCGGCGGTCGGCAAGCTCGGGCAGCAGCCGGTCCACGGGCTCGTCCAGCCGCAGCGCGCACTCCTCGACGCAGATCATCGTGGCGGCGGCGATGACCGGCTTGGTCATCGACGACACCCGGAAGATCGTGCCCCGCCAGACTGGCTCGGTGCCGCCGTGAGCCAGCGTCCCGAGCGCGTCGGCGTGCACCTCGCCATGCCGGCTGACCAGCGCGACCAGCCCCGGCGCCGAGCCGTTATCGATGTGCCGGGCCAGTACGTCCCGCAGCCGGGCCAGCCGCAGCCGGGAGAAGCCTCCTGCCGTCATGCCTGCGCGGTCCTTCCGTTGGTGCCCGGTCCATCCCGATCTCGCCTGAGGTGATCATGCCAGAGGCATGCGGGGTGCGCTGTCCAGCCGGAGTAGGGAAGAATTGCGGAAATGGGATCGCCGCCAGTGCCGACGCCGGCGCCGCTGCCGCCGCCTGCGGACGCGGTGTTCCGTTCCGGCTTCGCCTGTTTCGCCGGGCGGCCGAACGTCGGCAAGTCCACGCTGATGAACGCGCTGGTCGGAACCAAGGTGGCAATCACCAGCAGCCGCCCGCAGACCACCCGGCGGGCCATCCGGGGCATCGTGCACCGGCCGGACGCGCAGCTGATCATCGTGGACACTCCGGGCCTGCACCGGCCCCGGACGCTGCTCGGCGAGCGGCTGGACAGCCTGGCCCGCTCCACGCTCACCGAGGTGGACGTGATCGGGCTGTGCATTCCGGCTAACGAGCGGATCGGGCCGGGGGACAAGTACCTGGCCGCCGAGCTGGCCAGCGTCGGCAGCACGCCGGTGATCGCGATCGTCACCAAGACCGACCAGGTTTCCAAGGCGCAGGTCGCCGCACAGCTCACGGCCGTCGTCGGTCTCGGCGACTGGGCCGACATCGTGCCGGTGTCCGCGGTGTCCGGGTTCAACACCGGGGTGCTGGCCGACGTGCTGATCTCGCACCTGCCGCCGGGCCGCCCGCTGTACCCGGCGGGGGACCTGACCGACGAGCCCGAGCAGCTGCTGGTCGCCGAGCTGATCCGGGAGGCGGTCCTGGAAGGGGTCCGGGACGAGCTGCCGCACTCGATCGCCGTGGTCGTCGAGGAGATGGGGCCGCGGGAAGGACGGGACGACCTCATCGACGTGCACGCGCTGATGTACGTCGAGCGGCCCAGCCAGAAGGCCATCGTAATCGGCGCCCGGGGCGCCCGGCTGAAGGAGGTCGGGTCCGCGGCGCGGCGGCAGATCGAGGCGCTGCTCGGCACTCGGGTCTACCTGGACCTGCGCATCAAGATCGCCAAAGACTGGCAGCGCGACCCCAAGCAGCTGCGCCGCCTGGGCTTCTACGACTGAGCCCGGCCCGGCGGTCCTACTGTGCGTGCCGCTACTGGGCGGCCCGCGCCTCGTCGGCCTCGACCCCGGTGAGCCGCCCGGCGATGCCGGCTGCCCACTCGTCGATCGTGGCCCAGTCGCGGAAGTCGCCCTCGGGCAGCAGCGCGGCGCCGGCCGGCAGCCGCCGCATCAGGCGCTCGCCGGTGTCGAGGGTGGCCGGGTCCAGCGCGCCGGAGAAGACACGGTGCTCGACCGGCCCGATGACCCGGCTGAGCTCGTTGATCTCCGTCGGCTCGGCGGCCAGCTCGGCCGCGACGCGATCGGCGGCCTCGCCCAGGTCCCCGTTCTCCCCGACCGCGGTAGCGGCCAGCGGCCCGCTGCTGAACAGCCAGACCGGCCTGCTGGCGAGGATCGCCCGGTTCTTGCGCACGAAGTGCGTCGCTTCCTTGCGCCAGTGGCCCAGGTACGTGGCGCTGCCGATGACGAAGGCATCCCACTGGTACAGGTCACCGGCCTCGGCCGCGCGGTGCGCCTGCGCCTTGTGCCCGGCGGTAGCCAGGTCACCGGCGATGCGCTCGGCGATGCCCCGGGTGGAGCCATGCTTGGTTGCGTAAACGACCAGTACCCGCATGACTTGTCGCCTCCCTGCTGGCCAGGTCCTGCCCGGCCGGTCCTGCGACAGGCCCGCGCTAACCTTGGACCATATCCAGCACACGCCTGCGCTGAACTCTGGCGTAGAGGCCTGCGGCCCGCGCCGCCAGGGACTTTCGGCCCGGAGTTGCCAATCGCGTCGGCACAGGTCGCGGGCACCGGCGGGCGGCTCCCATTTGCGGGTTTCCGCCCCGGGCTGACCGCCGGACGTGTGATGATCGGCGGGGCTGGCCGAGCTCACCGGACGGGCGGTGTCCCCGGATCTCCTATCCCCGGGACGCGGAGTCAGCGGACCGGCATGGCCGCCGGGCAGCGGCCAGGAGGGGACTCGGTGTTCCTGATCTTCGGATTGCGGGTGTACTACCGCGTCATCGGCCAGGGCGTGTTCCATTGCCAGCGGTGCGGCGGCGACCGGCCTTACCGGCTGCGGTCCGGCCGGCGCTGGTTCCACCTGTTCTTCATCCCGCTGATCCCGCTCGCCCGGCTCGGCGAGCATGTGCAGTGCCAGAACTGCCGGACCGCCTACCGGCCCGAGGTGCTGCGGCTGCCGACGTCGGAGCAGATGCAGGCCGCGCTGCCGGCCGGCGCGCGGGCGGCAGCGGTGACGATGCTGGCGGCCGGTGACCCGCGCAGTCCGGCGGCGCGGCGCCGGGCCATCGAGGTGATCCACGGTGCCGGGCTGGCTGATTACGGTGAGCCTGCGCTGGACGCCGACCTGGCCGTCGCGAGCCTTGCGGCCGCCGACCCGGCCGCCGCGGACCGGGCCGCCGCCGAGCTGGCCACCACGCTGAACCCGCTGGCCATCCAGCTCGCCGTGCCCGCCCGCGAGTGGTTCCTCGCCGACATCGTGCGGATCGGGCTGGCCGACGGGGCGCTGGCCGGCGAGGAGCGCGATGCCGCGCACCGGGTCGCCGCGCAGCTCGGCATGACCCCGGCCCAGGCGTACGGGGTGATCGCGATGACCGAGGAGAGCGCGCCGGCGGCCGAGTAGCGGCGGGCGGCCGGGGGCGGGCCAGTACACCCGCAGAGCGCGCCTGTGCATGGCGCGGCTGCTGCAGCGGGCCGATGCGGGACAATAGCGGCGTGAGCATCTACCGGGACGACGGCATCGTGCTGCGGACCCAGAAGCTGGGCGAGGCCGACCGCATCGTCACGCTGCTCACCCGGCGGACCGGCCGGGTCCGTGCCGTGGCCAAGGGCGTACGGCGCACCAAGTCCCGGTTCGGTGCCCGGCTGGAGCCGTTTACCCACGTCGACCTGCTGCTGTACACCGGCCGGTCGCTGGACGTGATCACCCAGGCCGAGACGCTGCGGCCGTACGGGGCCCCGCTGGCCAGCGACTATCCCCGCTACACCACGGGCACCGCGATGCTGGAGACGGCCGAGCGGTTCACCCCGGTGGAGAAGGAGCCGAGCCTGCGCCAGTTCCTGCTGCTGGTCGGCGGCCTGCGGACGCTCGGCGAGGTGACCCACGACCCGCGGCTGGTGCTCGACGCGTTCCTGCTGCGGTCGCTGGCGGTCGCGGGTTACGCCCCGGCGCTGGAGGAGTGCGCGGTGTGCGGCACCCGCGCGGCGGCCGATCCCGGGGACGATCCGGGCGACGAGCCGCCGGAACTGCCCGGCTTCGACGGCCTGGCCGGCCCGGCGCGCCCTGGCGCGGCCGGCGGCCGCCCGAGCCGGCCGGTGCTGCGCGCTTTCAGCATCGCGGCCGGCGGCCTGACCTGCCAGGTCTGCCGGGCCCCCGGCTCGGTGACCCCGCCGCCGCAGACGATCGCGCTGATGCGCGCGCTGCTGCGCGGCGACTGGGCGTACGCCGACGCTAGCGAGCGCCGCCACCAGGTGGAGTGCAGCGGGCTGGTCGCCGCCTATGCGCAGTGGCACCTGGAGCACTCGATCCGCTCGCTGCGGCACGTGGAGCACGCCTGATGGGCCGCTGGTGAGCCCGCCGGTCCGGCCGCCGGAGCCGCACGCCGGCGGTGCCACGCCGCCCGGCATTCCCGCGAACCTGCTGCCGCGGCACGTCGCGCTGGTCATGGACGGCAACGGCCGCTGGGCTAAGGAGCGGGGGCTGCCCCGCACCGAGGGGCACAAGGCCGGCGAGTCCGCGCTGTTCGACGTGATCATGGGCGCGATCGAGCTGGGCATCCCGTACCTGTCGGCGTACGCGTTCTCCACTGAGAACTGGCGCCGCTCGCCCGACGAGGTGCGGTTCCTGATGGGGTTCAACCGCGATGTCATCCGGCGCCGCCGCGACCAGCTGAACGCGATGGGGGTGCGGGTCCGCTGGGCCGGCCGCCGCCAGCGGTTGTGGCGCAGCGTCATCTCCGAACTGGCGGAAGCCGAGCGGATGACCGCCGGCAACTCGGTGCTCACGCTGCAGTTCTGCGTCAACTACGGCGGCCGGGCGGAGATCGTCGACGCGGCCGCGGCCATCGCCGCCGACGTGGCGGCGGGCAAGCTGCGGGCCAGCCGGATCGACGAGAAGGTCTTCGCCCGCTACCTCGACGAGCCGGGCATCCCGGACGTGGACCTGTTCATCCGGTCGTCAGGGGAGCAGCGCACCTCGAACTTCCTGCTCTGGCAGTCCGCGTACGCCGAGTTCGTGTTCCTCGACACGCTGTTCCCCGATTTCGACCGCCGCCATCTGTGGCACGCCTGCGAGATCTACGCGCGCCGCGACCGCCGCTACGGCGGTGCCATCCCCAACCCCGTGCCCGAAAGCCGGTGACTGGCCATGGAAAACGAGAACGACTACTCCGACCGCTGGATAACCTGCACGCCGACCGAGATCGTGGTCCGCGGCTACTACTTTCCCTGGGGCAGCAAGCACATCAAGTACTCCTCGATCCGGTCGGTGCGCCTGGTCGAGCTGAGCTCGATGCGCGGCCGCGGCCGGATCTGGGGCACCTCGAACCCGCGGTACTGGGCCAGCCTGGACCTGGCCCGGCAGGGCAAGCGGACCGCGCTGATCCTGGACCTGGGCCGGTCGGTGCGCCCGTTCCTCACCCCGGACGACCCGAACGCGGTCGAGCTTGCGATCCAGCAGCACACGACCCTTGGCCCGGCTGTCCGGGATGGTCGGCCCGGCCCGGTCGTCTAAGCCCCCGGCGAGGTGATCGTGGAGTTTTTCCTGCGGAAGACCGCGGCGAAAACTCCACGCTCATGAACGGCGAGGGCCGCGGCCGGCCGCGGCTGACGTGGGCTCAGCGGGGCGGGGGAATGACCTTCCCGGCCAGGGCGCGCTCGCGCGGGACGACGATCAGGCCGCGGCGCGCGCTGCGCACCGTGAAGAACTCCTGGTCCGCGGCTTCCAGCAGGCCGATGACGTCAGCGATCTCGTCGCCGTCCGGCCCGGGGCGGCGCCAGCGGATCACCACGCGGCGGCCGACGTCGGCGGCCGTCAGCCGGACCTCCAGCCGGAACTGCACGGCGTCAGCGGGTCGCCTGCCAGGCGGCCAGCGCCAGCATGACGGCGATCGCCGCGACCCGGCCGGCCCGGCCCAGGGCGGCCAGCCGCGGCCACGACACGTAGGCGAGCAGCGAGAGCACGGCGGCGAGCAGGCACAGCAGGACGGCGCCGACCGGGCCGCGCACGGCCAGGCCCGCCACCAGCAGCACCGCCGTCACCACCGGGAACACCCACCCAGGCAGCTGGTGCAGGTACACCAGGATGGCCGCGCTGCGCCGCTCGACCGACCGCCGGCCCGGCGCCGCATCCGGCGTGTACAGCGACGTGCCCGGTGGTACCGGCCGGCGCTGCCGCGCTCCGGCTGGCCGTGGTCCGGACGGCCGGGCACCGCGGGCTGGCTGGGCCGTCCCCGCTGACCGGGCCGGCCTGGCCGGGCGGTTCGTGCGGCTCATCCGTGATGTCCCTCCGGCCGGCCGCTGACCGGCCCGTTTACTCCCAGGTCACGCACAACACTAGCCGCTCAGCCAGTCGTGATCGCCGCTAGGCTTGGGGAGCACCGCACCCATTGACCCTGCTTTCGCACGTGAGTTGCGGCGCAGTATTATTATGCGCCTTTCTCCGTGCAGCGTAGTGGGAGCGCTCGCAGTTCCGCGCACCGCAGGCCGGGCGCACGTCCGCAAGCCGCCGACCGCCAGCCGGATGGAGACCGCCGATGGCACGCCGCAATGACCGCATGGATACCCTCGTCAGCCTGTGCAAGCGCCGCGGGATCGTGTTTCCGTCCAGCGACATCTACGGCGGGCTGCGCGCGGCATGGGATTACGGCCCGCTGGGTGTCGAGATCAAGAACAACGTCAAGCGCCAGTGGTGGAAGTCTATGGTGCATGAGCGCGACGACATCGTCGGCCTGGACTCCAGCGTGATCCTCGCCACCGAGGTGTGGCAGGCCAGCGGGCACGTCACCCAGTTCGTCGACCCGCTGACCGAGTGCCAGTCGTGCCACCGCCGGTTCCGCGCCGACCACCTGATCGAGGCTTACGAGGAAAAGCACGGGCACCCGCCGGAGGACGGGCTGGCCCAGATCGCCTGCCCGAACTGCGGCACCAAGGGCGCGTTCACCGAGCCGCGGATGTTCAGCGGGCTGCTGCGCACCTACCTGGGCGCAGTGCAGCGGGACGGGGAGGCGGGCGGGGAGTCTGGCCTGGCCTACCTGCGGCCGGAAACCGCGCAGGGAATCTTCATCAACTTCCGCAACGTGCTGCAGGCCTCGCGCAAGAAGGTGCCGTTCGGCATCGGGCAGGTCGGCAAGTCGTTCCGCAACGAGATCACGCCCGGTAACTTCATCTTCCGCACCCGCGAGTTCGAGCAGATGGAGATGGAGTTCTTCGTCGAGCCCGGCACCGACGAGGAATGGCACGAGCGGTGGATCGAGACCCGCGAGGCGTGGTACCTCGATCTCGGCGTCACCAAGGAGAACCTGCGGCGGTACGAGCACCCGAAGGAGAAGCTGTCGCACTACTCCAAGCGCACGGTGGACATCGAGTACCGCTACGGCTTCCCCGGCAGTGAGTGGGGCGAGCTGGAGGGCATCGCCAACCGGGCCGACTACGACCTGACCACCCACGCCAAGGCCTCCGGCCAGGACATGTCCTACCTGGACGCCGAGTCGGGCAGCCGGTTCGTGCCGTATGTGGTCGAGCCGGCCGCCGGGGTGGACCGGTCGATGCTGATGTTCCTGCTGGACTCCTACACCGAGGACCAGGCGCCGGATGCCAAGGGCAACCTGGAGAAGCGGACCGTGCTGCGGCTCGATCACCGGCTCGCGCCGGTCAAGGTCGCGGTGCTGCCGCTGTCCCGGCACGCCGACCTGTCGCCGAAGGCCCGGGACGTCGCCGCCAGGCTGCGCAAGCGGTGGAATACCGACTTCGACGACGCCAGCGCTATCGGCCGCCGCTACCGCCGCCAGGACGAGATCGGCACCCCGTACTGCGTGACCGTGGACTTCGAGACCCTGGACGACCAGGCGGTCACGGTCCGGGAGCGGGACACGATGCGCCAGGAGCGGGTCGGCCTCGACGCGCTGGCGGGCTACCTGGAGCAGCGCCTGGCCGGCTGCTGACGCAGGGCCCGGGGCGGCCGCCCTGCGTCGGTGCGGGCGGCCGCAGGCCTGCGGCCGCCGCGGCTAGAGTGGCCTGGTGCAGGAGCAGGAGCTTTCCGGAGTCCGGGCTGTAGTCACCGGCGCGACCAGCGGCATCGGCGCTGCCATCGCGATCGCGCTGATGCGGGCCGGGGCGGCCGTGGCCATCGCGGCGCGGCCGACGCCGCGGCTGACCGAGGTAACCGCGCTGCACCGGGCCAGCGGCCTGGAGGCCGAGCCGCTGCCGGTGGACGTGCGCGACCCGGAGTCGGTCGAGGAGGCCGCGGCCGCCGCGTACGCCCGGCTCGGCGAGATCGACCTGGTGGTCAACAACGCCGGCATCGGCATGCGCACGGTGAACCCGCGGTTCCTGACCCAGCCGCAGCCGTTCTTCGACGTCGGCCCAGCAGGCTTCACCGACGTCATCGCCACCAACCTGACCGGCTACTTCCTCGTCGCCCGGGCGTTCGCCCGCAGGTTCGCCCAGCAGCGGCACGGCCGGTTCATCAACGTCTCGATGAGCCACGAGACGATGCGCCGGGCCGGCTTCGTGCCCTACGGGCCGTCCCGCGCCGGAGCCGAGTCGCTGAGCCTGATCATGACCGAGGACCTGCGGCCGTTCGGGATCGGCGTGAACATCCTGCTGCCCGGCGGCGCCACGGCGACCGGGATGATTCCCGACGGCATGCCCGCCGATGTCGTGGCCCGGCTACTGCCCGCGGAGATCATGGGGCCGCCCGCGGTGTTCCTGGCCTCGAAGCACGCCGACGGGCTGACCGGGGAGCGGATTGTCGCCGCCGAGTTCGACCGCTGGCTGGCCGACTTCCGGTCGCGCCGCAGAGCCGCCTCGCGGCAGGCACGGGACGGCAGCTAGCCGGCCGTCGGCACTGGCCCGGCCAGCGCGGCGAGCACGGCCGTCAGCGGCTCGGCCGCGGGCTGGCCCGGCTCGGCCCGCGGTGCGCGGCGGAAGATCTCCGCCGCGGCCTGGTGGAACCCGTCGGGCAGCCCAGCCCCGGCCATCGCCGCGGCGATCTCCTCCATCTCCGCGGTCCACCGCCACCCCTTGGCAGCCGCCGACCGCGCCGCCTGCCCGCACTCGGCGGCCAGGCCCGGCTGCGACAGCGCCCACTCCGCCAGCAGCGTCTGCTCGACCTGCTCGGCCCGCCCCAGCGCCCTGGCCGCCAGCAGCAGTGCCGCCGTGCCCTTGGTCCACGCGGCGTAGGCCATCTTCACAGCGGACGCGGCGACCGTCCCGGGGCCGGCGATCCTGGCGTCCAGCGGCGTCCTGTCGAACAGGGTGCGCACCGCCTCGGCGTGCTCGCCGGACAAGTAGAGCCGGGTGCTGCCCAGCGCCCGCGGCGGCGGGCCGATGATGCCCCCGTCGACGTAGCGGCCGCCGCCGCCGGCGATCAGCCTGGCGACCTCCCGCGCGGTGTCCGGGGAGATCGCGTTGGCGTCGACATAGATCCCGCCGAACCCCTGAACGGCCCAGGCCATGTCCAGCGCGGCGTGCGGCGGGCAGACCGCGAGGATCACGTCCGCCTGCGCCGCGATCTTGGCCGGGCTGGACACGTCGGTCAGCCCGGCCGCCGCGGCACGCAGGGCGGTATCCGGCCCGCGGCCCTGCGATGCCCACAGCACCCGGTGCCCGCGGTCGGCCAGGCACCGCCCGACCGCCGCCCCCATCTCGCCCGGATGCAGCAGGCCGATCATCGCGGAGCTGGAGATCTTCATCCCGCCATTGTCGCCGACGCCCCTGACACGGGGAGTCTCCCGCCGCCGGTTCGCTGCTCCGCGAGCCAGGGAATTCCGGTCGGCTGCCGGCGGGCGAAGGGCTAATTACCGGCGGGCGAAGGGCTAATTAGCTGCGCACAGGGGCAGCGTAGGGCCGGGCACACTCGGTAGAGTCGGAGCAAGGCCGAAAGGCCGTACTGACCATGCCATCTTCGTCCACAGAGCCGGCGGGCGTCCGGGCCTGCGCCCGGCTGGCAGCATCCCCGAGGGAGATCACGCAGTGCCGAAGCTTGTCTATGACTTCACTGAGGGTAACAAGGACCTCAAGGACCTGCTGGGTGGCAAGGGCGCCAACCTGGCCGAGATGACGAACCTGGGCCTGCCGGTTCCACCGGGGTTCATCATCACCACCGAGGCGTGCCGCCATTACCTGGAGCAGGGGTCGGTGCCCGCGGGCCTGGCCGAGGAGGTCAGCGAGCACCTCGCCCAGCTTGAGGAGAAGATGGCCAAGCGCCTTGGTGACCACGAGGACCCGCTGCTGGTCAGCGTCCGGTCCGGGGCCAAGTTCTCGATGCCGGGCATGATGGAGACGGTCCTGAACATCGGCCTGTCCGACCAGTCGGTGCAGGGCCTGGCCAAGCAGGCCAGCAACGAGCGGTTCGCCTGGGACGCCTACCGGCGGCTGCTGCAGATGTTCGGCAAGACCGTCCTGGACATCGAGGGTGAGGCGTTCGAGCACGCCCTCGACCGCGCCAAGGACGCCAAGGGCACCAAGAACGACCTTGACCTGGATGCCGACGACATGCGCAGCCTGGTCGGGACCTTCAAGGGCATCATCAAGGACAAGACCGGCCGGGACTTCCCGCAGGACCCGCGCGAGCAGATGGACATGGCCGTCGAGGCGGTGTTCAACTCCTGGAACGCCGACCGCGCCATCCTGTACCGGCGCCAGGAGCGCATCCCCACCGACCTCGGCACCGCGGTCAACATCGTGGCCATGGTCTTCGGCAACCTCGGCGCGGACTCCGGCACCGGCGTGGCGTTCACCCGGGACCCGGGCAGCGGCCAGCCGGGCGTGTACGGCGACTACCTGGAGAACGCGCAGGGCGAGGACGTCGTGGCCGGCATCCGCAACACCGTCCCGCTGCAGGACCTTGAGCAGATCGACGCCAAGTCCTACCGCCAGCTCATGGACATCATGAACACGCTGGAGAACCACTACAAGGACCTGTGCGACATCGAGTTCACGATCGAGCGCGGCAAGCTGTGGATGCTGCAGACCCGGGTGGGCAAGCGCACCGCGGGCGCCGCGTTCCGGATCGCCATGCAGCTGGTCGAGCAGGGCCTGATCGACATGGACGAGGCGCTGACCCGGGTGACCGGCAGCCAGCTCGCGCAGCTGATGTTCCCGAGGTTCGACACCCGGCACGGCGCCGAGCGGATCACCAAGGCGGTCAGCGCCTCGCCCGGCGCGGCCGTCGGCAAGGCCGTCTTCGACTCCGGCCGGGCGGTCGAGCGGGCCGAGGCGGGCGAGAACGTCATCCTGGTCCGGCGCGAGACCAACCCGGACGACCTGCACGGCATGATCGCCGCCCGCGGCATCCTCACCAGTCGCGGCGGCAAGACCAGCCACGCGGCCGTCGTCGCCCGCGGCATGGGCAAGACCTGCGTCTGCGGCGCCGACGAGCTGGAGGTCGACCTGGTCGGCCGCAAGTTCAGCACGCCCCGCGGGGTGACCGTCAGCGAGGGCGACGTGATCTCTCTCGACGGCACCTCCGGTGAGGTGTACCTCGGCGAGGTGCCGGTGGTGCCCTCCCCGGTGGTGGAGTACTTCGAGAGCGGGCTCAGCGACGACGCCGATGAGCTGGTTGTCGCCGTGGACGCGCTGATGCGGCACGCGGACGAGCGGCGGCGGCTCGGCGTGCGGGCCAACTCCGACACCGGCGAGGATTCCGCCCGCGCGGTCCGGTTCGGCGCCGAGGGCATCGGCCTGACCCGCACTGAGCACATGTTCCTCGGCGAGCGGCGGCAGCTGGTCGAGCGGCTGATCCTGGCCACCGACGACGCCGAGCGGCAGGCGGCCCTGGACGCGCTCGAGCCGCTGCAGCGCGGCGACTTCGTGGAGATCTTCGAGGCAATGGACGGCCTGCCGGTCACCATCCGGCTGATCGACCCGCCGCTGCACGAGTTCCTGCCCGACCTGACCGAGCTGTCCGTGAAGGTCGCGCTGGCCGGCGACAGCGCCACCGAGACCGACCGCAAGCTGCTGGAGGCGGTCCGGCGGCTGCACGAGCAGAACCCGATGCTCGGCCTGCGCGGCGTCCGCCTCGGCCTGGTCATCCCCGGCCTGTTCGCGATGCAGGTGCGGGCGATCGCGCACGCCGCCGCGGACCGGGTCAAGGCCGGCGGCGACCCGCACCCGGAGATCATGGTTCCGCTGGTCGGCGCGGTGCAGGAGCTTGAGGCAACCCGCGAGGAGATCGAGAAGGTCCTGGCGGAGGTGTGGGCCGAGAGCGGGAACGAGGTGCACACGCTGATCGGCACGATGATCGAGGTGCCGCGGGCAGCGATGACCGCGGGCCAGATCGCCCAGGCCGCTCAGTTCTTCTCCTTCGGCACCAACGACCTGACCCAGATGGGCTGGGGCTTCTCCCGCGACGACGTCGAGGGCGCGTTCTTCAGCCGGTACATCGACCTCGGCGTGTTCGGCGTGTCGCCGTTCGAGACGCTGGACGCCGACGGCATCGGCCGGATGGTCAAGATCGCGGTCGAAGAGGGCCGGGCCACCCGGCCCGACCTGAAGATCGGGGTGTGCGGCGAGCACGGCGGCGACCCCGAGTCGGTGCACTTCTTCCACAACGCCGGGCTGAACTACGTGTCCTGCTCGCCGTTCCGGGTGCCGGTCGCCCGGCTGGAGGCCGGCCGGGCCGCCGTCCTGGAATCCGCCGGAGGGGGCAGCGACAGCCGGTGACGATCCCGGTGAGCGTGCGCGGACGGGCCGGGTGCTGACCAGCGTCAGTACCTGGCTGCCGCGGCACGCTCACGCGAGCCGCCGGTGACCGCCGGGTACGACGGCCACGCGACGGCCCGCTGGGCGGCCGAGCCGCCCAAGCACGCGCGCATTCCCGGGCGCGGTCCCTTCGAGCGGGACCGCGCCCGGGTGCTGCACAGCGCGGCGCTGCGCCGGCTGGCGGCCAAGACCCAGGTAGTCGAGGTCGGCTCGGCGGACTTCATCCGCACCCGGCTCACCCACTCGCTGGAATGCGCGCAGATCGGGCGCGAGCTCGGCGCCGCGCTCGGCTGCGACCCCGACCTGGTCGACACCGCGTGCCTGGCCCATGACCTGGGCCATCCTCCTTTCGGCCACAATGGCGAGAACGCCCTCGCCGAGCTGGCCGCGAGCTGCGGCGGGTTCGAGGGGAACGCCCAGAGCCTGCGCCTGCTGACCCGGCTGGAGGCGAAAGTCCCGGCCGCGGGGCTGAACCTGACCCGGGCCTCGCTGGACGCTACCCTCAAGTACCCGTGGCTGGCCCCGGCCGGCCGCGGCCCGGCCAAGTACGGCGCCTACGCCGACGACGCCGCGGTCTTCGGCTGGATCCGGGAGGGCGTCCCGGACCAGCGGCCATGCCTGGAAGCCCAGGTGATGGACTGGGCTGACGACGTGGCCTACTCGGTGCACGACCTGGAGGACGGGCTGCACTCGCAGCTGATCAGGCTGGAGCAGCTGCGCGACCCGGCTGAGCGCGCCGCGGTCGCCGAACTGGCCCTGGCCAGCTACCTGATGCCGGGCGCGGTCAGCCATGCGGACCTGTGCGCGGTGTTCGACGAGCTGATGGAACTGGACTGCTGGCCGGCTGGCTTCGACGGCGGTCCCGCCGCATCCGCCGGGGTCAAGAACCTGACCAGCGAGCTGATCGGCCGGTTCTGCCGGGCGGCGCAGCAGGCCACCCGGCCCGGCGGCAGCCCGCCGCTGACCCGTTATGCCGCCATCCTGACCGTGCCGGCCCGGCAGCGGCTGGAGTGCGCGCTGCTGAAGGCGGTCACCGCGCATTACGTCATGACCAGGGCGGGCGCGGCGGCCGTGCAGGCCAGGGAACGCGAGATCATCGGCGAGCTGGCTGCGGCAGTGCTGGCCGGCGCGCCGTCGACGCTGGACCTGATGTTCGCCCCGGCGTTCACGGCAGCGAAGTCCGACCCGGAGCGGCTGCGAGTGATCGTCGACCAGGTAGCTTCGCTCACGGATGTGTCGGCGGCTGCCTGGCACGCCCGGCTGTGCCGTGCGGCCCGGCCGGTCGGCCCGCACCGGACCTGAGGCGCCTGGCCTGGCATCATGACCGGCGGAGGCCGTTACCGGAAGGAGCCCGCCATGCCCGAGGGAACCTATGTCATCGCCGGCGCGAGCCTGGCGGGAGCCAAGGCCGCGCAGACCCTGCGGGAGGAGGGCTTCACCGGGCAGGTGGTGCTGGCAGGCGCGGAGGAGGAGCGGCCGTACGAGCGCCCGCCGCTGTCGAAGGGGCTGCTGCTCGGCAGCGACGAGCGCGAGTCGGTGTTCGTGCACGAGCCGGGCTGGTATTCCGAGCACCAGGTGGACCTGCGGCTCGGCACCCGGGTCACGGCGCTGGACCGCGCCGCCCGGGCCGTCAGCCTGTCCGGCGGCAGCACGGTCGGCTACGACAAGCTGCTGATCACCACCGGAGTCTCGCCGCGCCCGCTCGACGTGCCCGGCACTGACCTCGGCGGCGTGTTCTACCTGCGCACCATCGGCGACAGCGAGCGGCTGCGGGCCGCGCTGTCGGTCGGCGGCCAGGTGGTCGTCGTCGGCGCAGGCTGGATCGGCCTGGAGACCGCCGCGGCCGCGCGGCACTACGACTGCGAGGTGACGGTCGTCGAGCCGGAGGCCGGCCCGCTGCGCCGCTCGATCGGCCCGGAGCTCGGCGAGTATTTCGCCGCGCTGCATCGCCGCCACGGGGTGACGTTCCGGTTCGGCGAGGGCGTCACCGGGCTGCGCGGCAGCGGCGGGCAGGTGCGCGCGGTCGGCACCTCGGCGGGCGCCGAGTTGCCGGCCGATGTCGTCGTGATCGGCATCGGCGTGCTGCCGAACGCGGACTTCGCGGCCGCCGCGGGCCTGGACGTCGACAACGGCATCCTGGTGGACGCGGCGCTGCGCACCGCAGACCCGGACATCTTCGCGGCCGGTGACGTCGCCCGCTGGACCAGCCCGCTGCTGCAGCGCCGGATCCGGGTCGAGCACTGGGGCAACGCGCTGGCCGGCGGCCCGGCCGCCGCCCGGTCCATGCTGGGCCAGCAGGTGTCCTACGACTGGATCCCGTACTTCTACAGCGATCAGTACGACCTCGGGATGGAGGCCGCCGGGCTGCCTGAGCCGGGCAATTACGACAACGTCGTCTACCGGGGGGATCAGGAGTCCGGCGAGTTCATCGCGTTCTGGCTGAGCGCGGGCGCGGTCGTTGCCGGGATGAATGTCAACGTCTGGGACGTCAACGACGACATCCAGGCGCTGATCAGGGCCGCCGTCCCCGTCGACATGGCCCGTCTCACCGACCCCGCCGTCCCGCTCCCCGACCTGCTCGGCTGAGCGACCCCGCCGTCCCTCTCCCCGACCTGCCCGGCTGAGCGACCCCGGTCCGGCTGACCGGCCCCGCCGCCGCCGCGGGCCGGAGTTCCATGATCTCGGTAACCCGTCCGCACATGGACCTGAGAACTCACCGAGATCATGAAACTCCGGCTGCTGTCCACAGGTAGCGGCCTGGTCGGGGAGGTTATTCACAGGGGGGAAGAGGCCGTGCGGGCGGTCAGCCGGGGCCGTCAGGCTCTGCCCATGAGCACCGACGTCACCGGCCGGCTGGGGGAGCTGCTTGCGATTCAGGACGGGGTCGTATCCCGCGCTCAGGCCGTGCGGCTGGGCGCTGCCGGGCAGATGATCGACACTCAGCTCCGCGCCGGGCGCTGGCGCCAGCTCCAGCTCGGCGTCTACGCCACCTTCACCGGCAGTCCGTGCCGCAGCGCCGTCTTGTGGGCGGCCGTACTGCGGGCCGGTCCCGGAGCGGTGCTCAGCTACCACAGCGCGGCCGAGCTGTACCGGATAGCGCCGCAGTCCGAGCTGATTCACCTGACGGTGCCGGGCACGCGGCAGGTCAGGCCGGTCCCCGGCCTGGTCATACACCGCTCTGTCGGCCTGGAGCGGGCCCGGCACCCGGTGCTGAATCCGCCCAGGACAAGGATCGAGGACACCGTGCTCGATCTTGCCGCGGCGGCCGCCGGGCTGGATGAGGCGATCCACTGGCTCAGCGCGGCCTGCGGCGCGCGGCTGACGACCGCGCCCCGGCTCGCCGCCGCGGCGCAGGCCCGTGGCCGGCTGCGCCGCCGATCCGCCGTGCTGGCCGTGCTCGGCGATACCGGTGCCGGGGCGCACTCGGCCCTGGAGCACCGGTATGTCCGAGATGTCGAGCGGCGGCACGGCCTGCCCCGCGCGGCGCGTCAGGCGAGGTCGACGGCCGCGGGCAGGGTGCAGTACCGGGACAACCTGTATGCCGAGTTCGGGGTCTGCGTAGAGCTGGACGGGCTGGCCGCGCATCCGGTACACGTGCGATGGGCGGACCAGCGCCGGGACAATGCGGCAGCCGCGCTCGGCCTGGTCACCTTGCGCTACAACTGGGCCGACGTGCACGACCGCCCCTGCACGACGGCCGCCGAGGTAGCCGCGGCGCTGCGCCGCCGCGGCTGGCGCGGCCCGGTGCGCCCGTGCCGGCCAGGCTGCGCCACCGCCCTTGTGCCGCCAGGCCGGATTCCATGATCTCGGTAACCCGTCCGCACATGGACCTGACCACTCACCGGGATCATGGAACTCGGGCAGCCTGGCAGCTCCCCGCGCCGAGGATGGAGGCCAGGACGGCTGCAGTGTCGGCGAGGTCGGGCAGGACCGCGTCCGCGCCTGCCGCGTCGAGTTCCCCGAGGGTGAAACTGCCGGTGGCGACGCCGACGGCACGGGCACCGGCGGCGCGGGCGGCCTCGACGTCGCGGGGAGTATCGCCGACCAGCACGGTGGCGGCACCGCCGAAATCCGCGCCGTAGCGGCGGGCGGCGTTGCCCCGGGCGACCTCAACCAGATCAGCCCGGACCTCGCTGACGCTGCCGTACGCCCCGGCCTCCAGGTCGAGGTAGCCGGTCAGGCCGAGCGCGCCGAGCTTCACCTCCGCCAGCTCGCGGATGTTGCCGGTCAGCACCGACTGCACGACGAGCCCGCGGGCGGCACCGTCGGCCGACCCGTCGCCGGCCAGCGCTTCGAGCGCAGTCAGCGCCGCGACCGCACCGGGCAGCGCCCGGCCGTGCTCGCGGACCAGCCCGGCCACCGAGGCGGCGCAGGCTGCCAGCCGCGCCTCGAACGCGGCCACCTGCTGGACCGGGTCGGCGACCCCGGCGAGGGTCAGCACCTCCAGCGCGATGGCCCGGTCGGTGCGCCCGGCCATCGACGTCGGATAGGGCAGTTCGGCCCCGAACATGTCCGCGAACGCGATCTCGTACAGCCGCCGCCCGGCAGCGGCCGCGTCGATCAGGGTGTAGTCGACATCCCAGAGTACGAGCAGGCTGGTCACGGCCGGAGGCTACCAGTCCGCCTGGGCCCGGCTAGACTCGCCGCGACCAGGCAGCGCGACGGGCAGCATCGCCGTGCGGCCGGATGGGCCCAGCTGAGCAGGCAAGCAGACCGGGCACAGCAGAGCGGGCATGAAGAAGCGGAGGCGGTGGATGCCAGGCCGGATCCGCGACGAGGACATCGCACTGGTGCGCGAGCGTTCGGCGATTGACGAGGTGGTCGGCGAGTATCTGCAGCTGCGCAGCGCCGGCGGCGGCTCGCTGAAAGGGCTGTGCCCGTTCCACGACGAGAAGACGCCGTCGTTCAACGTGACCCCGGCACGCGGCCTGTGGTACTGCTTCTCCTGCTCTGAGGGCGGCGACGTCATCAGCTTCGTGCAGAAGATCGACAGCCTCACGTTCACCGAGGCGGTCGAGCGGCTGGCGGCCCGGGCCGGGATTGACCTGCGCTACGAGCAGGGCGGGCACGTCCCCGGCCGGGAGCAGAGCCAGCGCCGCCGCCTCCTGGCGGCGCACAAGGCCGCCAGTGAGTTCTACGCCGAACGGCTGGCCGGCCCCGATGCCGTGCCCGGCCGGGATTTCCTGTCCGGCCGGGGCTTCACGCTGGAGGATGCGCAGCACTTCGGCGTCGGCTACGCACCCGCCGAGTGGGAGGCGCTGACCCGGCACCTGCGCGGCCAGGGCTTCACCGAGCACGAGCTGCTCACCGGCGGCCTGGCCACGCAGGGCCGCCGGGGCCTGATCGACCGTTTCCGCGGTCGCCTGATCTGGCCGATCCGGGACCTGTCCGGGGACGTGATCGCGTTCGGCGCCCGCAAGCTGCGTGCCGACGACGACGGGGCCAAGTACCTGAACACCCCGGAGACCCCGCTGTTCAAGAAGAGCACTGTCTTGTACGGCGCGGACCTGGCCAAGCGCGACATCGCCCAGCGCCGCCAGGCGGTGATCGTCGAGGGCTACACCGACGTGATGGCCTGCCACCTGGCCGGCATCACCACGGCGGTCGCGACCAGCGGCACGTCGTTCGGCGAGGGGCACATCAAGATCATTCGACGCTTGCTTGGTGACTCCGATTGGGAGCGCGGAGATGTCATCTTCACCTTCGACGGTGATGCGGCAGGCAACAGAGCTGCGCTGCGAGCCTTCGAATTCGAGGAAAAGTTTGTAACGCAGACGTTCGTGGCGATCCAGCCCGATGGTCTGGATCCGTGTGACCTGAGGCTCAAGCAGGGCGAGGCAGCAGTTCGTGACCTTATCGCGAGTCGTGTACCTCTCTACGAGTTTGCAATCCGGCGGGCCATGATGCCTTTTGACCCAGAGACTGTCGAAGGTCGCCTTGCAGGCCTGGACGCGGCCGCCGCTCTTATCGCTCGCATTAAGGACACCGCCAGGCGCAAGGTGTACGCGGGGCTGGTCGATCGCTGGCTCGGTTTGATGGACGAGGAATTGGTCCTCTCCAGGATTGGGGAGCACCTTCGGGCAGCACAGCGGCAGAGCAGGCGCAGGCACTCGGCCAGCAAGCCAGAGCAGCACGGCGCCGGAAGTGGTCTGGTCCCTCAGCCTCGCCCAGCGGATACCGCGTATGACCTTAACGATCCGGTTATCCAGGTGGAGCGGGAGGCGCTCAAGCTGGCCGTGCAGCGCCCGGCGCTGTGCGGGCCCGCTTTCGACGCGCTCGGCGCGCAGGCGTTCACCGCGCCGGTGCACGGCACCGTGTTCGAGGTCATCGCCGCCTGCGGCGGCACCGGGGGAGCGGCCGGCGGCCGCGAGTGGGCCGAGCGGCTGCGGACCGCGGCGCCTGACGACCGGGTGACCGCCATGCTGACTCAGCTGGCCGTCGATGCGCTGCACGCGCCGGGCACCGAGGGCGAGCCGGACGCGCGCTACGCCGAGGCCGTGCTGGCACGGGTCGAGGAACTGGCGGTGAGCCGGCGGATCGCGGCGATCAAGTCCCGGCTGCAGCGGCTCAGCCCGGTGGATCAGCTGGCCGAGTACAACCGGATGTTCGGTGATCTGGTGGCGCTGGAGCAGCGCCGCAAGGTGCTCTCTGACCGAGCCTCGGGTTCGGTATAAGGCGGCAACAGCGCACACCCGGCGCCGCCAATTCGGAGCGCTGCGTAGCCGCTCAGGGCACTGCGTAGCCGGATGCACACACACCGCTCGTGACGTTACTAGCCTTCAGGTGACAATATTAGATCCCCGTAACGCCGGATTCCTGACGCAGACTGGTCTGCATGAGTCTTACGGTTCTGCCGCCCGTAGACCAGGTAACCGATCTTGTCGCGCGGGCACGATCCCAGGGCACGGTCGCGATGACCGATCTTGCCGCCGCTTTCGACAGCTGCGATCTGCCTGCTGATGCCGTCGACGGGGTGCTGAGGCTGCTCGCCGACGAGGGCGTGGAGATCGTCGAGGCACCTGTCGAGGAGCCCGAGGAGTCGTCCCGCGCGGCGGCCGATGCGAGCCGCCGGGCCGCCACCGGCGACCTGGTCCGCATCTACCTGCGGGAGATCGGCCGGGTGCCGCTGCTGACCGCGCAAGACGAGGTGGACCTGGCCAAGGCCATCGAGGCCGGGCTGTTCGCCGAGGAGAAGATGCACCGCGGCCTCGCCGGGCCTGAGCCGGACGGGGTGCAGCTGGCCGAGCTGGCCCTGCTCGCCGCCGACGGCCTGCGGGCCAAGCAGCGGCTGATCGAGGCGAACCTGCGGCTGGTCGTCTCGATCGCCAAGCGATACATCGGCCGCGGGCTGGTGTTCCTGGACCTGATCCAGGAAGGGAACCTCGGCCTGATCCGCGCGGTGGAGAAGTTCGACTACACCAAGGGCTACAAGTTCTCGACCTACGCCACCTGGTGGATCCGCCAGGCGATCACCCGGGCGATCGCGGACCAGGCCCGGACCATCCGCATCCCGGTGCACATGGTCGAGACCATCAACAAGATGGCCCGGATCCAGCGGCAGCTGCACCAGGACCTCGGCCGGGAGGCGACGCCGGACGAGATCGCCGCAGAGATGGGCCTGACCCCCGAGCGGGTGGCCGAGATCCAGCGGGTAGCCCAGGAGCCGGTATCGCTCCAGTCGCCGATCGGCGAGGAGGACTCCGATCTCGGCGACTTCATCGAGGACGCGGACGCGGTGATGCCCATGGAGGCCGCCGCGTTCATCATGCTGCAGGACCAGCTGGAGCAGGTGCTGGACAACCTGTCCGTGCGCGAGCAGCGGATCATCCAGCTGCGGTTCGGCCTGACTGACGGGCACCCGCGCACGCTGGAGGAGGTCGGCCGGGAGTTCGGGGTGACCCGCGAGCGCATCCGGCAGATCGAGTCCAAGACGCTGGCCAAGCTCCGGCACCCGAGCCGCGCTCAGATGCTGCGCGAGTACCTGGCCTGAGCCCTGGGCGGGAGGCGGTCAGCCAGCCAGGTCAGTGATGGCCGTTGCGCTCCGCGCGGCTGCTCGCGGCCGCGAACGGGCTTCCTGCCTCCCCGGTGCCCGGGCTGCCCGCGGAGCCGTTGGCGCCCCGGTGGCCCGGCAGCCGGTCAGTCATCTTCTGCCGGGCGCCCTGAGCCCGCTGGTGCAGTTCGCCGCTGATCCGGGCCCTGGCACTGCTGGCCGCGCCCGCGGCCTGCGCCTGGAGCGCGCCGGCCGCCTGCTGCACGGCCGGGTGATCCGCCGCGGTGCGGGCGAACTTCTTGATCTGCTCGTAGCGCTCCCGGCCCGCCCGCGCGCCGAGCACGTACCCGGTGGCGACGCCGGCCAGCAAGGTGAGCCGATAGCCGTGCATAGAAACCTTCTCTCGCAAGTCTCGTTCCCTGCACTGCCGCGCCGGCCTGGGGCGGGCCCGGGCAGTGCAGGGCTGAGCTGTCCCGGCCCGGAGTGGCCGCGGGGTCCCGGACGTTCCCGGGGAGTTCTCGTTCCCGCCGCCCGCCCGAAACGCGCCGGACCTTCCGGTCATGCCCGCCACGCGGCGGGTTATGCGCTCCGGAGGCGGCATGCGCTCCGGCATAGTGCCGGCTACGCTACCCTGGTGGCCGCGGCGAGGAAGGGCCTGCAAGCCAGTACCGCACCTCGGCGCCGTGCAGTCCCGCGTAGCTCAATCGGCAGAGCGTCCGGCTGTTAACCGGCAGGTTATAGGTTCGAGTCCTATCGCGGGAGCCATCTTAATATTGTGTTTGCCCAGCTAGAAGCCCCGTTTCGGACAGCCGGACGGGGCTTTGCCATCAGAATTTGCGGATTCCTGCCATCACGGGGTGTCGAATCGACGGCCTGACCTGGGGCTATGAGTAGGTGAGCAACTACGTTCCCTGCCATCACCAGCGACTCGAACAGAACAAGTCCGGCGCGCCGGACGGCCGGGCGCTGTCGCCGGGCGCCGGTAGGATCGCCGCCGTGGACGAGGAGGAGATCCGGCGGCTGGCTGAGCAGGTTCGAAAGCTGTACGAGCTAGCCGAGCCCGCGCTGAAGGCATACCAGGCGAACAAGGACCTGATCGAGTCGCTGTCGCGCCACGCCAGCGAGATTCAGCGGCAGGTCAGCGAGTTCGTGGACATGCGCGATGTGGAGAAGGTGTGGCAGGCAGCGGCAGTCCTGCGAGGTGAGGGCACGCTGACGACCAGTGCCACCGTCTACCCGGCGATCGTTCAAGCCACTACTACTATCCCTCAACCGAAGGTCCTGGCAGAGACCGGCGGCGCCGTCGATATCTTCGAGGTCACCAAGTCTCCGACTCCAGCTGAGTTGGAGAAGTCCGTGCGCAAGGCAGTCACCGAAGGGCTGCACAGCCTGACCAGCCGGGAGATGTTCTGGACGATCGTCGTGCCGGTCGGCGGAGCGAACCTCGGGCTGCTGCACCTGCTGCCGCCAGCGGGGTCGGGACCAATAGGGCAGGCGTTCGGCGGGGCCCTGACCTCCATCACGCTCTACCTGTTCTTCACCCGCAACAAGCCGCCTGGGTCTTAAGTTTCGGACGAACTTCTCGGCCCCGTAACCCGGCGCCGCTTCGGGTCGCCAATTACGAAGAGCGCCTGGTCCAAGTTGCGGGCGGTGACGCCCGTCCGGACCTGCGCCAGCATGTCCCGGAGTTCACGAACCTTGATCAGGTAGCGCAAGGTCAGGCCCCTGCGCCTCCGGTGCAGGTCTATCTCCAGCGGGTCATCCTCAAGCGCATCCAGTGCCCGGTCATCCATGATGCCGAACTCCACCGGATCGTATGCGCACAGCGCGACCGTGGCCATGGACGCGCCGCCCCTGCACCCAGGGATGTCCTTCAGCGCGTCGATGCGCTGCTGGTCGGACAACCCGGGCTGGAACGCCGCCTCGGTACAGTCGCGCACCTTCGCATCCTGAGTGGTCAGCAGGTCGTAAACCCACGGCGCGGCGGTGCGGATGCGCTTCCAGGTGATCATCGCCAGCAGGTCCAGCTTGGTCATGCAGCCGTTCACCCGGACCCGGGATATGACCTCCGCCAGCGGTTCGTCATAGGTTCCGCCGTCTGAGTTGTACTTATCCATGGCGTCCAGCAAGAGCTTCGTAACGTCCATGGATCGGCGGCGTAGTCGCGTTACAGCTTGTTGCGAGCTGAGTCAGCCGCCCGGCTGCACCGAGACCCCGTACTGACTCCATCCAGCTACCGCACACGAGGAGTCGCCCGACAGCATCGCTGGCACGCTGAGGGTGACCGTAGCGATGTTGGTGGAGCTGACGGGCCACCGGCCGCTGTACGTGTCCTCGCCTTGCGGCGTTCCGTTGTCAGGGTCGCTGTTGTAGAACTCCCAGTCCAGCGTGAATGACCCGACCGTCTGGGTGGAACTGCCCGGGTTGTAGAACGTCACGGTTGCCGTGTTCCCCTGGGTAGCACAGCCGACGTCAAGGGGGCCGGACTTGTCCAGGCCGGGCGGCCGGGGCATGGTCGGAGCCGACGGAGCCGTGACGCCGCCCCGTGGGCGGAAGCGGTACGGCTGGCAACCCCAGTGCTCCAGGGCGGCATTCGCGGATAGCGTGCCGTTCTGGTGAACCGTGACGGAGATCAGCGTGCGCGCCTGGGTGCTGCCGGTGGGATCTTGCTGGGTGCCGGTGCTGAACTGCACCACGCCGCTGCCCGCGTACTCATCGAACATGTTGGCATACCCCGCGTTGTCCCAGGCTTGTTGCAGGCACCCGCCGACGCCGTTCTCGGCATAGCGCAGCGCAAGAGTCGGGTCCATTTCCAGGGTTGACGCCGCCTTGGAGGCGTTAATCGGGTGCGGTGACGAGGCGGACGGCGAAGCGGCCACAGCAGGGTGGCTAGGCCCGTTGCTGGCGGGCGGATGGTGGCGCAGCGAGTACGCGGTCAGCACCCCTGCCGAGAGGATCAGCGCCGCCAGGACAATCGCAACGGGCCAGATCAGGCGGTTCATTGGAAGAGCCCGTTAATGACCTGCTGGTCTGGATGGTCGTGCAAATAGCCTGCCTGGCAGCCGTTTAGCCAGCTCTGCTTAGCACTCAGCGGGGGCACCGGCGGGTTGTGAACCAGCGTCGGGTGACCCGCCTCAACCCACGCGAGCTGCTGGCGGCACTCGTGCCCCAGCATGCTGAACGGGCCGATGAGACGCGCGTTGCCCTGCGCCACGTCGTTGGCGTGCTCGTACTGCACGCCCGCCGCGTACCAGCCGCCGGGAGGCGGCGACGGCGTGCCCGGCTGCGCGAGCACTACAACGACGACGATCAGCACGACCGCCGAACCGATCAGCGCGAATGGCCTAGCCCAGGGACTGAGCCTGCCCCACCCGCGTGTTACGAAGGGCGGCCGGACCGAGCTGCTGGTGACGGGTACTGCCCGCTGCTGCTGCACCAGGGGCTCGGGACTATCGGCTGGCTGCTGCGCGCTGGGCGCCGCGTCCAGCACCAGCAATTGCCAGCCCGGAGGTACCGGCGGCCACGACGGATCGGGACTCCAGCCTGGCGGCGGCGTCCACCCGGGAGGTGCAGGCGGCCAGCCTGGCGGCGGATTGAAACGTAGCGCCATGAACGTCCCCCAAGGCGAATGGTACGCCTGTACGAAGTAGTTCAGAAAGGTTCGGCGGGAATGGAGTAGCGTGCCAGTTCAGCACGAACCTGCCGGGGCGGCCTGCCAGCGCACCTGGCGGCCATCTGACTCCAGCAGCGCCGAGTGCGTGTGCCCGTTCTCCAACTCCAGGATCGCGGTCGCCCAGGTGCGGGCGGCGTCGGACCGGACCGTCGCCTCGTCCGGGACCACGCTCGTGATCTTGAAGCTGACGTCGGGGCCCGAAGGCACTGCCTGACCGGTCGGCAGAGCGGCCATCCATCCGGGTGTGCGGTTCAGCTTCATCTTCGCGATGCCCTTGCAACCCGACCGGATGAACAGCGCGGCGATGCCGGCCAGCACGAGCGCGTACACCAAGCTGCCGGCAGCCTCGCCGAAGTGGATCCCCGCCACGACGAAGTACGCGGCGAGCAGCAGGCAGATGATCGCGGCGACGTAGCGCAGGCGCGGCCAGCGGGCCAGCGCGTTGCCCGCCACCACGCCGATCACCGCGCCCTCGATCACATGCGCGGTCCTGGATGACATGGGGAGCCCGACGCCGACATACGGGCGGACCGGAAACTGATTCACCGTGATACTGCCTTAAATGCATGAGGAGCCGATGGGGTGTGGGGGCCCCCATCGGCTCGGTGTTTACAGTAGCGCGCCCCACGCACGCCCGAGAACACGGATCGCGAAGGGACTTAAATCCAGGATGGACCGCTCTCCGCGTTCCCTCATTCACTTGTCAGGGGCACCGTACCCGGCGCGGCTTAGGCGTTGTCAAACCCAGGCGGGTACTTTCCCGGAACGACCGGCGCAGCGTAGTCAGAACGTCACCGAGAGCCGGTGAACTCGGGTACTGCCCCGGTCATGTACCTCATATGGGGTACATATTCTCTTGCCCTCAACAATGTGGGGTACATAAGCACGCCCGGCGGTCAGCGCGGGGCCCGCGTTACCTTTTTCACGCTCACCGCCGCTACCATATAAGTGAGCCCCTGAGGAGGTTTCATGCACGACAGCCCGGACTTCATGACCCCCGCCGAGGTAATGGACTATCTCGGCGTGTCCCGGCAGACGCTCGACCGCTGGCGCCGCGAACAGTTCGGCCCGGCGAGCTTCCTGCTGACCCCGCGCAAGCGCTACTACCGGCGCAGCGAGGTGGACGCCTGGCTGGCCCAGCGGGAGCGGGACACCAGTACGGCAGGGCGGCTGATCGCTGCCTGACCCCAGAAATGACTAAGCCCGGGGGTGGAGCCCCGGGCCTGGTCGGACATCAACTAACTGGAGACCATCAATGTACCTCGACAACGACAAGCTGTTCAACCCCGAGGCCGAGAACTTATACCGGCCGCTATCGCACCGGCGCTGCCCGGTAAAGCACCAGACTTACAATGTCGCCGCCCGGTGCCAGTGGCCGAGGCACTGCTGGGTATCGGGCGAGGGTGAGTGGGCCGTCCTCGCATGGTGCCGGGTCTTATCGGTCAGCCTTTGGCCCAGCCTCGAAGACACGCAGTCGGCCTTGGCCGAAATCTCACTGCCGAAGAGCGTATGTGGCGGCCGGTGCCACAACAAGCACGAGATCGTGCACCTTCTCGTACCATCCATCGCCGCTAAGCGGCTGGTGGCTGCTGCCTAAAGGGAACCGGGCCGGGGAGGCGTTCCCCGGCCCGTTCACCCGTCCTAACCAGAGGTAGACCGAAACCACCGCGAGGAGTCAAGTCCTAGTGAATATTGTACAGCAGACCAATTACCGGCCGGGCGTTCAGGAATTACCGGAGAAACAGGTTATTACCAGGCCACTGCCCCCGCACCAGCCCGACCCGGGCGGGGGTGGCCCGGTGAGGAAGAGCGCCCACCAGCTTGCCGCCGGCGAGATCTTGAGCGGCAGCGGCCTAACCAGCCAGCAGCGTGAGGATCTGGAGCGTGCCAGGCAACTCGCGCGTTGGGGCGTGCCGCTGTTCATCTGCTATTTCGATGATCATGGCAGGTACGCCGGCGGCGATTCCTGGAAGCAGGCCAAGGGCGACCCGGCCGTAGTGGACCGGTGGAAGCCCGGCCGGAACATGGGCCTGTGCGCAGTCATGAAGATCTTCAACGGGCTGGACGAGGACTCCTATAAGTGCCCCGGCTCGCTGGACAAGCTGGCTGACCATCTCGGCGGCGAGATGCCCACGGTGTACGGGGAGACGGTCACTCCCAGCGGAGGCCGGCACTACCTGACCGCGCCGTTAGGCATCGGGTCCAAGGACGGGTTCGGGCAGGACAAGTTTCCCGGGCTGGACCTGAAGGGCTCGCGGGACGGCAACGAGAGCATCGGGATGCTGATCATCCCGCCGACCGAGAAGAAGTCCAAGGCGGACGGGGTGGTCCGGCCGTACCGCTGGGTGCGGTTCCCGGACGGGCCGCCGCCGGTCGGCGACGTCTCCGGGCGCAGGCTGGCGCAGTTCATCACCGACCTGTGGTCAAAGCCGTCATCCGACGCCGTGTACGACAGCGGCGAGCCGCTGCCGGGGTTCGAGGAGCTACTGGCCGGTGGCATCCCGTTCCCCCTCCCGCACGACATCACCATCACGCGGGTTATCCGGGGCATATGGGGCAAAACCCATGACCAGTCCAAGATCTTCGCCACCGTGCGGCAGATCTGCGACATCACCGCTCGGGATAACCCCGACGCCCGCTCCGACGATCCGTTCACTGACGATGATCTCCGCAAGAAGATCACCCGCGTGGCGGCGAAGTTCGCAGACGAGCTGCCCGACGACGCGCGCAAGTGGAGCAAGGAGGCGCTGGAGCGCGACGGCAAGATCCGCTACCCGGCGCTTGACCACGCGGACCGGGAAGCTGAGTTCTGGGACGCCCGGCCCAACTTAAAGATCATCCGGGACGTGGCACGGGAGCGCGGCGTCCCCCCGTGGGCACTGCTCGGCTGCGTGATGGCCCGCGCCGTCGCGCTGACCGACCACCGGCTGACGATCCCCGGCATCGTCGGGACCCGGAAGAGCCTGAACATGTTCGCCGGGATCGTCGGCTCATCCGGCCAGGGCAAGGGCAACGCAGCCCGGGTCGCCGCCGAGATGGTGCCCGGGGTGGCGCACATCAGCAACGCGGGCACCGGGGAAGGCATCGTCCGCGCGATGGTCCGGCGTGAAGGCGGGGAGCTGAAGCGCATCACCGACACGCTGCTCGTGGCCGTCGAGGAGGTGGAGATCATCACCCGGCTGGCCGAGCGGAAGGGCGCGACGCTGCTGCCGCTGCTCCGGTCGGCCTGGATGGGGGAGCGCATCGGGTTCACCAACGCCGAGCAGGCCCGCAACCTGACGGTGGAGCAGGACTCCTACCGGCTGACTCTGGTCTGCGCGATCCAGCCCGAGGTCGCCGCCGTGCTGCTGGACGACAGCGCCGGCGGCACCCCCCAGCGGTTCTTATGGCTTCCGGGCACCGACCCGGACGGGCCGCCGTTCAATCCTGACGCTGTGCTCGCCCGCATCCGCAACGGCGACAGCGAGATCAAGACGCTGGACATGGCCGCCCCGCCGCATATCCGCGAGCTGGATACCTACCGCGACCTGCGCGTGTGCGACAAGGCCATCCTTGAAGTGGCAGCCGATCACCACGCGCGCAACTCCGGGAAGGAGGCCGGGCTGGAAGGCCACGCGATGCTGTGCCGGCTGAAGGCCGCCGCCGCCATCGCCATCATCTCCAGCGAAGAGCCGGGGGAGATCAGCGACGAGGACTGGGACCTGGCGGGGATCCTCATGGAGGTGTCCCGCAACACCCGCCAGAAGTGCATCGACGCGGTGCAGGAGAAGAACGCGCGGGCGGCGCGGGCGCGGCACGCGCTCAACGCCGAGGGCGCTGTCCTCACCGCCACCCGCGTGCGCGCCAGCGAGGAGGAGTACGCGGACCAGCAGGTGCAGCGGGTGGCCGGCGTCATCGTGCGGAAGCTGAAGAAGGACGGCCCGATGAAGCGCCGCTTGCTGCAGCACGCAGCGGCCAGCCGCGACAGGAAGTACGTCGATGACGCGCTGGACCTGCTGCTGGACGAAGAAAAGGTCACGCTGAGTGACGACGATACCTACCACCCGGCGGTGGCGGATGCGTGACTGGGCACCGGAATTTGTTAATAAAACAGGGAGTGGGACATGGTGGGACAGTGGGACATCGCCAAGAGCGCGCTGCAATGATCGCTCATGCATTGCCAGCCCCGAAAGTATTAAAAATCATCATCGTGGCTTCCGCGCGTATAGCAATTCATTAATTCAGGGTCGTCCCGCTCGCGTCCAGTGTGGGACATGTCCCGCATGTCCCACGCGTCCCCCACGATGTCCCGCGCGACGTCTCCCGCACCCCACCTGGTACTACCCGGCCGGCGTTACCGCTCGTAGTTACGGGCGCCTCCGTGCCGGTGCCCGCCAGCACCCCACCGGACCGCCTCAATCTGACGGACGCGGCATGACCCGACGAGGAGGGGCACCTGCGCAAGGCGGCCACGAATGCCCGGCCTGTCCTCAGGCTTCAGCGCACGCCCACACACAGAACCGCAATTCAGGGTCGTAGCCCAGCAGCAGGCGCCGCCGACTCCGGTCCGGCATCTTCGCAGCCAGCTCGGGCCCGATCTGCTGCTCAGCGGCGCGCAACACCCGCTGCTGGTCAAGGGGCAACCCGGCGTACGGTTTGATGGGCTCTGCGCCCGCCTTGGTAGTTTCCGCCTGCTGCTGGCTGCCTGGCTGATCCAGAGGCTTGAGCGAGAACGCGCCGGCTAGGGGGCCAGGCGGGCTGACCGACGCCGAGAAGCCTGAGTGGTTGGAGTCCTCGGTCAGGTCGAAACGCACGTTCAGGCTAAAGTCACCAGGTAGGCCAGGAATCGGCACCGGAAGTGTGATCGACTTTCCCCCGGTAGAGTCCAGGCCTTTCCACGCGTCGATGCCCTTGATCACGAACTCGCACATGGTGACGACCGGGGCGAGATGGGGGACGGCGAGTTTCGCAACCGTCTCCAGTGCCGAAGTCAGGCAGTTGACGGCCGTGTCCTCGACGCCCTTCGTCACGGGACCTGTCGCGGGACTGCGTAGCTGCCCGTTGCTGGACGCATCCTTTACCGGCTTTATCTCCTGATTGACCTCAGGCGCCATCTCCTGTTTGCCCTCAGGTGGCATCTGCTCGATCGGGACCTCCCGCTCAAACGAGGGCTTCCGGTCGGTGCGCTCTCTGCTACTCGGAAATTTCTCCCTAGGCGGCCTTCGTGGATCGCGACTGGGCACGTACTTCCCCGTTGTCATGGACGAATCGTGCACGGGGCCGCTAAGGGGCACTGGCTTCGTGCCGGACGGCAGCGCGGGCGCGTCAGGCGGCTGCTGCTCCGTAGCCCTGGGGTGCTTCGAGAAGTTGCCCATGACCCCGATGGTCCGCCCGCCAGTGCACGCCGGGCAAATCAGGCTGCCGGGACGCGCTCAGCCTGCGATGATCTTCGCCTTCATTGCCTCGAACTCCTCACGGGTCAGCAGCCCGCGCTCCAGCAGCGACGCCAGCCGGTCCAGCTCATCCAGCGCCCCTACGGCACTGCTCTGCGCAACGCTAAAGAGCCACTAGCCGGAATCTCCAGGCCGGGTTAGATTCCGAGCATGAGCCGTTCATCGGGAGAGTTACCCCGGTACCTGAGTGCGGTGCATTATTCCTGGCGAGCGCAGGGGGTGCTATGACACAGCGGGCTGAGCCCGAGGAGATGACGCCACGGCAAAAGGCATCACACTTTTAGGATTGCTTGCCGGGTTCATCGTGTGCGCTGTGCTGGCATTCGCTGCCGGTAATATCGGGTGGGGCTTACTATCTACAGGAGCGGTGGCCGGGATCATTGGATGGCTGATACTGTTCAGTCTCCCGACGACATGCGGTGTGACTACGCTCAACAGAAAGCCATGCAAGAACAGCGTCAACGGTTTGCTACTCGGTTGTAGCAGAGGAAGCACGGATCATACGCTCGCGAAAATGTACGCGCGGTTGGGCTGGCACCGCATGCGCGCCGGCAACCTGACGAAAAATCCGGGGCAAGCTCGCTCTCTTCATGACCACCCTCCTAGTGACGTGGCCGTTCTGGTCAGACTGGAACAAACCAAGATCGAGCAAATGGGAGGCATCGCAGGAATAATCAGCGTGACAGCAGGATGCGTAAGCGCTGTAGTGGGCGTGATCAGCATTCTCCGTCCTTAAACGGTCCGTGAATCTCAATTAGACATTCCCGGAGGATGTAATGCCTGATCCGCGCGGATATACCCGCGCTACGCTGACAGCTCTTGCAGCCCTGGGCCAGGGGACCTGCTACTGGCCCGATCCTCCTTGCAGCGCGCCGGTCACCGTTATTGTCAACGGCACTCCTGTCAACAACCTGGAGATCGCCCATATCAGGGCAGCCCGGCCCAACGGCCCCCGGTATGTGCCGGCGATGAGCAACGAGGACCGGCGGCACTGGTGCAACCTCATCTACCTCTGCACTCCGCACCATCAGTACGTGGACCGGGTGAAGCCCGAGGATTACCCCATCGAGGTCCTCGAACAGTGGAAGGCCAGCCGTGAGGAAGGCCCGATTGCTCAGCTCAAGGGGATGTCCGGCCTGACCGAAGACACCCTCCGCGACATGATCCAGCAGGGGACCGAGGCGACTAAGCAGGCGATCCGTGACGCCTTGGCGGAGATCGAGCTGATAGACCCTGAAGCCGCGCTGATCTTGCACCAGGCGGCCCGGCATATCAATCCCAGCACGGCCGACGCCCTGTACCTGGCCGCTGACACGCTGAAAAGGACACTGAGGCCGGGAGCGGTGGAGGCGCTGATGGATGCGGCGATCATGCTTGATCGAGCGAGCCCGGCCGCTGCCGCTGAGCAAATCTACGAGGCGGCCCGCTACCTTGACGAGCGGATCAGGAGGCTGCGCGGGCTGATGGGCGATATGTAACCCCCCCGGATAAGCCCCGTACTGTCCAGAATCCGGGCACTGTCACCTGGGTGGAAGGCGGGATCTGCGAAAATCTCCTGGTGCCCTTTCCTCGGCAAGACCGGCTTAACGGTGCCCCCTTCTTGTTTCAAACTAACTACCTGTGCTAACTATCTATGTCCTATAAAGTTATGGGGATTTAATTAATAAACCGCAATTACGGGTAGTCCTGCCATCACCCTGCGCACCGGTAGCCTCTTCGATTTTGCCTAAACTTGACTATCGCCGTAATGGCCTCCGTGTGCCCCTGTAGCGCCTCAGTGCCTATATCGGCTGATGGCCCGCCCCCCCTGACAGGCGCTGTGGCGCCCGTCAAGGCCCCAGGAACCGCCTATGCGCCCTGGGCGCCTAACACCCATACTGACCGGCCAAAACTCCTAAAGGATCATGCTGCACACCGTTGACAACGTTGGAGGTTAGTCCCGTAATGCTGCTTTGATCAGGGCTACTCCCCGTGGAACTGGCACGCTGGGCTGTGGCCGTACGCCGCCCGGCACGCGGCGATCAGGTCTACCTCCAGGCCCATCAGCTCGCGCCGGTCGATGCCGGCGATCTCTGCCCAGCTCACCTCGACGCTCTCGCCCCGATCCTGGTGCTGGACAACGCAGCGGGCGGCTGAGTGGCCGACATAGGTCTGGTCATCCATATGCTGCCGGGCCCTCGGCAGAGCACGACGCAACCCGTTCAGCCGTGAGCTGAGCCGGTCGCTGATGCCCACGTAGATGAGCTTGTCCTTGCTGGACTGGCAGCGCAGCCGGTAGATGCCTCGCTTGGCTGGTACCCGCTCGATGTCCTCGACCGGTACCCATGCTGACCAGCGCAGGTCGTGCCAGTCCTGGTGCGGCTCATGCACGGGCATCATCATGCCACTCGGTGCATAGCGCCGTAAACTCCCAGGTCAGGGGGTTGATGTCCATTATCACGATCACGGTGCAGGTGGATGAGAAGAGGCTGCGCGAGGCGGGCAGGAGCGCTGACGACCAGGACGTGCTGGCGCTGCTGGAGTCGATGAGGCCGGGCAGGCTGCGACTGGCCACGCTTAATGACTGGCTGCCCGTCGCCAATATGCGGGTGCGCACCCGGTTAACGGCAATGACCCCTATGAATTAATGCCATTAGAGTTAATGGCATTGGGATCATTGCCATGCTGATGCCATAAATAGAGGCTGAGGGGCGGCGTGGCGTGTTATTCATCAGCCATTAAATAGGGCACTGAACTTCGTTAGACAGGATAATGATGTGCTGATTACTGCCAATTACCGCCACTACGGAGAATTAACGTTAATGATCACTGCGAGTGTGACCAGGTGGAAGAGGGGATGAGGGCTTGATTGAGCTGCTCACCAGGTTGGAGAGAGTTCCTGGTCCTAGTAGTGTGTCGCCGGTTCGACTCTCGTACCGCTGCTTCTGCTCGTGGTTTAGCAGTTCTTGCTTGCTTATCTGCTGCTCTTCTATGCGCTGCAGTAGCAGTAGGTAGCAGGCCCCGCCCTCGGGCTGCGCACGTCGGCCGGGAATCTGGAGGCGCAGCACGTTCTTACTCGCGACCTGGGCTGTCGTGCTGCTGGCGTTCATACCTGCGATTCCTGTACCAGGTGAACCTGATCCCGGCGACGCCGATGGCGACGATGATCAGGCCCCACAGTCCAGGTAGCCGAAGTAGTGGTGCCGGTAGTTCATGCCTATTTCCCTTACCGGTGGCGCTGCTGCCTATGCCGTGCGCAATACCTGATTGACTGCGTATGGCGTACACGATGTTTCCCCGCCTCATTAACGGTTCCCGAGTAACTAAGGGCTATGCGCCAGTGCGCTGGTGATGAGGGGTCTACGACCGAAGCGCAGAGTTCAGTGACGTCACGGGGGTGACGGGGTGCCCGAGCGCGCTGATGCGTAAGAAGAGAACGGGCAGTGCAGTTCCGCACTTCTGCTGGTGCTTCACAACTATCTGGTTGCGCAAAGTACCGTTTCGCATAGTGAGACAACCCGGGAGGTAGTTACTCGCTCAAGTCTGATTACGGCCCGCAAGACGCGACAGCGCGGCTGATCGCCTGGCATAGCTCATCCGCCGCCTTGTACAGCTCGTGGACGTCGATGGGACCAAGGATGGACGCGAACGTGATGACGCCGTCGCCCTCGTACGGCAGCAGGCCCACCGAGCCGTGGTCCAGATGCTCCAGCGCATCCCGGATCTTGATCAGCTTCGGCTTCCAGTCCCGGCGGAACGCGCCGATGACGTCCTTCAGCTCGCCGTCCCGGTCAATCCCGTAGCCCTTAGCAATGTCTGCGAGGCGGTAGATCCGGTGCGCGGTGATGACCAGGTAATCCAGGTCGGTGACCGACTGCATGTAGCCGAGAAGCCGCTCGTTCTCGGACAGCCCGAGATGGTGAACCAGGCGCTCATACTGCATCCGCAAAGCGGTGGCCTGCCAGTTCAGCTCGTACCGGATGTAACCGGTGCGCTTGGTGAGCGGGATGCTGGTGATGGGCGGTCGTGCGGGCTTCCTGGCTGCCACTGGCTCATTATCGTGCGCCTGCATGTTGCCGCCGGGCCTTCGGTCCGTCCGGGGGCAGGACATCCGTCCCTAATTCGGGGGCGCTCAAGCGTCGGAGCCTGAGCCATGAGGGGGTAGATATCATGATAAGGATCACAAAGTGGGCAGCAGTGCTCTTCGCTGTTGCCGCCCTGCTCGCCGGCGCCTTAACTCCGCTGACCGCCGTACAGGCCGTCCCGCTGCCCCAGTGCACGAACTACAAATGCCCCGGGGGTGGTCTTGAATGACTCCCATGCCTGGACTTTCGCGGATCAGCCCGTCCGGATCCTCTTCGGGCAGGGCGGTTCCCCGTTCCTGACGGACCTGCACTGGTATCCGTACAACCACACAGGCGCGGCCACAGTGAAGGGCTACCTGCATGCGGTCCGCGCAGGCTGCACGCCGATGGTCGACTGCCCGTACTACACGGTCCCGGTGACGGTGACCACGGGCAACACCTGGCGGCACGACGGGCGGTACTACTACCACGACATGTAGCTGTCCTGGGCCGACCCAGCCCAAGCCGCTGGCCGCACCGCACTCGCTGTACGTCACGAGCTGGGGCTACTGGGGGTTCTGATGAACCGCCACAGGATCAGTACAGTCTTTGCGCTCTGCGCAGCCGGGCTGGCGCTCGCGGTCGGCTTGGCGACGGCCCCCCGCTGCCACGGCTAGCATTCAGCCCAGTTGGCACACGTACGTGACGTTCCCGACCGGCCAGCCGTACGGATGGAACTATGCAAACCGGCCGAGGCACTTCTACCTCCAGCCGGAACTGGAGCTACGGGACATCACCGGGCTCCAGTGGACCCGCGCCGAGGCCATCGGGCGTGGCTGGGTGAGGGGTGCACTACTTCCGGCTGCTCGCTTCTCGGACGGCGCACCGTTGTCCTCTATCGCACGGTCCAGGCGACATCGGCCTACCAGGATTACATCCACTACTTCAGCCGCCTGTTCTGGCAGCGCGCACCGGAGCACGTGGTGGGAGGCGTGTGGTGGTGGAGCTGGTGGGACGTGATCTGGGAGCCGTGCTCCTGGTGCCGCGCACCAGCCTCTTAAAGCGACCGGGCGACCCTCGACAGAGTAAGGTCAGCAATCTACGGGGTTTGCCGTTGTGGCATCGCGATGAAGGCATCACTACCCATCGCCGAAGCCCGGGAGCCATGACAGATCCGGATCGTCCGGCGGGGGGAAGATCGTGTGCAGGTCTTCCTCCACTTTCAGCCCGTATCGGTCCGCTAGGAGCGCGACCTGGATGCCGACCAGCGAGCGCAAGTCGCCGAGTGCCAGGCCGAAGGGGTTGACTGCGCCGCCGTAGTGCCCCCGGAAATTCATTGCCCCGGGTCCGGCCCGGTTCACGAACTGCGTGCACGCGGCTCGTATGGCGCGGAGGGAGTGCTCAACGCCGCCGCCGTCAGCGGCGGACGGGATCAGGTCGGTGAGCTTGTTCCGGATCTCGATGGCTGACCGGACGCAGTGCATCTCGTCTTCCATATGCCGCTCGCCGAACAGGACCCGCCGGTTCTCCAGGAAGGTGATGGCCTTCCTGGCGATCTCCTTGTCGCCTTCAGCGAACTCCCACTGGACGCCGAATCCCGCCGGGAGGCTGATGCCGGTGATGCGCACTTTAGCCATGACGGGATCATACGGCCTGATCACCGGGTTAAATGCTCGCTTGCCCGCAACCGATCCGGCCGTGACCGGTGCCTGGAGCATCGGCATGCTGGCGACGGCGGGCTTCCGGTTCCTGGCGGTTACGGGCCCGTTCATTGTGCAGCGATGAAAGTGCGCCAACTTCATGATCCGCGATGCGGCTGGTCGGCTGAGATGCGGGCCCATGCCGAGGTGGTCGCCCTGCGCATGAGGGCATCGACTTGTTCGCGGCGCTCTATGGCCTGCTGAACCTGGAGTGCGGGATCGTGGCGTTCATCTTGCCGCAATGTCCGGCGATCAGGGCCGATGCGGAGATCGCGGACTCGACGGCAGCCCCGATGTCCAGCACGCTGGGCGTCAGGGACAGCGGCTGGCCAGGGCGGGAGTCGTTGATATCCCGGAGGCCCCAGTAATAGCTGTGGGTGACGCTGGAGCCGATGTTGTACCAGCTAGGCGAGTCAGGCAGCAGTTCGGCCATCAGGTTGGATATGTCGATCTTCAGCGGCACGGAGACCCTGGGTGACTGCATTTCGAGCCGTACTTTCGCGTTGCCTTTCCGGGACTGCCCGAAGACCATTCCGGCGCCGTCGATCAGTTTGCGGACGGATTCCCGCTCCTGGCTGCTGCTGTGGACCATGTGCTGATAAACGCGCGGGTCGAAGCGCTCGGCGAGGATGGCGCGCACGCCCCTGGATCGTTCTTCGGCACTGATGTGCAGGGCGACCGCGCCACGTACGAGCCGCTTGGCGCTGCTGACGTCAGGATCCATCAGCCAGGCGAACCTGACGGCTGCCTCGCACACGACCCTTGACAGACTTGCGGGGGTGAACAGGGGCATCGCCCCGTCGCCGCCGAGAATCCTGGCCAGGGAGTTCAGGTGGTCCCAGGCGTTGACGTAGATCAGCGCAGCCTGATGCCGGGCGTAGAGCAGGACTGCCGCCTTGCCTCTTGCATGTGGATCTTCATGGCTGGCGACAGCAGCCTCATCCTGAGCCCACGGACTTCCGGGCTGCACCGCACTGCTGAATTGGTCCATCGCTGCGCGAAGAGCCTCGGCTTCCTCGGCGAGGACGCGGTTCGCGACAGTCACCAGGTCAGGCAGCGGGAACCCAGGGGGCGGCCGCACGGTCATGCCTTCCATAATCGGGGCAATCGTGAAGGAGGCAGTGCGACGTTCGTCAACTGGCTCAACAGTCTGTCGCTCATCCGGATCGTCGCTGAACATTGGGTCGTAGTCCTGGCTTACTGATAACTGGCGGCACTTTGCGGCGGCCCACGCGCCCGGGGCGCCGATCCTCAGCTTGAGCACCATCAGGCGGCCGCCGCCGCGTTCTTCCTCGCGGCAGCGCGCTGTTCCCGGCGCCGGTCCACCAGGTACTGCCGGCGCTGCTCTTCCTCGGCCAGTCGCGCGTCGATGATCTGCGCCAGCTCGGAGCTGTCCTTCCAGATCCGCCGCGTCGCGTCCAGGCTGAGCAGCGCCAGGCCATCGCCGCCCTCGTACACGATGACTTCGCGGCCGGTGACCTTCAGGGTGACACCGCTACCGACATCGACGGTGCGGGCGGTCATGCCGCATCTCCGCCCTGGCGGCGATCTTCGCTGCCGGCGAGGCGGTACGTGTCGGCGCCGGTCTTGACCATCCACCCGGCCGAGACGGCGCACTCCAGGTTCCGGCGCACCTCCTCTACCGGGCGGTCAGCGCGCCCGGCCATTTCAGCGGCGGACAATCCGGGGTATCGCTTCCCCTGCCCCGCTTGGTCACCAGGACGGATGGGCTGCATGTCGTCACGCTGCCTCAGCCACCGGCCGTAATGGGCGCCGCACATCCCGCGCCGCCTGACCGGCTCCTCGCAGCCGCCGATGGCGCACATGCGCGGGGTGGTGACCTCGATGACCTCGCTGGCCGTCACGATGACCGCCAGCGCAGCAGGCGGGATAACCGGCGGGGAGGGCGCACCGGCATCGGATCGGCATCAGCCGGAGGCTGGTGGCTGCCGGGGCACCAGGCGGTGCGCACGCTGCCGCGCAGCATCAGCGATGGCGCCTGCTCCAGCCGGTCGTGCGGCATGACCGCGCCGTCCGCCACCGGCTTCTCGGCCCGGCACACCGGGCATGTGCCCCCGAGTAAGCCGCCCAGACTGGGGCTGGCGCTGCGCTCCATCACGCCGTCACTTCGGGATTATCGTGCTCGTCCGGATCAGGCAGCAGGTGGCGTGCAGAATATCGTTCATGACCTGCGATAAAGGTCGGCGTTCGCGTGCTGCGCGAGCTCGTAACTCACGTTCGACTTCAGCGTCTACGTTCCCGCCAGCGGGACCTTGGTGCGCATTCTGGAACCGCCCTTTTGCGTGTTCATCTGAGACGATTCCATTGTAGGACTCGGATTTACTAGTCCGGTAATGCCCAGCCGAACACTAGGGGATTAGGCGTGGTCACGGCAGGCTATTCGGCGTCGATGGAGCGGAACTGCTCGATTTCCTCGCGCAAAGCGTTGAACGCGTGGATAACGCGGAACTGCACCGTGTCCCACGCCGCCTGCCAGTCCGTTACTGGCATATTAAGGCCAAGACGTGCTAGCGCCGGATATCCATCGGGACTCTGACCTCCGTGCTGGAGGAGGGTATTCCGTATGAGGGTTACATCGCGTAGTGTGCTGACGGCTTCTGCTATACGAGGCCGGGCATCCTCGGGCAGCTCTGCTTCCAGAAAAGCCGTCGGGTGCGGCTCTCCTGGGGTGATGCAGTGTTAAGTGTTTTGCTGTGCTTACTGCCGGAGTGTCCGGCTTGATGGTTCCGATTCGCATGCGGAGGGCTCCTTCTCGTAACGTTCCTGGTTGTCTGACG